>JAJQEE010000050.1:21078-47112 GCA_021201865.1 Tannerellaceae bacterium | reverse complement strand
AACACCTCCAATGGTCTGACTGGCAAAGTCCTACCGGGAGATAAAGCGGCAGCAGCAGGAAATAGCCAGACACAGGAAGGAAACGCGCCGGCTGTCAGTGATAATGATATTTTTATGCGGATGACTGTTTCGAAGAATAGTGTGTATGAGCAGGAAGGTTTTTTGGTTACTTTTAAATTATATACTTTAGTAGATCCTTCTTTCAGAAGTTATAAATTTCCCGAATTTGAAGGTTTTCTGGCTCAGGAGGTTGAACTTCCGGAAAATAAACAGTTTACTCTTGAAAACTATAATGGGCGTAATTATCAGTCTGTTATACTGAAACAAACGGTTTTATATCCCCAGCGTTCCGGTAAGATCACCATTGAAGGCGGACGTTTCGAAGCAATTGTAAGGGTACCCACCCAGCAAAGGGTAAGAAGCATTTTTGATGACTTTTTTGCTACTTACCGGGATGTGAATAAGACATTAACAACTGCACCCGTAACCATTGATGTAAAACCACTACCATCCGGCAAACCGGCTTCTTACTCCGGAGGAGTAGGGGACTTCAATATGACTGCCAGTATCAGTTCGGATCGTGTAAAGGCGAATGAAGCAGTTACAGTTAATATTAAGATTGATGGTACCGGAAATATTCGTTTGGTAAAGAATCCGGAAGTGATTTTCCCTAATGACTTTGATGCGTATGATCCGAAAGTTGAAACAAATATCCGTACGACTGCGGCAGGTGTAAGTGGCAGCAAGATGATCGAATATATGGCAATTCCTCGTTATGGAGGAGATTTTGAGATTCCGGCTATCCAGTTCTCTTACTTTGATCTGAAAAGCAATTCCTATAAAACATTGACGGCTGGTCCTTATAAGCTACATGTAGAGAAAGGAGAAGGAGGAGATACGAATTCCCCGGTGGTTTCCAATTTTGGTAACCGGGAAAATGTAAGGTATCTGGGTCAGGATATCCGTTATCTGAAAGTAAAAGGATTTAACTTTGTTTCCAAGAGCGATATTTTCTATGGATCCTTTATGTACCTGTTATGTTATCTGATCCCTGCAATTCTGTTTATTGTATTCTTTATAGTATATAGAAAGCAGATCAAAGAGAATTCAAATCTGGCACTCGTTCGTACGAAGAAAGCAAATAAAATGGCTGTTAAGCGTCTGAAAATTGCCGGGAAGCTATTGAAAGAAAACAAACGGGAAGAATTCTATGAAGAAGTGCTGAGAGCATTGTGGGGATACCTGAGTGATAAGCTGAGCATACCTCAGGCAGATCTTACTAAAGATAATGTGGAAGTTGAACTGAATAAGTATGGGGTAGATGAGGCATTGATCAACGAATTTATGGAGATTCTGAATACATGTGAGTTTGCCCGGTATGCACCTTCCCAGGGACATGAAGAGATGGATAAACTATATGAAATGACAGTAGATGCGATTGGAAAAATGGAAAATACGATCAAGAAGTAAAAACATGCAGTGTAACAATTATATGAAAAAGATACTTTTTTGTTTATTCGTTCAGTTCTTTGTCTGGAACACTTTTGCGCAGGATCTGGCGATCAAAGAAGCAGAAGTGGCCTATACAAAAGAAGATTATCAGACAGCAATTCAGTTATATGAAGAGATCCTTAGTACCTACGGTGAATCTGCACCAGTCTATTATAATCTGGGAAATGCGTATTATAAAGCAGGGGAAGTTGCTCCTGCAATCCTGAATTATGAAAGAGCTTTACTTTTGGAACCAGGTGATGCGGATATACGTTTCAATCTGCAAATGGCCAGGCAACGGGCGGTAGATAAGATCGAACCCCTTGGTACATTTTTCCTGACCCGTTGGTTCAAAAATCTTGAAAATATGGGAGGAGCAGATTCCTGGGCCAGATTAGGGATCGGTAGTTTTATCCTGTTCCTGGGTTGCTTGTTGTTATTCTTTTTCTCACGTTGGATCCGTTTGAAAAAAATTGGTTTTTATTTAGGTTTTATATTTTTGATTATTACTATCTTTGCAAACATATTCGGCTATAATCAAAAATATGAATTAGTACATCGTGATAGTGCGATCGTATTTTCACCTACCGTAACTGTAAAAAGTTCCCCGGATGCAAGCGGAAATGACCTGTTCATTCTGCATGAAGGAACAAAAGTTCATATTAAAAGCACTTTGGGAGAATGGAAGGAAATAGAACTGGAAGATGGCCATGTTGGATGGATGCCGGGTAAAGATATGAAAGTTATCTAATACTATTTTTTATTTATTACAATCTAACAAACTAAATGCTTGAAAAAATACTAGTACATGAGCGTGAAGCGTTTCTTCTGATGAATGGCAGCGACTCTATTTTCTTTGACAGGTTTATGTGGCTTTACTCTGGTAAAGTGGTATGGTTACCTTTAGCGGTTTTTATTCTTTTCGTTTTGATCTATAAGAATAAATGGAAGGAATCGTTACTAATTCTTCTGGGTATTGTGCTGGTCATCACTTCATGCGACCAGTTTGCTTCTCATCTTTGTAAACCCCTGTTTACCCGTTTCCGGCCGACTCACCATCCGGATTTTATAGATCAGGTGAAGACTGTGTTTGATTACAGAGGAGGGAGGTATGGTTTTATGTCCAGTCATACAGCGAATGCATTTGGCTTTGCTACTTTTATTTCACTTATTCTACGGAACCGCTTATTGACTCTGTCCCTATTTTTCTGGGCTACGTTAATGGCCTATACCCGTATTTATCTGGGAGTTCATTTTATTTCGGATATTGTTCCCGGGGCTATTATAGGCACTATTTTCGGTTATCTGGTGCACCGGATCTATCTTCTATCCCGTCCATATCTGATGAGAAGGGGAGAGGAGCATCGCTCATTTGCTTATACTGTATATGCATTAAATCCACCTCAACTGATCGTTATGGGGATCTTCTCTACTATCCTCATTATGCTTGCTTTCAATGCACAATTAATACACTTTTTGGCCTGATCTATAGATTACATGCCGTAAAGCATGTTTATTTATTGTAAATATTTTTGTTCTAATAAGAGATATTCACTAAGTTAGTGGCAGAGAAATAAACAAAAGTATTAATCTTCAAAATAAGGGAGCCATGACAAAAACGATCACATTTAACGAATTGCGTAAAATCAAAGACAGTTTACCAAACGGTACATCCCACCGTATCGCAGATGAATTGGGTATTTCAGTTGAAACTGTCCGCAATTATTTTGGTGGACACAATTATAAAGATGGTAATAGCTGTGGTATTCACATCGAACCGGGACCAGATGGTGGGTTGGTGATTCTGGATGACACAACGATTTTAGACCGTGCTATACAGATCCTGGAAGAAAGTAAGGAGTCTGTGGCACCTGAAGCGTAAGAAAGTTTACAACCTCTTTAGATAATCCCATAGCTGAAAAATAAAGAGCTATGGGATTTTTTTATCCTCAACATTTTATAAATTGCTATTGTTTAACTAATAAAAAATAGGGTTATGGAAGACGAATTGATAACATTAGCTATCCACACGTATGAAAAAGCCCAGATCCTTAAAACGATCCTGGAAACGGAAGGCATAGAAGTTTATATTCATAATGTAAACCTGATCCAGCCTGTGGTATCCGCAGGTGTTCGTGTGAGAATTAAAGAAAGTGACCTCCCCAAAGCACTCCGGGTAATTGAAGATAGTCATTGGTTGGAAGATAATGAAGAAGACCTGGTCGAACCGGATAAACGTAAGAAAAAGATCCTGATCCCGGTAGATTTCTCTGACTATTCCCTAAAAGCCTGTGAAATCGGATTTAATTACGCTGCCAAGATCGATGCGGAGGTTATGATCCTGCATGCCTATTATGCCCCTTATTTCCCGATGGCTGTACCGATGGGAGATACATTAGCCTATCAGATCGATGATAACAAAGAGTTAGGAGTAATCCTGAACCGTGTAAGAGCAGATATGGATAATATCTATAATTACATCAATCAAAAAATAGCTTTAGGAGAGTTGCCTAAGATAAAATATCATCATGTTCTGCGGGAAGGACTTCCGGAAGAAGAGATTATTGCCTTTGCCAAAGAATATAATCCGACCCTGATCATCATGGGAACCCGCGGAAATAGCCAGAAAGACCTGGATCTCATAGGTAGCGTAACCGGTGAAGTGATTGACCATAACCGGATTCCTGTTCTGGCAATCCCGGAAAATATCCATTATAAGAATCTGGAAGAGATGAAAAATGTAGCTTTCGCCACGTCCTATGTTCAACAGGACTTGGTTGCCTTCGATGCATTTATGAAGCTCATTGAACCCTATCAGATAAAGATTCATCTGTTTAATATTTCTACTACCCGGGATGAATGGAATGAAATTCGTCTGACAGGCATACAGGAATATCTTAAAAAGCAATATCCGGATGCAGAGATTGATTATACGGTGCTGAATGATGGTGATCTGTTACAGGCTATTGATTCATTTGTGCAAAGTAAACAAATTGACCTGATCGCATTAAGTGCGAAACGCAGAAATATCATTGCAAGGATCTTTAACCCAAGTATCGCCAGAAGAATGTTATTCCATAGTGAAACACCTTTGTTGGTGATCCATGCTAAATAAATTAATGTTTTTTTAGAAAGTCGGGGGAACTATCTAAAACAGACGTTTGTTATTATAGTACCAAAGGGCAACAAGCCCGAATTATTACAAGTAGTAGTATTTGTTTTTTCATATAAGTAGAGTTTGTTATTTGTTTGGTCCGTTATGTATTATTCCCTTTATGTTTAATAGGGTTGGATATTATTGTTTAATAATAAATCCCCATAATTCTATTAAACATAATCGTAATTATGCAATTCGCATCTAACTATTTTTATATACGCTACAATCTGCTTTTTAAATACAAGCAAACAGAAGTTTAGAATCAGGTTCTTCTCATGAAGTTAAAAAGATTCCTGTTCTTTTTCTTTTAAAGGACCTTCGTGAAAAATAAATGTAGTTGCACCGATTGTTATAATTTCACCTTCTTCAATTCGTACCTGTTCTTTTTTTCCCAGACAGGTACTTCGGATAAATGTTCCTGTGAGACTTGGAAAATCACGTAGCGTATAGATCAGTTCATCGTGTTTGTTTTGTCTGACATTGATCACACAATGTTTTCTTCCCATACTTGGGTCTGCTGTGATAATTGCTGCGTCTACACCTTCTGTATCTTTGTTTCTTCTTCCAATTACATTATCACCTAAAACTAATGGTAATTCCTGTTTAAAAGTGAAGCTATTTTCAATGACTGTAATATAGCCATAAGTAAAATCCGGTTCCTTCACCTCTTTCTCTTTTCCTGAATCTGTTTTGATGATCTTTCTACCTAATTTGATTTTAAATTGTGCACTACATTGCGGACAAACAAAGACTAACACTTTGCCTTCCGGATATTTGGTTTCATCAAAAGATATTTGATTATCACATTTTGGACAGAATACCCGCTTCATATTTCTTTATTTCTATTTTGCCACAAAGATACGTTATTTCTATTAAACCCCGAGATCTACAATTATTAGGATTCCAAAGATACATTGGCTAAAATGAATAGGAAATAACGCAGAAAGTGTGTTTATTTCGTGTTTCTTAATGGATTTCTCGAATAATAATACGGTTGGTAGGACTTAAATTTGTAAAAGGAAAAGAATTGTCAAGATTAATTAACTTTCATGGTTGGATAACTTACTGAAGATGAATTAAATATTAACAGAACAGATAAATAAATAAGACTTTTCTATGTTATATAATTCAGTATTCTGTAAAACAATGGAGAAAAGTACGGTAAAACAAATGCGCTGAGACAATTATTTAGGAGTACATCAGATTTTGCGTAGATGAATTATTAATTGGTAAGACGAGGTTGAAACGAATAAAGAACCATATGAAATTGGGAATGAATGGTAGCATACGTCAAACGGAAACAGAGGATGCATTACCTGTTATTCAAAAATTATCTTTTAGAAAAGAGGAACAGGTAGCATATAACAATGCGTACGCCAAACTGGTTTTTATGCTGGAGGGTTCCCTCCTTCTCTCTTTAGAAAATAAACCGGCTTTTCTTCTTCAGGTCGGACAGGTTGTGTTTATTCCTCCTCATACATATACCGGTATCCAAATACGGGAAGATGTGGAACTTATCATCAACCGGATTTCTGATTGTATGGGAATGTGTAACCAGATTGGTTTAACAAAAAAGACTGGACTGTACCTTCTATTTCTTATACCTGTAATCCATTACCTATCAAACCAGCTACCGGATCGTTTATCAAATCTTTAGCCGGATTTCTGGAAGATGGACTGTTAGACCGGGATTTCCATGCACTGAAAATAGAAGAGTTATATTATATTCTGAAGTATTACTATACGACAGATGAGTTAAAAAAGCTCTTTCATCCTATCCTTTCCCGGAACTTTACCTTTGCGCATTTTGTCCTAAATAATTACATGAAAGTAAAAACAGCTAAAGAGTTGGCAAAGCTTTCTCATTACAGTATTTCGGGCTTTGAAAAGGAATTTAAAAATATATTCGGAGACTCCCCCTATCATTGGATGTTAGAAAAGAAAAGCCGGAAGATTTACAGTGAAATAAAAAACACAAATAAACCGTTGAAAAATATTGCTGAGGAATTTGGTTTCGTCAATTTATCCCAGCTATGCGATTTCAGTCGCAGGCACTTTAAAACGTCTCCCGGAAAAATCCGTAAAAATGCCGGGAACGTAGATTAGGTTTATGAACGAAGTATAATGGCAGTAGAATAGGTTGGAGCTCCCCGCTCCCCTATTCTACTTTTTTTATTTCACTTTAAAGAATTTATCTGTTAAATAATTTTCCCAGCAGATCTTTTCTTCCAAGCCGTTGCAGGGATTGAGTAATCTGATGGCGGAACTCCGGTTTATACCAGAAAAAGTACTGGCGTTGAGCTAATTTCTGTTCTTTTGTACGAGCCGTATAAACTTTTTCCAGCGTATAAGGATGGTAACCGGTATAATACATCTCCGTTGCTAATGTCATAGGTGTTGGAGTAAAATCCTGAATCTGTTCCAACTGGAAGTTCATCTGCTTCGTTTGAACAGCTAATTCGGCCATATCTGCTTCCGTACATCCCGGATGGCTGGAGATGAAATAAGGGATCAGCTGTTGTCTTAACCCCTGTTGCGCATTTACACGGTCAAAAATCTTTTTAAAAGATCCAAACTGCTCAAAACCAGGCTTTCTCATATGTCTGAGCACAGTGGATTGTGTATGTTCCGGAGCAACTTTCAGGCGGCCTGACACATGCCGGGCAATCAATTCCTCTGTGTAGGTACGTGCAGCCTTGTTCATCCTTTCATCTTCAAAACGATGAAGCAAAAGATCGTAACGTACGCCACTACCAATAAACGACCTTTTGATCCCTGGTAAACGATCTACTTCCCGGTAAATATCCAGTAAAGGAGTATGGTCTGCATTCAGATTTTTACAAACGACCGGAAATATACAGGAAGGCTTTTTACACTTACAGCAAATATTTTCATCTTTTCCCTGCATCCGGTACATATTTGCCGATGGGCCTCCAAGATCACTCAGATATCCTTTGAAATCTTCCATGCCCGTAATCGTTTTTACCTCTTTCAGAATAGACTCCTTGCTCCGCGAAGCGATAAACTTTCCCTGGTGAGCGGAGATCGTACAAAAAGCACATCCACCGAAACATCCCCGGTGAATATTAACAGAAAACCTGATCATATCAAAAGCGGGGATCGTTTTCCCTTTATATTTAGGATGAGGTAAACGGGTATAAGGCAGATCAAAAGATGCATCGATCTGCTTTTCTGTCATAGGAGGAAAAGGAGGGTTCACCACAATTATTTGATTTCCTACCCGCTGGAGAATACGGGAAGCATCATATTTATTGGATTCCTCTTCTATATGCCGGAAATTCTGAGCCTGTTTCATTTTATCCTTGAGACATTCTTCATGCGAAGCTAAAACAATGTCTTGCGGCAGAGGATCTACACCAGTAGCCAGATAGGCTGTTTGCGGAATATCTTTTATTTCCCGGAAAGGAATCCCTTTTTCAAGCCTGCTTACCAACTCCTTAATGGGTAACTCTCCCATCCCATAGATCAGCAGATCAGCCTTACTTTCTATCAGGATACCCGGTTTCAGTTTATCCTGCCAGTAATCATAATGAGTCAATCTCCGCAAAGAAGCTTCTATCCCACCTAACACTACCGGAATATCCGGATAAAGCTCCTTCAGAATATTCGTATATACAATACTTGGATAATCAGGACGCATACCCGGACGTTTATCAGGTGTGTAGGCATCATCACTCCGGAGACGCTTATTCGCTGTATAATGGTTAATCATAGAATCCATCGCTCCCGGCGATACTCCAAAGAATAACCGGGGTACGCCCAGCTTCTTAAAATCCCGGTAGTCTCCCCGCCAGTCCGGCTGGGGAACAATCGCCACACGCAAACCTTCCGCTTCCAGTGTGCGTCCGATAACTGCGGCTCCAAAGGAAGGATGGTCCACATACGCATCTCCTGAAAACAAAATCACATCAATATAGTCCCAGCCTCTTGCTTCCACCTCTTTTTTAGTAGTAGGCAGCCAGTCCTGCGGTCTCAATCCATTCATTCCACAAAGATAGTCATCAATTCATAAATTTCTTTCCGGATAGAGATCATTCCACCATGCCGGTTGGTCTTTTAACCATTTGTCAAACCAGGCAAAAATAGTATTTTGCCATCCGATCCGTTTTTTATAAGCGGTTATACCATGATTTTCTCCTTCTACCTGAATAAATTCGACTGTCCGTCCTAACAACTTCAGGGCCGCGAACATCTGGATACTTTCCCCTATGGGCACATTTGTATCCGCACTTCCATGCAATAAGAGTAAAGGAGTCTGTATCTTGTCTGCATGGAACAAAGGACTTTGTTCTGTGAATAATTCCGGATTGTTCCAGGGATAACTGTCAGCGTTTGCTACGGAACAATACCCATATCCCCAATATCCTTCTCCCCAATAGCTGCTCAGTGCACTGATACCGGCATGGCTGACAGCTGCGGCAAACAGATCCGTACGGGTCTGAAGATATTGGGTCATAAATCCTCCGTAGCTGGCACCTATACAACCGATCTTTTTATCATCCACAAAAGAATGTTCCCGGCAAAATTTCTCAGTACCATAGATGATCTCATCAGCCGTGCGTTTTCCCCAGGCATTCACATGACGGGAAGAAAATTCCTGTCCGAATCCGGTCGTTCCACTGGGATTAAGGGTATAAACCACATATCCCAATGCGGCATACATATGCATGGAGTAACGGGCCTCTAACATCCGGTTGGTCGGAGAAGCCCCTCCATAATAATAAACAATCAGCGGATATTTTTTATCCGGATTAAAGTTTGGAGGTAAATAGTAACGCCCCTGGATCGTAGAACCTTCTTCCATCACGAAATCCCAGTCATGCACCTCTCCTAACCGGACATCTTTCAATCTTTCAGCAGACAGGTCATTCACCAGGCGGTTTTTATTACTCTTCAGGTCATAGGCATATAAACGGTTTGCATTGGATGCACTTTGTCCGTAATAATAGAGTACAGGTGCCTGATCAGCAATGGTATAAGAAGAGATCACATCTTCCGTCACCACTAACGGAGTGATTTTTCCCTTCACCGGATCACACCGGAAGATCTGTTGACGGTCCTGGTCTTCAGCCAGCAGATAGATCTGTTTATCATATTTATTCCAGGCTGCTCCGGTTACACTCGGATCAAACTCCCGGCTGACCGGTTTGGCTGTTTTTGTCGCCAGATCATAGATAAAAAGCTGTCCGTCATACGAATTGGAGATCTGGTCTTCTGCAATATTCACGCCAATCCCCCCAAAGGCCTCGGCAGCACCTAACACCATGAGTTGTTTTCCGTCCGGAGAAAAAGCAGTTCGTCCGATATAAGGAGCCTTTTCCCAGACCGTGTCCACTTCCATCGTCAGCAGGTTCAGCATATACAGGGAACTTCTTCCATGCGGACGGGAAGTATAAACCGTTTCGGTCGTGCTAAACAGAAGAAAACGGCTATCCTGGCTCACATCATTTATATAAGTGGTATGATACCCATACGTCAATTGCTCGTATAATCCGGTAGCCAGATCATACCGCCAGATAAGAGAACGTTTCCGGAATCCGGGCAGACGGTCATTTGGTTCCAGGACTCTCTTCAGGTCCGGTCCCTCCTGAGGTCCCTCCTCTTCCACGGAGAAAAGCAGGAACGTCTCATCCGGAGAAAAGTTGAAACTACCTTTGGGCAGGTTTTCAGCAAGTATTTCTTCCCGCATATTGGAAGGATCCACTGCGATTAACTCTGTCCCGGCTGAACCGGTACGGGTAAAGTAAAACTTACTACTCTTCTGCATCCAGCGGGCATTGTTCAGTGTTCCATTATCCTGTAACAAAACACGGCCGGTAGCCGTCTCCATTAACTGGCTATAGGTTTCACTACGTCCACTGTTTAAACGGTTAGCATATTTCACCAGCACATATTTTCCATCCGGAGAGACACTTACCCCCCCCGGAAATCTTTTCCTTCCAGCATCTCTTCCATCGTATATTTCTTTTCCGGATTGAGAGAGGCAGCCACTTCAGCACTATCTTTACTTTTATAAATTGCTTTCAGGGTTGGCGGACAGGTATCTGCTTCCATGGTCAGATATTTAACTACCACCTCATACCGTTTAGGTTCGATCGTCAGTTCGGAAGTGTTCCCTACGGATCTGTGATTAACATATACTTCAAAACTACCGGAACCTGTGATTTCTAAGGTTCCTTTTGTATAGCGGTCACTATTCAGGTAAAAAGAGAGCAGATGAAGCGCATTCTTCTTTTCCGGAGCCTCGAAAGTGACACTGCCGGAAGTATCCGCCTCCAGGATAACCGCATGGGATAACAATTTATCAAAAGCAAGATCCGATTTAAGCAGGCTTTTCGCATCATAGGCTTTTCCCTGTACATTGACACTGTCTGTCAGAACAGGTTGACGAACCTCAACAGGACCTGCATATCTGAACTGAGAGATCCGGACCTCTTCGGATGCAAATACACCGAACACACCTATAAAAAGAGTCAGGATCAGTTTTGTTTTTCTTTTCATCTATAAATAGAGTTTATATAATTACTTAAAGGATTAGTCTAAAGCACCCTCCCACACATAATGTTCACAAAATAGTTCTTTCAGAGAGACCGGATTTTCAAAGAGACCGAAAACAGAAGAGCCTGAGCCTGACATCGCCGCATAGATCGCTCCTGCTGCATACAAATCCTCTTTAATCTTCCGGATCTCCGGATGCTGGGAGAATACCACCTCTTCAAAATCATTGATCATCGAATCCTTCCATTGATTCACCGGAGTCCTAATGATCTCCTTGAGCGAAACAGCAGCCGGAGCCGGTTTAATCATCGAATAAGCTTTCGGAGTGGAAACAGCAATATCCGGTTTCACTAAAACCAGATGATAGTTCTTTAAAGACAAGGAAACCGGTTCAAAGATATTTCCTGTGCCGGAAGCAAAAACGGGTTTGTTTTGTATAAAGAAAGGACAATCAGCCCCGATAGTAGCGGCTACCTCTTCCAACTCTTTGATGGAAATATCCAACCGGCAAAAATCATTCACTAACTTCAACATAAAAGCAGCATCTGCAGAACCACCTCCTAATCCGGCGCCAAATGGGATCGTTTTCAACAGATGAATTTCCAGGGCAGGGATTCCATATTTCTCCTGTAGCCTGAACAGAGCTTTCATAACCAGATTCTGTTCCGGATCCCCCGTTATAGAAAGGCCGGTCTGATGAAAAGTAGTTTGTTCTGCTGGTACGATTTCCAACGCGTCCCTCACCGGAATGGGATAAAAAACCGTTTCAATATTATGATAACCATCCGGTCGTTTGCTGACAACATTCAACCCCAGATTGATTTTTGCATTGGGAAAACAGATCATATATCGTTTTTATTAATGTATACAATAGAAAAACAAAGATAAAAAGATAATCCGGATTAAATGAAAAGAGACTTAAACAAGAAACACACAGGCCGGATGACCTGTGTGTTTCAATACCTTTTGATATGTTAAGATCCTGTCAGGATTTAATATTCGGTTGCTCCAGGCCATAGCCTTTCTTTTTGTCTTCTCTTTTTAACATCAGAGCAACAAACAGGGCTAATACACCAAAACAGGTGAAAATAGCCATGGGTAATGTGTAGTCATACGCAGGTCCGCTTCCTTCCAGTTTACAGAAAGTATCCAGTACCCAGCCAATCAACAGAGGGACCATACTCAAACCAATATTTTGTACCCAGAAGATCAACGCATACGCCGTCCCTAATTGTTTTTCAGGAATGATCTTCGGCACAGAAGGCCACATGGCAGAAGGAACAAGTGAAAAAGCAACTCCTAAAATGATCATCACAATCGTGGCAAACCACCATTCATTCAGAATAGGAAGTGTAAATAACAGATGCACGCCGATTAACATACAGGCTCCGATGATCATGATCGTTGCCCCTTTCCCTTTCTTATCATACAACCCACCAAAGAAGGGAGTAAGGATCAGGGTTCCAAACGGTAACAAGGCCGGAATATTTCCTGCCAGTTCCGGATCCACAGCATATTTATTAACCATCAGGTCCGTTGCATATTTAAGGAAAGGGAATACGGCCGAATAAAACAATACACATAACACAGCAATCAGCCAGAAACCTTTGTTTTTGATGATCAGAACAATATCCGCCAGCCGGAAAGGGTCTTCCGGCTGTTCTCCGGACTCACTGATCGAAGCATCTAACTTCCTATCCATCACACAATAGATCATAAAAGCGATCAACCCCACACATAACAAAACCAGACACAACAGGATCGGCGCGGAAATACTATTAAAATATTTAGCGTAAGGAACTGTAATAGCCAGTGCCAGCATCGTACCAATACGGGCTGTTGCCACCTGCATACCCATTGCCAGTGCCAATTCTTTCCCTTTAAACCACTTCACGATCACCTTGGAAACAGTGATACCTGCAATCTCTACTCCTACCGCAAAAATAGCATATCCAAAAGCAGCGAGAGTCACCTGTGCTTTCATACCCAACAAAGTGCCCTCACCGATATATCCGGCAATCGCTCCATATTTCATCACACAACCAATCACCATGAGTAAACAGGCCCCGAGACCAGTAAAACGAATTCCTTTCCGGTCTAAGATCATCCCTCCCAGGATCAGCATAAATAAAAATACGTTGAACCATCCATAGGCACTATTAAAAATACCAAAGTCCGTACTTGTCCAAAGCAGTTCAGCTTCCAGCATGGGTTTCAGCGGAGACATGACATCTGTCAGGAAGTAACCGCACAACATAGTAAAAGAGACGATCACAAGGGCAGACCAGCGGGCCGCCGCAGAATCACTTAGTTTTCTTTGTATTTGTTCTGTCATTATATAAATAGAGTTAAGAATTACGCATCATATCCCGGAAAAAGCGGAAGAGCATCCGCTACCACAAACGTACTGCCACCAATAAAAACCAGATCCCTCTCACCGGCTTCCGCCAACGCTTTTTTGACAGCTTCTTCCACCGTGTCACATACCATTCCGGAAAGTCCCGCTAAAACTGCATACCCTGTCAGCTCTTCAACCGGCATGGCCCGCTCTACGGAAGCCTGTGTAAAATAGTAAAACGCCTTCTCCGGCATCAAAGATAGAATATTTTCCACATCCTTATCATTTGCCATCCCTATAATCATATGCAAACGGGCCTGACCCCGGTGTTTCATCTCTGCATCCAGATGTTTTCTCAAAAAAATCCAGGCTCCCTCATTATGTCCCGTATCACAGATCACACAAGGTTTTTCCTGCACCTGCTCCCAGCGTCCATGCAATCCGGTCAGCTCAATGACATGTTCAAAACCTTTACGAACGGCAGTAGCGGTGGTCTTTACATCCATGTTCTCAAGCAACCGGAGTGTGGTCAGCACAACATTGGCATTCCTTGCCTGTACCACCCCGGATAATTGCCCGAACAATTGTCCGTAATCCGAAGAACTGAAATACCACTCTCCGGTAGTCATCAGATAAGATTCCTGCATCACATCCTGATTACCAATCCAATACATAGGGGCCTCTACCAGATCAGCTCTTTCCTCCAACACATCCAGCACATCCGTAGAGTCTACCTCTCCGACAATCACCGGAACTCCCGGCTTCATGATACCGGCTTTCTCTGTGGCAATCTCCTTTACGGTTTCCCCTAAAAATTTCTGGTGGTCCAGGCTTACATTCGTAATGATACTGATAATGGGTGTAATGATATTCGTACTATCCAGCCGTCCCCCCAAACCTGTTTCTATGATCGCAAAGTCCACCTGTTTAAACCGGAAGTAATCCAGGGCCATCGTCGAAGTCAGCTCAAAGAAAGAGGGCTTTAAGGGTTCAAAAAAGTCCCGGGTCCGTTCCACAAAATCCACGACATACGTTTTACTTATTTTCTTTCCATTCACCCGGATCCTTTCCCTGAAATCCACTAAATGAGGAGAGGTATATAATCCAACCGTATAACCGGATTCCTGAAGAATGGCTGCCAATAAATGGCAAACCGATCCTTTTCCGTTCGTTCCGGCCACATGAATAGTCTGATAAGCTGTGTGAGGATGGTTTAAATGATCGTCTAAGGCCTTACTTCTTTCCAGTCCTGGTTTATAAGCTCCGGCACCCTGATGTTGGAATACCGGCACACTGGCGTACAGGTATTGAACAGTTTCTTCGTAAGTCATGCTTTTTTGTATTTAAGACATTTACAAAAGTAATTAATTTTATTTATACCTTTGCGCTTCATTAAAGAAAAGGCTTTAGACCCATGGACAAACGTCACATTGCTTATACTCCGGCAGAAGTAGTCTGCTCAAAAAATATTCTAATAGAGGCAGAAGGCACCACCATCCGTAAAGTAACGATCATTGGCGGTTGCAACGGAAACACCCAGGGATTATCCCGGTTACTGGAAGGAATGGACATTGAAGATGCCATTCATAAAACAGAAGGTATCATTTGTGGGAGACGGGGCACCTCGTGTCCGGACCAGATTGCTCAGGCACTACGCAAATTACTACCCGTAGAATAATGAGATCTCTTGTAACAAAAATATTTTCTTTCATTTATCTTCGTAATGACCATAAGCAGATAATATCAATACTGTAATTGTTTCCTTTTCTATGATATAAATAAGGCGGTGTCGTTTAGTAATTCGACGCGAGTAACAACCTTTATATTGATATTTCAGATGTTCCGGTTTACCTGTTCCGGTTAAAGGATGATGTTTTAACTCCTCTAACAATAGGATGAGTTTACTGTAAGCTTTAATTTCTGTTTTTTTCAATAAAGCCATATCCTGAAGGGCTATTTCAGTAAATTCCAGATTATATATCATAAACTATCCAGCAACTTTTTCAATTCTGCATCAGTAGTAACTTTTACGGTTTTTCCTTCCTTCGCTTGCTGAATAGACTGATCTAATCTGGTTTGATAAGAGATTTTCTCTTCGCTAACCTTCTGTTTTTCGCCATTTTCATCATCCAATCCGTATAGCTGTGTATTTTTCTTTTTCATATGTTAAAAGTTTAGATTACTTACGATACAAATATATTATTTCTTTCTTAGAATGTATACAAATCAACCGATCAGTATAAATAAAAAAAGGAGAACTTCGAAAAGTTCTCCTTTAGAAAATAAGATCATTTATCTTTTAGTCATGGCCTTCTGTTTTGACGATCTTATTATAAAGACCCATAATCAGCAGTGGCGCAGCCCATTGTCCTACAAATAAGGCTGTATGTTTATGTTTACGGCCCAGGCATTTAAATGTCAATGCTGCAGCCATCGTAGCCACCGCTACAGTTAAATAAACACCCGATGGAACACGGGATGTCTGATTTTCCAGTGCGGATGTCAAAAATCCTTCTTTTCGTTTGCTGAATATCATAATAACGCTATTTTATTAATTACGCTTTTACAACAGACAGAATATTTGATTGTTTAGGACCCATCCATGGTTTTCGTGATTATATGCAAACATTGACATTCATTAAATACCTGCTCCATCCACAAAAGAAGAAGAAACTGCCTTCCGCTGAAGTATGCGGGAATAAGGAGGTACACCGGAGGTCTGCCAGATATTTCCTCCGATCACGGAATGATGCCCGATCGTGATCCTTCCTAAAATCGTGGAGTTGGAATAGACGATCACATGATCTTCGAGGATCGGATGCCGGGGTATATTCATCGGTAACCCTTCATCATCTAACTTAAAGCTTTTAGCCCCTAAGGTTACCCCCTGGTAAAGACGGACATGGTTACCGATCACACAGGTCTCTCCGATCACGACTCCCGTTCCGTGGTCTATACTAAAATATTCCCCGATCGTTGCTCCCGGATGAATGTCTATTCCGGTAGCGGAATGAGCCAGTTCGGTAATAATACGAGGGATCACCGGTACATTCAGTTTCAATAATTCATGGGCTATACGGTAGTTGATCATAGCCTGGATGGCCGGATAACAGAAAATCACCTCACCATAACTACGGGCAGCGGGATCCCCGTCAAATACAGCTTTGATATCCGTACAGAGGAGCCGCTTGATCTCCGGCAACCGGTCAATAAAGATAAGCGCCAGTTCCGAAGAATTTGCCGCCTCCTCTCCTTTCCCGTCTGCATGAAAAAAATGGAGCCCGTTATAAATCTGTTCATCAAGTAAAGAATATAATTTTTCGATATTGACTCCAACATAATATTGCTGGCTGTTGTGGCTGCGTCCGGTTACTCCGAAGTAGCCGGGAAAAAGGATGGATCTGATCAGATAAACAATCTCTTTTAACTGATCAATGTTAGGTAATGTTTTCTCTTCCTGGGGAATGTATTTAAACTCCTCTACGGCGGAGGGTTGCGTAAGCACTTCTACGTTTTTTTGTAATGTATGGATAAAAGCATTCATCGGTTTTTTCTTACATGTATTCGTATAATAAAATAGATAGATATCTCTCTCCGGTATCAGGCAATAACACCACAATATTCTTCTCCCTGTTTTCCGGCCGCTTAGCCACCTCAAGCGCTGCGTATACAGCGGCACCGGAAGAAATACCCACCACTAAGCCTTCTTTGGAAGCTAACCGGCGGCTGGTTACAAATGCATCTTCATTTTTGACCCGGATCACCTCATCATATATGGAGGTATTCAATATTTCCGGAATGAATCCCGCTCCTATACCCTGTATCTTATGAATACTGCTCTGTCCCCCGGAGAGTACAGGGGAATCAAATGGTTCCACGGCAATGACCTGAACAGCCGGGTTCCGCTCTTTCAGGACTTCTCCGATTCCGGTAATGGATCCGCCGGTCCCGACACCAGCTATAAAAATATCGACCGTACCATCCGTATCCCTCCAGATCTCTTCTGCTGTGGTCACACGATGTACGGCAGGATTTGCCTGGTTTTTAAATTGCTGGGGAATAAATGAATTACGGTATTTTTTCTTTAACTCATTCGCCTCATGAATGGCTCCATCCATACCTTCATCCCCCGGTGTCAACACAATTTCCGCTCCTAATGCTTTCAGGAGGGTACGGCGTTCCACACTCATCGTTTCCGGCATCGTCAGGATCAATCTGTACCCTTTACTGGCTGCCACAAACGCCAGCGAAAACCCCGTGTTCCCACTGGTCGGTTCTATGATCACTGTCTCTTCATTGATTTGCCCGGATCTCTCCGCATCTTCGATCAACCCGAGACCGATCCGGTCTTTCACACTCCGCAAAGGATTGAAATACTCTACTTTCGCGATCAGGTTGGCGGGAAGCTCCTCTTCCTCCATGATATTAGTTAGCTGAACCAAAGGTGTATTTCCAATGAGCTCCAGCAGGCTTTTAGCTATTTTCGACATATCTTTCCGGTTGTTATTAATACGTTGTTACCGGATGTAAAGATCGGTAGGGCTCATTAGATCTGTAATCCCATATTCAAGGGATTTTATCTACCAACTTATTGGTAGATCACACCGGTAATAGCTTTGTATTTCCTTTTTTATTTAATTCATACTCAAATACATGTTGTGAGAATCAAAGCCTGCACCAGAGAGGGGATAAAATAGCAGGAAAGACAATAGGGGTTTTTCTTCATTCTTTTGTCTTAGGAGTGAATATAAATTCATTATTAACTTAAAACACCAAAAAATGAAGCAAACTGTACTTCTTTTAGGATTACTACTCCCTTGTTTTTTATCAGCTCAATCTTCGGACAAAAAAGAGCAGAAGCAGAAAAAGATGATTGAACATTTTACCCGTGTCCCCGCTCATCCATCCCTCAGATCCTGGCAGCCTGAACCAGCACCCAGGGATTCTTCTCACATTTATATGTATATGGAAGATGAAAAGGTATTTATAGGAAAAACGATTTTTGAATATGATAACAGGCTGCGTCTGATCTCCGAAGAACATCAGTTTGTGGATGGTTCTGAAAATAAAACAATATACCGGTATAAAGAATTCCAAGCTTATCCGGTAGAAGAAAATTCCTATGCAAAAGAAGGAAATGAATGGATCGAAACGAAAAAAGTATATATGACCTGAATGAAAACGGATATCCTCTTTTAGAAGAACAATATGTTTCTAACGAAGGAGAATGGTTTAAATGGTCTTCCACAGGGGCTATTCAATTGAACGATAAAAAGAATCCGGTGGTCCTGATGGATACAACTTTTCATGATTCCGAAGATATATCTGTGATGAAAATAGAGTTGATATATAACAGTGCGGATCAGGTGGTAGCTTTTACGACTATGGGTTTATCCGAAGAACAGACTTCCGGCCAGGAATGGGAATTGTATGAAAAGATCTTACTGGAATATGACTCACAGGGTTGTTGCACCGCTGAAATTCATTATAGCTGGAAGGAAGAGGAAAAAGATTGGATCTATAGTGACCGGATAGATATGATATATGACGATAAAAAGAATCTAATTTCTATGATCGAATGGGTAGATGAAGATTTTATCTTTGAAAAGTATGAATATATAAACTTTTACTCTGATGATGTATCCACTTCTACAGAGGTGATCCGGGACGAAACGATTCTTCTTCATTTCTCAGACCATATATTGACTGTTACCTTACAAAATAGTGAGTCAGGTCGCCTGTCCGTTTATTCGACTTCCGGAAAATTAGTAAGGAGAACCCCGCTGACTTCTGCTCTTTCCTCCGTTTCTTTACACGAATTAAACAAAGGCATATATATCATCCATGTTCAAACAGCAAGTGATACCCTAACAAATAAAATTGTTATACGATAAAATCTCCCTGTTCCCCGCGTGTGGGGAACAGGATTTTTTATTTAAAAGTGTCTCTTTTTTTCATTGTACGAACAAAAGTATTCATTTGATAGTTATTAGGTTAAGATAAATAATATAATATTATCTATCTGCTTTTTCAAATTAAACTTATTTTACTAATTAAAAATCAGATGAGTATGAAGAAATTATTACTTAGCTTATTGGTGGGAAGTATGGCATTCAATGGGTATGCCGCCGATTACGACACCCTCTATGTAGGACCTAATCAGGATGTCCGGTATGAAATTAAATTGAATACAACCAAGTATCCGGAACTGAAAGACATGACCGTAAGTGACGTGGTATGGTATTTGGGAGATCCTCACAATCGCCTGACCGACAAAGGGAATGTGGCTATTCAGTTAGCGGAAACCGATTTTAAAATTGAAGAAGAGAATGATAAATATTATCTCGAATACCGTCAGGTAAATGGTACAGGTGATGAAGACCGCTTAGCCTACTATCTTTTCTATGCTTTTGAACCAGGAACAAAAGCCGGCGTAGATGCGGGTCATTTTGATGGTTATACGACTGATACGGTTGCTTACATTTACCGTTACAATGAATTGACAGCAGAGGATATCAAAGGGATCACTTATACAAGAGATGGCGAAACATTTACGATACACGTTGAATTCGACAATGGAAATTCTCCGATGGATGCCCAATCATACGAAGTATTTGAAGTAGATGAAAACGGAGAGCAGATAGGTGAAGTATTGGCCACCTCCTCTACTCCTTCTATTCCTCTTACCATTGACCGCGATATGCGCATAGGAGTAGCTGTCAGAAATCCAGGTTCTGTTGTGACCAGTGAACAGACACTCTACCTGAATTATATTCCTGATCTTGAAATTGCTTCTATCGGATACCGGATCTATGATAGCGGAGATGTGGTCGTGGGTGGCGATCATTTAGATGGAAAGACAGAAGTGGAATTTACTTCTGAAAATAAGCATAGCATCCAGTTGTTTGTGAATACGAGCTGGGGACCATTAGAAGACCTGAAAGAACATGTTGTCTTTACATGGACAAAAGATGGTGCAGCTTTGCCTGCAAATGCTAAGGCAGAAAGAGGAGTGGTTACTTTAGAGCCTTTCACTACAGATACTCACAATGGCGTTTATAAATGTGTTGTAAGTGATAACGGTGAAGAGGTGGGTGTTGCTTATTTTGCAATTAACGCAGAACTGCCAACAGATAATGAGATCATTACCGCCAACTCTTCTATGTACGTAACGAATGGTTATTTATACATAGATCAGGTAAGCGCAGGTGTGAAAGTATATAACATCAACGGTAGCTTAGTGAAAACAATCCCGGCAAACACCGGAAATGTAATCCCGTTGAATTTACCGAAAGGGATCTATGTGATCACCAACGGTAAAGAGGTGATCAAAGCTGTGAACTAAGTTTTACAGAATTATACTACTATAGCTGCCCTAAAATAAGAAATAGCACACAGAGATCCGTTTCTGTGTGCTATTTATCTTTTAGAATTAGGATTCAACCAGTTCAAAATCATATTTTTCAAATTCCTTTCCGTTCAGGATAACAGAAACCTGATGAAGTCCCGGATGAAACACCCGGGTTGTTACCGGGCGAAAAGACTGTTTCCTGATTATTTGTGTAATCGAATTTGCCGCATATTCCTTTTCGCTGATTTTGCATACTTTCTTCGATAAGGTACCATTTGCCTTTTGGTAATACAGTCCGTATTCAAGTCGTATCCTGACTTTCTCCCGATTGTTATTTAACAATTTAAAGCTAAACTCCAACGCCTCACCGATATTCACCCGGGGCGTCAAAAGTTGAAAATCCTG
Organism: Tannerellaceae bacterium; assembly: GCA_021201865.1. Taxonomy (GTDB): domain Bacteria; phylum Bacteroidota; class Bacteroidia; order Bacteroidales; family Tannerellaceae; genus UBA4116. Next base: position 25,851 of record JAJQEE010000050.1, on the reverse strand, counting down.
AATGAGGATGTTATTTACAACATTCAACCCGAATATTTCAAACACCTCCGTATGACCTTGTTTCAGGAGCGTTCTGCAGCCATGTTTAATCACCCAGTCCGTATTTTTCGATTGGCCCTGCCATTTCCTTGCCAGATCAATCACCGTTTGAGGATTATCTTTAGCCATATCATTCAAATTATTAGCAACGCTTTTTCTTACAATTTCGAAAGGGTCATTTTTAAGATTTTCTAAAACCGGAATGATAGGTGCCGGATCTTTTTTCAGCTCCGGTAAAGCCATAGACCAGGGAAGCCGGGGGCGACATCCCTCTGAAGCCAGCCGTCTTACTTCCCAACATTCATGGGTTGACCAGGCTAACATTTGCTTCATCATTCGGTCCGGATATTTTATGATGAAAGGGCGAACCGTAAATTCACAACTTGTAAACTGTGTGATCTCTTCTATCGCATGCACCGATGTTTCATAATCATCTAAGCCATATTGTTGAACAAAACCCGCTAAAATCCCATATTCTAAGGATAAACCGAACTTCGTTTCCTTTACGGATCTCCAGTACGGTGTCCCTTTCACGTAACAGATCAATTCCAGTATCTTTTCAATTGCATTTTTATAATCTGTAGGCAAAAAGTTTTTCATAACAGCCGAAATATGCATTCCTCGCTGAGAGAATTCCTTGTTTTCCCATTCATCATCTATTACCTGTGACAAGAACAGACGTTCATCAAAATCGTCCATGATATATTTGAGTGCTTTCGTAAACTCACCCAAAAACTGTTCATTCCACATATTTTTAAAAAGTTCTGCCATATTTTCTGTTTTTCTAATCATCTTTTATCCGGAGTGCAATTATCTCTTATTCCACGTATGCAGACTGCTTAGGTTACGACCCCGGGGGATCAACCTTATAACCCCGGCATTTTAACCTTATGACCCCGGGGTCGTAACCTTATACCCCCGGGGGTTTGACCTAAGTAGTTTGCACAAAGCTCCTAATTTGTAATTACTGCGCACGTACTCTCTCACGGCAGTAAGCCTACTATTCCGTTATTCGCCTGTAAATAAATCAGATACGGAGCGGTCATTGAGGGAAAGTGAATACATGCTTTCCTGCTTTTATCTCTTGAGAGAAATTCCCGGCAGATATCGTGGCGCTACAGTTCACCGGAACAGTCACTCTTAATTCCACTTCTCCCTCTTTCCGTTGCCATTCACTTTCTATCAATCCTTTGACAGACTTATAACTGCCTTTCACCCATTCCAATTCCTTTACAAAATGAGGAGTGATCCGGATATGCTCAAATGCCGGATGACTTTCATCATAGTTGATCCCTGCTAACTGATTCATCATCCAGGCGGATACATCCCCCATAAAAACATGGTTCAGAGAGGCATCCCGGAACTCAGGGCTGAGGGTCCATGTCTCCGGTAAAGTTGTATATCCCATCGTTTCCACCCAGTAGCCCCAGGATGGAGCTTCTGTTTTGGTGATCATTTTCATGGCATCCTCTATGTAACCATATTGAGTTAACATCGCCGGAACGGTTTTACTACCTAACAGGCCGAAATCCAGGAAATGCTCATTACCTGCCACAACCTCCTGCAATTTATCCGCTACTAATTGTTCCTGGCCTTCCGGCACCAATCCTAATGAAAGAGCTACCGCCTGTGCTGCCTGGGTTCCGTTTGCGTAGACTCCGGTAGCCGGATCAAAGAATTTCTGATTAATTAGTTGTCTGAGTTGTTCTGCTTTCTGCTGATAAGGAGCAGGATCTTTGCCCAGCAAAGAGGCAAAACGGGCCATCAGGACATAATCCAGATAATAATATGCTGTAGAAGTATACTCATTGGGAGTGATTGCCTTCCAGTACACCCAATCTCCCAGCCCATGTTTTAGATAGCCATCCACTTCCATCGTTTTCAGATATGTCAGATAGCGTTCCATGACAGGCCACAGGGTTTCTATGGAACGGGTATCCCCGTAATAGTTATAGAGGGCATTGGGAATGATGAACATAGCAGCATCCCACACCGGGCCGATCGCAGTTCCATATCCCCAGCCACTGGAGGGTATGATACCGGAAACATCTCCGGCCTCCCTTTGATTATCCATAAAGTCATTCATCCATTTCTCATACAGGGTGATCCCGTCAAATCCTAACAGGGCCAGATCGATCGCAATATGTGCATCTGCGGTCCATCCGTTTTTCTCCCGTTGGGGACAATCGGTGGGTATGCTGTGGATATTACTTCGGTAGGCCAACATGGTGGCATCCCAGATCTTATTTAATAAGGGGTTCGAGCAACTAAAAGATCCTACCGGTTGCAGGTCGGTATGCATAAACAGAGCGGTCAGACTCTCTTCTGTCAGTTGGACCGGTTTATCGCTTTCTACTTCTACATACTGGAAACCATGATAAGAAAAAGCGGGCATATAAATCTCTTCCTCACCTGTTCCTTTCAGGGTCAATACATCTGTCTGGAATATTTCCTCCGGTTTCACCGGATGATAATAGACATCTATATTGCCTTGTTCAAGCCGACCGTTGGATTTTAATAACTCGCCATGTTTCAACGTGATACGGGTTCCGGCTTCACCTTTTACTTTAATCTTCGGCAGACCGGCTATATTCTTTGGAAAAGAGTACACATAGAGTTTATCGCTAAAGGCTTTCATGGAGACCGGTTTTAGTTCTTCTGTGATCCGGATCCCCGGCATTTGCTGTGCTACTATTTTAGGAGCAGGTGCCTGGGTGATCCGGACATTTTGCCAGTGACTATCTTTAAATCCGGCTTCTTTCCAGCCTTCTTCCTCCAGAGTAGCGTCATATTTATCACCACTGTACAGGTTGTCGTAGGTGTATGCTCCGGTATGCGTCAACCAGCTTTCATCCGTACGGATCGTATCGATTGAATCGTCTTCATAGGTAACCCGTACTTCGGCTATCATCGCCGGGCGGTTTCTCCAACGGGCCTTCTCAAAATTCCAGACAGCAACGGATTGGATGTTGTACCAACCATTTCCCAGCACAGTAGCGATGACATTTTCCCCTTCTTCCAACAGGGAAGTAATATCGTGGGTAACATAGAGGATCCGCTTGTCAAAGTGCGTGTAACCCGGATCCAGATAGTTCTCCCCGACCCGTTGGCCGTTGAGAAATACTTCATGATATCCGGCGGAAGCAATATATAAACGAGCCTCTTTTATTTTTTTATTCAGAGAAAATGTTTTTCTGAAAAGAGGAGCCGGTTCATGTTCTTTATCCTGATGGTCGGTAATCCAGTGAGCTGACCACTCGGAAACATCAAGTTTACCGGTTTCAAACCAGGCCAGGTCGGAAAGTTCTCCTTTACGTCCTTGCTGGTCCCAGACAATCACATTCCAGTAGTAACGGGTATGGGGTTGGAGAGACATGGTTTGCAAAGGTTTCAGATCATGCGGGTCTGTTCCGATGCATATTTCATACCGGGAAGCTTTGAACGTGCTGTCCGCAGGTACATACTCCCAGGTGAACCGGGGATTCCGGGTGTCGATTCCCAATGGGTTTTCAAGATATTCTGTCCGTAGGTTTACCGGTGCAACAGAGATACCGGACGGATTGCAGGAACACATCCAGATGGCTGTTAGTAAAAGAATAAGTGTTGTTTGTTTGATTTTCATACGTTTATCTCTATAATAGTGATTGAATAATCCGGATCTTCCGATCTGTTTTTATTTTCTTCTTCAAGTTTCTCTATAATAGAACGGAAGCCGGAATGACCAGCTTCCGTTACTCTTAACCTGAGGTTTCAAAAAATTTGTTATAAGGTAAACAAAGTAACAACTATTTTGTCTATTATTCAAGTCCGAAGGCAGGAACCAGATCCTCTAATTGTTGATCTTACATACCTTCCGGCTCATAGCCGGCCATCCGGGCAGAGAAAAAGATCTGGGCGGATTTGCTGAGTGTATCGATTGTATCGAAACATTCGACCAAATCTTCCCCGACTGCTAAAATACCATGTTTTTCCCAGAATACAACATCATGTTTTTCTAACTGCCGGATTGTAGCCAGAGCCAGAGCCAATGTTCCGGGGATCTCATAGGGAACGATTCCTATCCCTTTGGGTACTATAATGCGGCATTCCGGGATCATACTCCACAACAGACGGGTGATCGTTTCCGAATTTAGGAAGGGTTTGCAATGGGTCAGTCCAATCAGGTCTGTCGGATGGGTGTGCAGGACCACTTTATTATCCCGGCCGGATGACCGCAGATAGTTGTGCATCATCAGGTGGGAAGGTAATTCCGATGTCGGAGGGATCTCTTGTTCCGCAATGATCTCAAAAGAGGCGCCATCCGGGGCGATCCGGATAATAGATCCGTTCCCTAAAGGATCCTGTGCCACATAGCGCATCCGTTTACCTGTTCCGGTCACATAGAAAATGTGACCGCACAATCCGGTCATAGCCGCCAGTAATGGGTAGGGCTCACAAATAGCGGGTAGTTCTTTTTCCTCTTCACTCATCAGGTCTGTGATATTCACAGAGATATTTCCTCCGTTCCTCTCAGCCCATCCTCTGGTCCAGAGATAACCGGCCACTTCTGCAATACGACCAATCTCCGCCATCAATTTTTCATTATCTCTTATCATAATCTATTTTTTTTGAACAGGCATATAACTTGTCATTCAGTTTCTCCGATATGCCTGTCTTTAATTTATATCATTGAAATTCATACCATTGAAATAAAGAAATCATAATTAGCAAGGTTGTAATATCTCCCGGAGTCCC
>JAJQEE010000050.1:0-20978 GCA_021201865.1 Tannerellaceae bacterium | reverse complement strand
AACGGGACGGCATATATTAGCCTGGGATGCAAGTCCCAGATTATATTAGCTGTGCTCCAAAAGTCTCCCGGAGTCCCAACGGGACGGTATATATTAGCCTGGGACGCAAGTCCCGGTTATATTAGCTGTGCCCCAAAGCTCTCCCGGAGTCCCAACGGGACGGCATATATTAGCCTGGGATGCAAGTCCCAGATTATATTAGCTGTGCCCCAAAGCTCTCCTGGAGTCCCAACGGGACGGTATATATTAGCCTGGGACGCAAGTCCCAGGTATTTGATCTCCCAACTATTAGAGTCCTGTAGGGACGACACAATACAAAAATGACCTCCTCTATTATTGTGCCGTGCTTACAGCACTTCATATATTTATACTAATTGACCTGGGACTTGCGTCCCAGGCTAATATATGCCGTCCCGTTGGGACTCCGGGAGACTTTTGGACACAACTGATTATGATTCCTTTATTCATACTGTCTAACTTCCTTTTAAATTTCCTGCCTGACTTCCTTTTAAAATCATTTCTTAAAAGCTGGGGATGATCAGGGAGAAGATCAGGATGCAGATGCCGGTGATCAAAACGATCACTGTTTTCCTGCCTACTCCTTTCCATTCTTTCAGAACGATCCCCCATATGTTACTGAAGATCACATTCAGTGACATCAGCATACTCCACGAAAAGGCCAGCATGACCGGTGAACCGCTAAAGTAACTTTTACCCATCCCTAATCCGAAGAACTGGGAGTACCATAACAGACCGGCCAGTGCACAGAAAAAGACATTATTCACAAGCACCGGTCCGGAAACCGAAAGATAGTCATTTCCTGTCTTATTTCTGATATTCTGAAAAATGCAATAGCAGGCATTCGTCAAGAAACCACCGATCGTGACTAACAAAATGACCGGATTCAGCGCAAACAGTTCACTGGCTCCCGCGGATTTAGCCTGTTCAAGGATCTCTTGTCCGGATTCCAATCCCAGATTAAAACAGGCACTCATCACGCCGGCCAGTAGAGCCACCAGCAGACCTTTTGTCAAAGCAAAATCTTTTACGGCAGCCTTTTTCTCTTCCTCTGTCATGTTCTGCGCCCGCAGACTACCGGCATAACCGATCACCGCAATACCGGCCAGCGTCACACTTACACCAATCAACAGGATCAATCCGCTGCCATGGAACAGGTCCATTCCTCCGAAAACGGCTGGAAGTAAGGTCCCGAATGCAGAACAGGTTCCCAAAGAGATACTTTGTCCCAAGGCAACTCCCAGATAGCGCATACTCAATCCGAAAGTTAATCCTCCGACTCCCCAGAGCATTCCGTAGATAACGGGGTGCAAACTGTTTCCCGCACTCCATACCTGTGTCAGGCTGCTTCCGTCCGGAATGGCTAACTGTGCCCCTAAGAAAGGAAATACGAGCCAGGCAAACACGCCCTGTACCAGCCAGAAACTCTCCCAACTCCATTCCTTTACCTTCTTGATGGGAACATAGGAACTACTTTGGCCCAGACTGCCAACCGCAATAATAAGTAATCCTATCAGTACCTCCATATACGTTTGTTATTACCTTTTACTGGTTACCTCTTTTTCATATTGCTGTATGCAGGGAATATAAGATTCCCCTACCGGCATATCATTCTGTAGACAGTACATATCCCAGACCGCTCCCCAGGGCAGGCTCTTCAGTTCTTCCTGTAAAGCCAGACGTTCAAAATATTTCCCTTCGTCTTCATATTGCTGTAACAGAGCAGAGGGTTCCAACAGTGCCTGTAGAAATGCTTTCAGCGTGGCACGGCAACCGACCACATAAGCCCCTACCCGGTTGATGGTGGCATCAAAATAATCCAGACCTATATGGACACGGTCTAAAGCATTGGAGCGAATAATTTCACGGGCCAGATCTGTAATGTCATCATTCAGGATCACCACGTGGTCACTGTCCCAACGAATCGGACGGCTTACGTGCAGCATGATCTCAGGCGTAAACAGCAACAGGGAAGAAACTTTGTCCGCTACACTTTCTGTCAGATGGAAGTGTCCGGTATCTAATGTCACGATCTTTCCTTTTTTAGCACCGTATCCCAGATAGAAATCATAGGAACCGACCGTGTAACTTTCCAGGCCAATACCAAAGAGTTTGGCTTCGATACAATCTTTCATATTCGCATACTCCGTTGCAAAGATCTCATCTAAGGATTGTTCCAGAAGCTGGCGGTATTTCAGGCGGTTTGCAGACACCTCCTTGCTCCCATCATGTACCCAGAGATTCATCATACAGGGATCATGCTGGAACTTACCCATTTCTTCACTGATCCAACGGCAACGTTTCGTGTGTTCAATCCAGAAATTACGGATGTCCTCATCCGGATGGGCAAGGGTCAGGTCACCACTTTTCGGATGTGAAAAAGAGGTACTGTTAAAATCTAATTTCAGTTCATTTTCTTTCGCCCATTCCATCCAGCTCCGGAAATGTTCCGGTTCCGCTTCATTCCGGTCTACCACTTTTCCCTGGAAATCTCCGTAGATCTCATGTAAGCTTAGACGATGTTTACCCGGGATATAAGAGATAGCTTCCTTGATATCCGCCCGTAATTCGTCAATCGTTCGGGCACACCCGGGATAATTACCTGTAACCTGAATACCTCCGATCAATGCTCCTCCCTGATTTTCAAATCCGGTTACATCATCTGCCTGCCAGCAGTGCAGTGAAAGGGAGATCTTTCTCATATCCTGTAATGCCTTGTTTACATCCACGCCTAAGGCGGCATACCGTTCAGTCGCATTTTCAAAAGCAGACTGAATCATTGCTTCTTTTGCCATCATTTGTTTATTACTTTTTATTAATTACTTGTATTGGAAAACGAGAAAAATTCAAGTTATAAGGTCTAAAGTTCCAGGTTTCAGGTTCAAACATCCAACGTTGAACGTTGAACTTTAAACGATATAACTTTCACTTAACTCCTTCTTTTATGTTAGGGGTAAATACTTCTAATGGAAAGGAGGCTGCTACGATCCGGCGCATTTCCCACCGGTCTGCTACCAGTCCGGCAGATTTAGCCTGTACCATACAATTACCGATGGCAGTAGCTTCCGAAGGTCCGGCAATTACCGGAATGCCTATAGCATCAGCGGTGTACTGGTTTAAAAGTGCATTTTTGGAACCTCCTCCTATCACATGGAACCGGTGAACCGGGTGAGGAGACATCTCCGAAAGAAGAGCCAGAACCTCTTTATAGCGATTAGCCAGACTGGCAAAGATGCACCGGATCACTTCCGCATCTGTCACGGGTACTGCATGACCGTTTGAACGGCAGGTATTTTGTATGGTCTCTACCATACTGACAGGATTTGCGAAACAGGATTCATCCGGATTCACGATGGAAGTAAATTGTTCCGCCTCTTTTGCCATGGCTACGATTTGAGGATAGGTATAATTTTTACCCTTTCTTTCCCATTCTTTCCGGCACTGCTCCGATAACCACATACCGGTAATGTTTTTCAGGAATCGTGTGGTTCCTTCAATACCGCCTTCATTGCTGAAGTTGTTTTTAAAAGAGCTTTCTGTGATAATGGGTTGCGCTACTTCTATCCCCATTAAACTCCAGGTTCCACTGCTCAGATAAGCAAAGTTGGGATCCGTAGCCGGTACGGCTACTACAGCAGAAGCCGTGTCATGTCCGGCCACTGCCACTACTTTTACTTTTCCTATTCCGGTCTCTTTTGCCAGCGCATCCGTCAATTCACCGATTATCAGTCCCGGCATCACCGGAGAACGGAGAAGGGAAGAGGAGATGCCTGCCGACTCTAATAAACCGGTTTCAAATTCCTTGGTGACAGGGTTTAATAGTTGCGAAGTGGATGCATCTGTATATTCACAAATACGTTTTCCGGTAAGCAGATAAGAAAGCAGATCCGGAATGAACAGGATCTCTTCTGCTCCTTCCAACGGAGAGAAAGATTCCTTCCGGGCACGGAACAGTTGGAATAGGGAATTAAAATTTATGATCTGAATCCCGGTTCGCTGATACACCTCCTGTTTGGGAATGAGACGGAAAAACTCTTCCGGGGCCCCTTCGGTGTAAGGGTCCCGGTAAGCACGCGGTAATCCTAAAAGCATACCATCTTTACCCAGATAACCAAAGTCTACTCCCCAGGTATCAATCCCGATAGAATCAACCGTTAGTCCTTCCTGCGCACAGATAGAAAGACTGTGTTTCAATGCCTCATACAATCCGAATATATTCCAGAAGTATTTGCCATGCAATTCCAATATGGAATTAGGGAACCGGTGGATTTCTTTCATCTCAAACCGGTTATTGCTTAAAGTACCCAGAACAGCTCTGCCGCTGGTGGCCCCTATATCAAAAGCTAAGAAATTGTGTTTTTTCATGATATCTGTTGAACATTCTATGGAAACAAAAGTAGCGACTCCCGCTGATCTCCTGTTCTTCAAAATGATTTATTGCTTTTCATTTTTGACAGGAAAAAAGCGGCAATCCGGAGCTGGCTGATGGAGTAAAAACCGATCCGCCTGTGTAGGGTTGGAACTTCTTTTTAGTTTATAATTATGTATGAATGGATAATAATTATGTAAAACGGAAATATAAAAACATATTACTTTTGTGGCATCTTAGAAGAAGAATGTTTCCTTCTAATGTGGGATTAGTCAAACCAATAAAACAATTATATGCAAGTAATAAAGTTTCTGGCTTTTACAATGGCTATAAGCATGTGCTTTTCATCCTGTAAAAAAGATGATCTGGAGGATGTGTACCAGCCGGAATCAGAAGGAAAAGGAACTATATCCATCCGGCTGAGAGATAATCAGGGAACAAAAAGCGCTTACATCAGAAATGCAGGAACGGAAGAAGAAAGAAAAATAAACCAGGTTGAATTCTATGTCTTTGATTCGAACGGGATACGGGACCGGGATATGTATGGTTACATTAAGTTTGACCAAGCGGACAACGAATACACCTTTCCTGTACTTGAAGGAAGGAATAAAACAGTCCTTGCGGTTACAAACAGAGGGCTCGGGGAATTAAGCGGGGTGAATCTTACGGAGATTAAAAAGATCCTTCATACGGCTGAGATCGAAAATCCATTGCAGGTTCCCGCAGAGGGTATTCCTATGACAGGAGAACAGGGGAATGTGAGTATCACTAAAGACGATATGACAACAATCTCTATGATCGTAGATCGTTTATATGCCCGGTTCAATGCACCTACCACTTCTGCCTCCGTAAAAGTGACGCTTACTTCAGATGATAAGGAAGAAATAACGGAATGGTTTGGTGGTACGATCGCCGGAAATATTCATTTTACTTTGAACGGTTATTATGTAATCAATGGGTTGAAGCAATCTTTTGTATTCCCTAATTATGGTGTAGGGGAACAGGATGTCCGCTGGGATACAAAGGTCTGGACGATCGGTAATCAGCCGGCTAACTATTTTTCTACCCAGTATACGGCAGATGGGCACATTCTGAAAGCATATAGTGGGAACAGCCTTCTTTCCAATGGTGAGCATGTGTATTTGTATGAAAACTCACCGGTGTATGCCAATGGTTACCAATCCAATACGATTTATGCTATGATCATTGAGGGCACACTCTATGATAGTGGAAACCCTGCGAACCGGGTAACACGCTATTGGAAGATCCATATCACCTCTACTACGGAGCCTGAAAATATTTATAAGATCCTCCGGAATGCAATCTATAAAGCAAATATCAGTGAGATCCGGACCTTAGGCTACAGTACTCCTAAGGAGGCGGAAGAAGAAAAACCGAACGTGGTTGAACCTCCTGTAATCGAACCACCGGTCGTAGAGCCTCCTGTAGTTGAACCGCCGGTTGTGAATCCGGGCGAGGGGGATACGGAAGTAATCGTAACAGTTGAGATGATTGACTGGAAAATCTATTCAGAAGGAGTTACTCCCTAAAAATAAAATTTCATATATATAAGGAGAGCCGGGTAAAAAACCCGGCTTTTCCATGGAAAGTAATTACTCATAAATTATCAACTCATATCCTTTTCTTCAGGATACACAAAGAAAAAAGGCATTTCATATATGGGTCTGAAGAATTATAGGATTCGTTTCAAAGACTGCATGATCTTTTCCAAAAGTTCCTCAGCAGTATAAAGGGACCAGTAGCTTTCATTAAAAAGCTCTACCGAGAAGACTCCCCTATATTCTTTCTTTTCTAACAGATCAAAAATGCTTTTAGTTGGGCAGATCCCCTCACCGGTCATTACCCGGTCGGCATCTGTCAGTTGCTCAAACGGGAGATGTCCCGGATAATCATTTATATGAATAACAGGCAATATCGCAGGATCGATCACCGATAAACTTTCCCAGGAATTTCCACCCCGGTATAAATGATAGAGATCCAGTAACAAAGCACCGTCTGTTCTTCCTGTTCGCATCAGGATCGCGGTCACATACTCTACCTTACTCAGGTGATGCGAACCCCAAAGTTCCAGGAGTGGCTGGACACCTGTATTCTCGCAGATCTCCAGAATTTCATTTAATTGTCCGGCATACAGATCCAGACGTTCCCAATGGAATGGTTCCTCTAAACCTGCACCCGTAACGGCAATATGGTTGCTTTGTAGTCTCTTAGCCATCTCCAGTTCCCTACGAAATTGTTCCACACCCTTTTTACGGGTCGTTTCATCTTCACTCAGGCAGGGAGCAAAACCGATCATATTCTCTACGGAAAGACCGGAATTCCTGATCAGTGAAGAGAGTTGCTCCAGTGTTCCTCCTGCTTTTACATAGGCTTCGATATCTTGTACCCAAAGTTCGATCCCGTCGAATCCGGCAGTAGCCGTCAGGGAGATCATTTCCGGTAAGGAAAGACCATATCCTGAAATCGTGGAAGTATTCAGAGCCAGTTTAACCCGGTTTTCTTCTTGGATCTGCACAGTACCATATATCGTTCCGGCACTAAAAAAGGCGACGGTGAAAAGAATGAGAATATAATTCAGTGGTCTCATATTTTCAGGTTCTTCAGATAAGTGCCGGATCTCCCGATAGAACTTCGCGGATCGGCAGGTCTATCGTGTTCCACAATAAAATACTCCACAGATGTATTTTCACAGGCTTTTATGATCTCAGGGAAGTTGAGTGCCCCATGTCCCACATCTTCGAAATCTCCTGTTTCCGGATGCATATCTTTCATATGAAGGGTAGCAATACGGTCCGGATATTGTTTGATGAGCTGAACGGGATCACTTCCTCCTTTCGTTGCCCAGTATACATCTAATTCCATTTTCACCCGTTTTCCGTCCAATACCTCCATCAGGATTTCAAAAGGGATTTTTCCTTCTACCGGAATAAACTCTTTATCATGGTTGTGATAGATCAGGGTCAGCCCGTTTTCTTTACAAACCTGACCGGCTTTGTTCAGATCTTCCGCCCAGACTGCCCATTCCTCAGCCGTACTCATGGAACGGTCTAAGGGCCAGTTATAACACACCAGATAATCTGCTTCACAGTTTTTTGCCATCTGAATATCCTCCTTTAAAGCCGGTCCGGCTTCTACGATCGCTTCCACACTGGTGGGCATGACTACGGTTTTTAATCCTAACGAGCTGACATATTCCCTGGATTCTTCCCAATCATATCCGGGAAGTGCTCCTACACTTTCCAGATAGGAATATCCTGTTTCCGCGACAAAAGCCAGACACTCTTTAGGGTTTGTATTATACCATTCTCCTCCGGTATTAGGAATAAGCCCAAACCGGATGGTACGAGTAGTGGGATTTGCTGCCGCCAGGGTGGTTCCGTTTTCTTTTTGTCCTCCTCCGCAGGAGATATAAAAAGTAATCATGAAGATGCTAAGATACGTTATTTGTTTCATCAGATAGTAAAATTAAAAAGTGGGTAATTTCCATGGTTGACGATAGACAGGAGTGATTAGCTTATCAGCTTCCGGATCACCCAATGTGTTCTTTTTATCATCAAAACAAAGGATCTTTTCTGTCCGGGCGGCAATGTTGGCAAGGTGAGCATATTTGGCACACAAGCTGCCATTCTCGATCGTACAGCCGGTGACCAGGTTACGCGTCTTCACACAATCGAGAAACTTATCTACATGTAGGCGATGGTCAGCCGCTTCCCCTTCTGCCTCCACAAACATCGGTTCCAGGTCTTTTCCCAGATTCTTATCCGGGATCAGTTCAAAGTTGAACCGGTCTGCCACGATTACCCCTTTGGTTCCCTGGAAAGCAACGCCGTAGGTCCGGTTCCAGAATCCGGTTTCCGGTCCGCAGGAGCTGGTCCAGCTGATCTGCTTATCTCCGAAATCGTAGATAACCGACTGTGTATCGAACGTTTCGTGAAAATGATCCGGGAAAAGATAGCGACCACCGAACGAGGAGACTTTCCGTGGGAAACCGGTTATTTTACTTCCCCATAAAGCGATATCGATCAGGTGTACTCCCCAGTCAGTCATTACTCCTCCGCCGTAATCCCAGAAAAGCCGCCACGTTCCGGCTACCCGCTGAGGATTATAAGGTCTTTGTGGGGCAGGTCCTAACCACATGTCGTAATCAAAATCAGCTCTTACCGGTTCATCGGGTACAGGCATGCTTCCCGAACCGTATGAGAAATTCCCCCATATATCTACCCGGGCCAGTTTGCCTAATATGCCGGAATGTACGATGTCCACTACCTGCTTCCAGTGTTTACCGCTCCGTTGTTGCTGTCCTACTGTGACTACCCGTTTATATTTTTGTGCCGCTGCCACCATAGCATTACATTCCGCAATCGAATTAGCCATTGGTTTTTCTACATATACATCCTTTCCGGCAGCCAACGCATCAATCGTTTGCAGGCAATGCCAGTGATCCGGAGAAGCAACGATCACCACATCTAAATCTTTCATATCCAACATCTTTCGATAATCGGTAAAAGTGGCTGGTTTTTTCCCTCTTAGCTTCTCTATTTCTGCTACACGGGAGGCCATCAAGACAGCATCCACATCACATAATGCCACACAATCCACCTCCGGATGGAGTAAAAAATCGGAAATATTCCACCATCCCATAAAGGCACATCCGATCAGTCCGACCCTCACCTTCTCATTCGCTGCTGTCTGAGAAGCCTTATTAGCCGTTTCTATTAATTCAGGTTTTAAAAGAGTAGGAAGACCCAGGGTGACCAATCCTCCTGATAATTGTTTGAAAAAATGTCTTCTGTTTATCATAACATCAGAATTAAGTGTAAAATTTTAGATACTTAAACAGCTATAGATTCCATTACCAGCCTGGATTCTGTTGAATATTCGGATTCACGTTTATTTCATCTTCCGGAATTGGGAGAAACCAGTTTTTTCTTTCCAGCCTGCATCCGCCAGTTCAATGTAAGTGCCATCCCCACGAGGAACCTGTTTGCCCTGATCTGCAAAAGCGGTAGGAGCATCTCCCCAACGGATCAGATCCTGATATCTGACATGTTCAAAAGCCAGTTCCAGCCTTCTCTCTGTTTTGATATCTTCAAACAATTGGTCACCCGTAGAAGTCAGAGGTGGTAAGTCCACCCGGTCACGTACCTGGTTGATATACATCAACGCACGGGTGTCATTCCCGGAGCGGTTATAGGCCTCGGCAGCCATTAACAGTACATCCCCATAGCGCATCAAACGGATATTCGTACCATATTTCCCCCAGGTAGTACCTTTTTCTACATACCAGGCACCATATTTTAATCTTAAATATCCTTCTCCTCCATACTGGAAGCTACCGGATCCGTCAATGGCACGGATAGAAGTTCCATATGCAGCCATTTCTTCTTCATTCATCAGGGTTGCCTGTCTGCGTACAAGATCTCCTGCTGCCACAAATGCGTCATACAGTTTCTTTTTGGGAGGCATAAATCCCCAACCGGCTTCTATCCCTAATGTTCCGGGAGTAAAATGCGTATCACGAGGACCGCAGGCATAGAAATCTGAGTCTCCTTCATCTTCCGCCGATGGATCTGCAACCAGTGAAATCTCGAAGATCGATTCAATTCCAAACTCCTGTTCTTCTCTCAGGATGGTCGCAAACTCTGTATGTAAACCATACTCCCCTGAAGCGATCAGCTCTTCAAATTGAGCGGCTGCCTCCTGATATTTCTTTTGATAGAGATACGCTTTTCCCAACCATGCCTGAGCCGCTCCCTTACTGGTCCGGACCCTGTTCTCTGAACTTTGCTGGCTTTTTAGTGGTAAGACCGGAATAGTCTCTGCCAGATCCTGCTCTATTTGAGCCCATATCTCTGCGATCTCCGCATTCGGCTGTGCATATTCGTCTGGTTGTAGTTCTCTTAATACCAAAGGTACACGTCCCCAAAGAGACACCAGTTCCATATAATAGTAAGCACGGATTGTTTTGGCCTCCGCAATTACCTGCCTTTTCGTTTCCGTATCATCTTCCAATCTCTCTACCGCTAAATTACAAAGGTAGATCCCTTTATAAAGATTAGTGAAGTAATCTTTGATCTTGGAGTTACTGGTACCGTGGCGGAATTCATTCAACTCTTCATAACCGAAATTATCCCCACGGGCACCCCCACCCGTATTGACCTCATCCCCCATAAAGTTTTTGAAGAGGAATGGTTCACCCTGTTGTAAAGAGTCATAAATAGCATATACTGCGGCCAGTGCATCTTCATCTGTCTGATAAAAATTATCCTGTGTTGTTACCCCTTTCTGCTCCGTATCCAGCCAGTCACTGCAACTGCCTAAAAGCAATAAAACGGCAAACAATGATATGATTTGAGTTTTCATAATCTTTTCGTATTAGTTTTTAAAATGTTACAGATAATCCAAATAAAACTTTTTTGGAAAGAGGATAGAAACCTCTGTCTACTCCCAACGCATTGTCATCACTGGAAGAGGCTTCGGGATCAATTCCCGGATAATTAGTGATTGTAAAGAAATCATCCAGAGAAACATAGACTCTCGCATTGGAGAAAGAGATCTTTCTCAGCAGATTCCGGGGTACTGAGTAACCCAACTGGATCTGTTTTACTTTCAGGAAAGATCCACTGTAGACTACCGCATCGCTGGTCCAGTAGCGGGGATCCACATCCGCTTTAGGCAGAGAAGCAGACGTGTTGGAAGGAGTCCATCTGTCCGTATAGTAAGTCGCAAACCGGTTCACCATCGGACGGTCTGTACGGAAAAGCCCCATCAACACATCATTTCCTTTGGAGCCAGTAGCAAACAAAGTAAAATCAAATCCTTTATATTCCAGGTTGATCGTAGCCCCGTATGTCATATCCGGTATACCACTTCCGATATAGGTCATATCATCCTCGTTAATCTCACCATCCCCATTCACATCGACAAATATGACGTCTCCGGTAGCAGCATTGATCCCATCTGTTTTATAGCCCCTGAAATACCAGATCGGCATATCCTTCTCAAAGGCGGTAGCGGTCCATTGCATCAATCCTACCCCATTTAAACGGGAGATTGTTGGGTTCAGGTAAGTCACTTTATTTCTTAAAGTCGCGATATTCCCTTTTATACTATAATTTAAATCTCCGATGTGGTCTCTCCATCCCAGTTCAAATTCAAAACCACGGTTGCGGACATTGCCACCATTGATAGGAGAAGCGGCATTCCCGGATTCAAGCGGAGGTGTATTATCCGTTATCAGGTCTTTCGTTTTCTTGTTAAAATAGTCCATAGTGAAAGTCAGGCGATCCCGGAAAGCCCGTACATCCAATCCTAAGTCGAGCTGCTCACTGGTTTCCCATTTCAGGTTGAAATTACCTAACTGCTCCGGTTTGGAACCGGTCACATAGGTACCATCCGCCAACGGATAGGTAGCGGAGTCTACAATATTGGAAGCATACTGATAGTTCTTCAAATTAGATACACTACCATTCTGTCCCCAACTGGCACGAATCTTTACATGGCTCAAAAATGTTTCCGGGAAGAAATCTTCATTCGTTAACACCCAACCCACAGAAGCTGCCGGGAAGGTACCCCATCGTTCTGGTCCAGGCAGGATAGACAAACCGGCAGCATCCCGGCGAAGGCTTACCTGTGCCAGATATTTTCCT
Source organism: Tannerellaceae bacterium (assembly GCA_021201865.1). Classification (GTDB taxonomy): domain Bacteria; phylum Bacteroidota; class Bacteroidia; order Bacteroidales; family Tannerellaceae; genus UBA4116. The sequence continues at coordinate 8,921 of JAJQEE010000050.1, read as the reverse complement.
TTATAATCATAAGACACACGTCCAAAATAAGAGAGTTTCCGGTCTAAATAACTATATCCTCCTACTGTGGAACGTTCCTGTGACTGGATATAATCCAGTTCTGCATAGGAGTACTGGTCCTTGGTCAATGGACTTCCGGATGCATCCACATATTTGTATCTGTACTCGGATACGGCAGTTCCGAACATGAAGTTGAAATTATGATCTTCATTAAATGTTTTTACATAAGAAGTATAATTTTCCCACTGCCAGTAATGGGTAGTAGCCACTGTTTCATTTATACCCGGATAATCATTATAAAAGTTCGCATTATAATAATAGCCTGGTGTATAGACACTCCCATTCAGATTGGAATAGTTAAATCCTAACTTAGAAGTAAAAGTCAATCCTTCTAAAATATCAATATCCGCATAGATATTACCCATCAATTCATCCCGTGTACTTTTACTTTGTCTGACATCCCTCTGTAAAAACGGGTTGACACTTCCCGTTACATAATTAGACATCCCATAATAGTTTCCATCTTTAGACTGCACTAAGTTTCTGCCCTGCGCCAAAAGCTCATGGATGACTCCAGGTACACTTCCCGTATATTCTACAGGAGTCAGTGGATCTAACACCAAAGCACTACCTACAACCGAACGTTCAATGTCATTTTCATATACATAATTTCTCACAGCATGTCCTAATGTCAGGTTACTGCCCACTTTCAGCCAGTTGTTTACTTTATAACTACCATTAAACATGGCTGAAAAACGTTCATACTTATCATTATCTCCTTTGATAATACCATCATGGCTCAAATAACCCAGGGAAGCATAATAGGTACTTTTTTCATTGGCACCGGAAATAGAAAGGTTATGTTTCTGCATAGGAGATGTTTCAAATAGTTCCTTCAGCCAATTGGTGTCATAATCAGAAGTAACCCCGGCCGGCATATTACCGGCTTCTGTCTGATATCCAATATACTGCTCTGCGTTCATCAGCTTCGGCAGATGGGTAGCTGACTGGATACTGTACTGAAAATCATAGGTTACTTTAGCAGTTCCCTGTGTACCTGTCTTCGTAGAGATCAAAACCACCCCGTTACCACCTTCCGCACCATAAATAGCCGCAGAAGCAGCATCCTTTAAGACCTCCATACTGGCAATATTATTCGGATCCAGGCCGGAAATATCTGTCATCCGCAAACCATCTACAATATATAGTGGATCTGAGCTACCATTGGAAGAGTATCCACGGATACGGATCTTCATAGCAGCACCCGGAGAGCCGGAAGAGGAAATCACCTGTACGCCGGAGGTTTTCCCTGCAACGCCTGTTCGGCATTCGTAACCGAAGTATACATATCTTCCGATTTAATAGAAGAAATTGCTCCGGTGACTACACTTTTCTTTTGTACCCCATAGCCAACCACAATCACTTCATCTAATTTCTGGGTATCTTCTTCCAGTTTTACAGTGATATGGCTCTGATTCCCTACTGCTACTTCTTTGGTATCATATCCGATATAAGAAAAACTGAGAATAGCTCCCTGTGGCACGGAGAGCTGGAAATTCCCGTCAAAGTCAGTAACGGTCCCGTTGGTGGTTTCTTTTTGGAGTACACTCACTCCAATCAATGGTTCTCCCTGTGAATCTGTGACGGTTCCACTCACTTGCTTCGTCTGGGCAACTACATTCCCCGCAACAAAAAGTAACAGAATAAAAGTATACCAACGCATACCCACCCTGCAATTTTGACGATGCCCCCAAAGCATCCAATTGATTTTTTCATAATTCTTATAATTTGTATTAGGTTTAATGAAAGGATATAACTGTCATTTTCTTATAGATTTTATGAAAAAGACAGCAAGCGGATCAGACCGCGGATAAAATTGATTGTTAGTTTGTGAATCTGCTATAGTAAGTATTATTACTTATATAAAAATAGACAGACCACAATCCGGATTACCATTGCGAATAGAGGATAAGATCTTTATCTGAATGGATTAAAATGATCTATATAGACTTACTTTCTTATTTACCCCATTTATTTAAACTATACAGATAAATTAACAAATCAGAATAGGAAACGATTCGTAAGAAGCAAAGGGTGATTGTAGTGAAATATACCTGTGGTTTCTAAACTTTCATAATTTTTAAATATAATTGATGAAAGTTTTATGTTAAATCTTCTACTTTTACAATCGTATAATTGTCCTCAATTATGCAAGTTGAACATTCTAATGAGACGTCCCTGAAATTGGAAAACCTTTAACCTTCTTCCAATTGAACGGGGCGTTTTTGTTTTTCATGGGTTTCTTCTTTTCGTTGTTAGTTTTTACATATGCATTTTCATTTAAAGTTATTGTTTGTTTTAGATAGGGCAAATGTAGGATAGAATGTCGTTGTCACATTTTCTATATTGATATTATTCTTTATATTTTTGACAGAAATACAATAACTTCCAAAATATGGATTTATGTCTATTTAAACAAGACAGGGAATATTTGACTGGATCGTAGTTCTAAATATGACACTAAAAGTTTCATTTTTGACATTTGATTTCTTTCCTAAAAAACCGGGAAATCTGCTTCCTGGAAAGTGAACGAATGATGAAAGTAAGCAGATGGAATGGGATGCTAAATCATAATATTCAGCAAAACCCGGTTGATAAAGATTTCCGATAGCACATCTTTAGGAATCAAAGAAGAAGGTGCCCAACAGATTGTTGGACACCCTCTTTTTTTACATTCGTCTTTTGGCCTTAAAAACACACTTTTCCTTTCTAAAAAGGAATGATATTAACCTATTATTATGATACAAATATATGCGCCCGGGTTTTATTTTCCAATTAAATTCGACTGGTAACCGAATTTAATCGATCAATTCCTGTAAAAAAAGGATAAGCTCTGAACCGGGTCCTACATTCGGTTCAGAGCTTATTTCTATATCTGTTTCTTCTCTCTTACAAGTACGTGCTAATTCATACCTCCTTAACGATTCGGAGTAGCCCACTTTTTAGTGGAAGAACAGGCAATATCCATCATCTGGTTACCTACCTGGACACCAAATTCTCCGGCTTCCAGCACCCATTTGCCATCATATCCGACAAATGCCAGATCTTCCCCTGTGACCTGTAGAGTAACAGTTTTGGTTTCTTCCGGTGCCAGCTCTATTTTCTCGAAAGCACGCAAACGGCGAACATCCGGTGTGAGAGTAGCCACTTTATCACTGGTAAACAATAAAACACTTTCCTTACCTGCTACATTGCCGGTATTTGTCACATCTATCGTGAAAGTGAGTACATCATCCGCAGTGAAAGAGGTTTTATCCACTTTCAGATTACTATATTCATAAGTAGTATAACTCAATCCATAACCAAAAGCCCACTGCACGGAGACAATGGCATCATAATCATAAGCACCCTCCATTTTATCCATGTTCTCAGCCGGTTTATAATCATAAGTGATCAGAGAATGTGCATATTTAGGATACGTGTATGGCAGTTTCCCACTTGGATTCACATCCCCATACACAATATTAGCCAGTGCATCCCCACCATAATTACCCGGTAAATATACCTGAACAACTGCCTGTACCAAAGGTTCTATTTCATCAATGATACGCGGACGTCCCTCATTTAAAACCAGTACAACAGGTTTACCGGTAGCAGCCAGGGCTTTTACCAATGCAAGCTGATTGCGGGATAGAGTCAGGTCGACGAGGTTACCGGGAGTTTCACAATAGGAGTTTTCCCCTACACAAGCCACAATAATATCTACATTTTTAGCTGCATCAACCGCTTTTTGAATTTCCGGTTCATTTTCTTCCCAATAAGCGCCGCCTTCTTTATAAGTGACACCTGCCTCATACACTACATGATCAGCCCCGGCTTTCTGAACGAAAGCTTCCAGGATAGTATTGTAAGCCTGCGCATACTGATCTGCCTTGTCCCCCTGCCAGCTATAAGACCAACCACCATTCAAGGTACGCATAGAGTTTGCATTCGGCCCGGTGACCAAAATCTTTTTATCTTTTGCCATCGGAAGGATCTGGTCATTGTTTTTCAGTAGTGTAATGGATTCTTCAGCAGCTTTCAATGCTGCTGCCGCATGTGCAGGACTGGCAAAATCCGGATAGTCACTTACGTTTCAGTAAGGGCGCTCAAACAATCCCAAACGAAACTTCATACGCAACACACGGCGGGTTGCGTCATCAATACGTTCCATGGATACTTCTCCTTCTTCAACCAGTTCTTTCAGCAAGACACAGAAATCCCAAGAATAAGGATCCATAGACATATCAATACCAGCATTGATCGCCAACTTAATCGCTTCCTTTTTATTGGCTGCAATCTTGTCACGGAAAGCGAGGTTATTAATATCCGCCCAGTCTGTTACGATCAGGCCATCCCAGTTCAGCTCCTCTTTCAACCATTTGGTCAGATATTCATAGTTTGCATGGAAAGGCATCCCATTATTCATCCCCGAATTGGCCATTACGGACAAAGCTCCGTTTCGGATTGCTTCCACAAATGGCTGAAAATGTTTTTCACGCATATCCTGTTCAGAAATATAGGAAGGGGTACGGTCTTTTCCGGAGAAAGGAACTCCATAGCCCATGTAGTGTTTCATACAGGCAGCCACATAATCCCTGCCAATACTTTTGCCATCACTACCCTGAAAGCCTTTCACCATTTCCCGGCCCAGTTCTGTCACCAGATATACATCCTCTCCAAAGGTTTCCCATTGACGGGGCCAACGCGGATCCCGCCCCAGGTCTACCACCGGAGCAAATGTCCAGGGAATATTTCCGGCTTTGGTTTCATAAGCTGAAATACGTCCGGATTCATACGATAATTCACGGTTGAAGGCTGCACCTAAATTAATACTTTGAGGAAACAGCGTTCCTCCTACCGTGTAGGTGGTTCCGTGCATCTGGTCTACTCCATAAACGACCGGAATCCCATTTTCCGCTATTGCTTCTTTTTGCAGGCAGGTAATAATATCAGTCCATTCCTGAGGAGTCTGGGGAGTAGCACCCGGTACGTTCAGGATAGAACCGACTTTATACTTATGCATCACCGTATCTAAAATAGCTTCATCGAATTCAAACGGGATGATCGTGTGAAATACGTTTGCTCCTTTACCGACCACATCGATGGTTAGCTGTGTCATCTGGCCGATCTTGTCTTCCAGAGACATTTTGGCAAGGAGGGTTTCAATTTTACTTTCCATTTCCGGATCTTGTGGAATAGCGGGTTTGACTGTTTGGGCAGTCGCACTCAACAACATTCCTGTGGCAAGGAATGAGAATAAGAATTTTTTCTTCATGGTTTTTACCTATTATTAAATAACTGGGTGCAAATGTATACATTTAGTTGCAATAACAACTATTTTTTGTCTCTGCAGAAAAAGGTATATTTGTTCCCGAATATAATATGTAACACACCTATGTACAAAAAACAACTGGAAAAAGGACTTTTATTTACGTTATTTTCTCTTTTCTCTTTTCACACAGTATTGGCTCAATCCAAACAGGCAGACACCTATTGTAATCCGTTGAATATTGATTACACTTACATGATCTATAATTCAGACCAGAATCTCTCCTATCGTTCGGGAGCAGATCCTTCTGTGGTCGAATTCAGAGGTGAATATTATATGTTTGTTACCCGCTCGATGGGTTACTGGCATTCTACGGACCTGTTGAACTGGAACTTTATCAGCCCCGGTAAAAACTGGTATCCACAGGGAAGCAATGCCCCTACTGCCCGGAATTATAAAGACTCGGTTTTGTATGTGGCGGGGGACCCTTCCGGAGCGATGAGCATCCTCTACACCGATGATCCGAAGAAAGGAGACTGGAATGCCGTGCCTGCTATTTTACATGATCTACAGGATCCGGATCTGTTCATTGACGATGACGGTCAGGCCTACATGTTCTGGGGATCTTCCAATGTCTATCCGTTACGGGGCAAAAAACTAAACAAGAATGATCGTTTCTTAGTGGAAAGTGAAACTGTGGAACTTTTCGGGCTGGATATGGCAAATCACGGATGGGAACGTTTCGGAGAGAATCATGCGGATACCGTGTTAGGAGGCTATATGGAAGGTGCCTGGCTGACGAAACACAACGGAATTTATTACATGCAATATGCTGCTCCGGGAACGGAGTTTAATGTATATGCAGATGGTGTGTATACCGCTAATCATCCGTTAGGCCCCTATACCTATGCTCCTAATAATCCGGTCAGCTACAAACCGGGAGGATTCATGAATGGAGCAGGTCATGGCAGTACGGTGGTGGGGCCGGGAAACAACTACTGGCATTTCGGCTCAATGGCCCTTTCATCTATCGTTAACTGGGAACGGAGATTGTGTATGTTCCCTACCTTCTTTGATAAAGAGGGGTTGATGTATTGTGATACCCGGTTTGGAGACTATCCCCATTATGCTCCGGCTACTCCCGGAACGCATGGAGAATTTACCGGATGGATGCTGTTGTCTTATAAAAAGCCGGTTAAAGCCTCTTCCCGTACAGGGGAATTCCTACCGGAATATATTACGGATGAGAATTGTAAAACCTTCTGGCTGGCAGAAACCAATCAGGAAAAGGAATGGATAGAGATCGACCTGCAACAACCCGGAACTGTCTATGCGATCCAGGTGAACTACCAGGATTATCAATCAGATAGGTATGGCAGGATTCCCGGACTGCGTCACCGCTATCTCGTGGAAGGTTCATTAGACGGAAAAGAATGGACTCCGTTAGCAGACCGCCGGCATAGTTTTAAAGATACACCAAACGATTATGTACAAGTGGAGACACCAGCTAAAGTACGGTATGTCCGGTATAAAAACATCGAAGTTCCCACCCCACATCTTGCGATCTCCGGGCTCCGGGTCTTTGGCCAGGGAGAAGGGAAAAAACCGGATACGGTAAAGAAATTCCGGGTAGAGCGCCAGGGAGACCCACGGGACGCTATGCTTAGCTGGGAGCCGGTAAAAGGCGCACAGGGATATAATATCCGCTGGGGGATTGCTCCCGATAAACTATATACTTCCTGGTTGGTCTACGGAGAAAATGAATTATATTTAAGAAGTCTTACGGTGGGACAGGATTACTTTTTTGCCATTGAAGCATTTAATGAAAATGGAGTATCTTCCCTGCCTCCTATACAACCTTTTGAAAAATAATTTATTATGAAAATAAAAACGCTTCTGTTTCCCTTTTTGATCCTGCTTACACTGGTAGTTAGCTATACTAACCGGCCAGGCCAGGAAGACTATCTGCGGAAAGTACTAAGTGAACTTGAAAAAATAGAATCCGCAAGCTACAATATTACTCATATGTCTATCAAAGCCTATGAAACAGAACCAGACTATGTGGAAAAGTATTTCATCATGGAATTTGATCATCCGGCAGATTCAACCATTGGTGCAAGTTATATTGAATTGGGAGAAGAGAATGGGTTGCCCCTTTTAAATTTCGGTTATGACGGGAACATACGCGTACTTACTTATCATGAGCATCAGGGGTTGATCATTGATGATTTCACCCACCGTCCTCTTCCTTTCCGGCCTGTTAATCCTCCATTCTTTAATCATGTCAAAAATATTATCCGGTATATGCTTTCCACAGACGATCATATCCGGATAGAAATGGAAGAGAGGGAAGATCATTTGTATGTAAAACTAACCATTGATGAAGAAAAACAGGTGTTATTTTTCGGGAAAGCACATCAAGTGGAAAATCCTTATACAGATCCGCTTTCTATCTATGAATTATGGATCAGTAAAGAAAATGACCTGCCCTATGATTTGCGGATTGAAATGACGAATTACACGGTGAGGCATACCTGTTCGAATGTAAAGATCAATCAGTTAAAAGCAGAAGAGATGGACCTGTATGCCTATTTTCCGGACGGATATGAGATCAGGGATTATGGACAAAAACAGCATACGGTTCCGGATATCAACGGACTGATAGGAAATAGGGCTCCGGACTGGATCCTGAAAGAGTGGAATAACCAACCGGTGTCCCTGAAAGATTTTACGACAAAAGTTCTTTTGATCAATTTTACCGGGATTGGTTGTGGTCCCTGCCTGGTTTCCATTCCTTTTCTGAACGGACTGAAAGATCATTTTCAGGAAGACGAACTGAGCCTTGTTTCGATTGAAACCTGGTCCCGCAAAACAAATTCCCTGAAAAGCTATGCGGAAAAATATGCCATTAACTACCCGTTTGTGGCGGATGAGGAGGGAGTGGATAAAAATTACACAGTAAATGCTGTTCCGGCCTTCTTTGTTTTAGATCAGGACCGGGTCATCCGGAAGGTATTTACCGGTTACAAAAAAGGAACTACTGATCAGGAGATCCTGGAAGCGATACATGCACTCCTGTAAACTATTATTTAGCGACTCTTTCTGTTACCACTTTATCTCCCTGCATAGTTCTGCCTGTCAGTTCAACATATTCAACGGTCAGGGAGTTACTACCTTTGGCTTTGACAAACAGCTTTTCAAGAACAGCCGGCTGACCATCAATCCTTGTCGTACAGATATATTTATCCCCTTCTTTGCGAATAGTCAGTTCACGCCCGGGGTAGGCACTCAACGTAATATTACAGGAATCTTCCCCTTTAGAGAGAACCTTATAACCATAGGCAAACTTTTTCTCAATAGCAGATAATCCTTTCACCTCTCCCATCCGTTCCTCCTGATTCACCCAATAAACATCCATCGGTTGTTTCAGGTCAAGAACGCCATCTGTCAGATTCACATCATAACAAACCAGATTCCGGTTCTTACTCCGCTCAATATGGAAAAGTCTTTTGGCAGAAGTAACTCCTTTTTCCTGTGAGAAGATTTCCGGGGAAAACAGGATAAACAGGAAAATGAATATTATTTTTAATGAGTGCATATGTTTTATTTC
>JAJQEE010000099.1 GCA_021201865.1 Tannerellaceae bacterium | reverse complement strand
AGTAATTTCTGACTTCTAAAAGGTAGATTTTTCTTTGCCATTCCTGTTTTTGATTCTTACTTTAACCGGAGGCAAAAATAGAAGCATGATATTTCATCCGGATGTAGAATCTGTCACATCTTATGAAACAAATATTACAATGCGGTTAAGATGGTTAGCCATCAAAAATGGCTTTGAGTTTTCAAAGGTATTATTCCTGTTCCGCAGAAAAATCCGCCAGATTATATACAGTTCCCACCAGGTCTTTTTTTGATTAATTTCCCGGTAGAGTCATATTCCCAGATAAACGATTCAACTACAAACTCCTCTATGCCATTATACATTTCATACGTCACAGCAGGAGTCTCTCCATCACGAATCTCTTCAAAGATCCCTTCTTTTGTGAGCCGGTAATACAGTTGCTCGATTAAAAGACCGGACAGATGTTTGGAGGTTTGGATCCGGTAATCATTTTCAATACGAAAGGTTTGTTGGATCGCTAACTGATCTTCTTCTCCCAGCTCTTCTGTCGAATAGATCCGGAGAAAATCTTTCCGGTCCATCTGTTCTGTAAAGGTATACAGATCCGCCACTCCATTTTGTTGTCCGTCCATATAATAGACCATGACCACCTGAAAGCCATTTGCAGCAGGCAGTTTCAACATCCGGGCATCTTCACCGGCAGTTGAAAGATCATAAAAGGAAGAATATAAATTAGCCGGCAACGGAACAGAACCTGTTACATTCCAGAATTCCGGCTTTTCAGAAGAGAAAGGCAAAGCAATCGTTTCCATCAGGTCATACAATGTATCCAAAGAAAGAATCATCTCTCCGTCCTCCGCATCATAGCTTGTATTCTTTTTTGCAGCATAGTTGCAGGTTGCAAACAAAAAAACAAAAAAGAGATAAGAGATCAATCCCAGCCATTTCATACCATTCGTTTTTATGATTTATAGTGGAGAACAGGTTTGATATAATATTTGTTTTCCTATTCCCCTGTGGAGAGTATTTCCAAAGGGGAACAGAGGGATCTTATTTATCTGCCGGGTAGACAATTCCTAACTGACGGCGTACCTCATCTATGATCTCCAGGGTGATCAGAGAGTTCTCCCAACTATTGATACCGGATTGCTTTTCACCGGATTGTATCAGGTTGATAAATTCCGCGACTTCGTAGTAATATTCATCTTTGTCTGTCACTGCACTTATATCCTCCACCGTAGGTTCCGGACCTTTGCCGGAGGCGGCCTGCAGGCGTGGGGTAAAAGAAACGTTGCCTATGATATTAATTTTATCCAGTGTGATATTTCCATCTTCCCCCTGGATCTCTGTAGGAAGAGAGGAGTTTGCGATTTTGGAATACAGGACAGTCGCATTCAATCCTTCATATTCCAGATTAACAGCTCCCTGTCCGTCTGCCCCGGAAGAGAGAACGATTCCGGATGCACTGACACGGATCGGTCTTCCGAACAAAACAACCATTGGATATACGGTATAAATGCCGATATCCATCATTGCTCCGTTAGATAACTCCGGTTTAAAGGCATTCAAAACCATTCCTTCCTTGAATTTATCATACCGGGAAGAGTACTGGCAGTAGCAGGCAAAATAACGGCGGACAACCCCTATTCTATTCAGGTTATTCTTTACAGCTAAGAAGTTGGGGGTTAACGTTGGTTTCATCGCCTCCATTAAAGTCATATTATACCTCTTAGCCGCATCAACCATTTCCTGTACTTCGCGGGCATTGGATGCAAATGGTTTCTCACAGAGAACATGTTTACCATGTTGCATACACAAAATGCTTTGAGAGGCATGTAAAAAATTTGGTGAAGCAATATAGACCGCATCGATCAACGGACTGGCCGCCATCTCTTCCAACGAAGTAAATGTATGAGGGATCTGATGTTTTGATGCAAATATATCCGCTGTTTCCTGCGTCCGGGAATAAACAGCGACCAATTCAAAACGAGGATCCTGGCGGGCTCCGGCAATGACCCAATCCGTAATAAAATTAGTTCCAATGACTCCGAAACGAACTTTTCCTGTATCCATATCTATTGTTCTATTTTATTATAAGATTAATTCTCCCATACGGTTAACTGAGATACAGCAACAGGAGAGAAATTAAAACATATTTTTATGGGTTATTGATTTTAATCCATACAAACAAAGATAAAGAATATTCGGTAAAAGAAAATATTATTTTTTCTTACCAACTATTTCAACTCCATTTTCAAATATTCCAATACCGGAGAAACATTATTACCTGAAAAATGATAAGAATAATTAAAAGTAGACCTCGTGTTATTTGCTATGTAATAATTTAACGGAGTAGAAAGATTTTCAGCATGATAATAGTGATTGATCGCAGTGATCACATCTCTATTGTAGGTAGAGAAAACAAAGCGGGTTCCCTGTTCTTTATGTATCCATATACACATACGCACATAATCAGCGATCTTACAAGGAGATAAAAACATATCCGGAAACTCCACAAGAACCAATGTTTCATGATCCAGACAACCATGCGTCAACATTAATTGCATAATAATAAAAGACTGAAATCCGTCTTCACATTCACAGAGGGGAATCGTATGTCCGTTCAGATAGGTAAAATCAAGCTGATCCATCTTTTTTAAATTACCGACTTCCTTTATATGTACTTCTCCACCAATTATCTCATATTTTATTCTTTCACACAAAAGATCATTTTTCTTTGTTCCAAAGCCTTGATCTAATAAAGAATAAATATTCTCACAGCATTCCATATCTGAAATATCATAATATTCCGGAAATTCCAGGAATTCTATTTTGGCTGGAATCCAGATTACCCGTTTTACAGTTTCAGGGGAATCATAGCTCTTATCTTTATACCCTATTTTTTTATCCCATTCTCAAAAAAATCAAAGACTTCCGGAAGCTCATTTTTTTCCAGAAGTGAATGAAGTTGGTCTTTCAGAAATTTAACCGATCTTTTTTGCGACGTTTCTCCCAGACTGAGAAACTACTGGTTATTTCATCTCTTAAAACTCCTAACAAGCTACCTTGAGTCATTTACGTCATGTGATAAGCAGACTCCAGGAACAAATCACAGAACGATTCTTTAAAAAAATCAGTCATATCTGCTTTTTTCCCTCCTCTTCTTCAAAAAAGAATTTCCCCTTTTCAAACAATAAATCCGGATGATACGTTTTCAGATGCAAATGGATTCTATCTACCAGATCTATCCAGTCAGACAAATTCCCCGAATTAAACCCTCTGATATCAGGAAAAAGGATTTCATACTGAGGTAGTTTACGAACAATAACAGATAAAGCAAATGCAATTCTTGTTAGATTCTCATCCAGATCGCTGGAAATAATTTTCGGATAATCTACCACTACTTTTAAAGAAGTATATAAGAATTGCATCAAATTCTTTATCCTGCTCTCCTGATCACTTATTCCCGTAAGCACCGTAATACCATTCAGGAAAATCTCAGCCTGTGACCTGCCAAACTTTCTTTTTATCTGTAATTTCAGACCTGCTTCTTCCATAATATTAAGTTTTAATTTGCACTTTCAATATAAAACTTATACAAACAAACAGGCCTCTGTTTTTACAACAAAAGCCGTAACAAAAAGATTGCTACGGCTCTTTATTCGTAAGAAATTAATCTTCTATTTACGAAAAGGGGGTTTCACCACCTGCGCTTTAATATCTTTATTACGGATACGGATCGCAAACTCTGTTCCAATCTTTGCATATTCAGTTTTTACATATCCCATACCAATCCTTTTTTTCATAAGCGGAGACATGGTACCGGAAGTTACTTCTCCGATCACATTTCCTTCCGTATCTACAATCTCATACCCATGACGGGGAATACCTCTTTCGAGCAATTCAAAAGCACATAATTTACGTGTTACCCCTTCTTTTTTCTGACGCTCCAGCTCCGCACGGTTGGTAAACTCTTTCCCATCCACAAACTTCGTGATCCAGCCCAATCCGGCTTCAATCGGGGAAGTGGTGTCACTCAGGTCATTTCCATACAGGCAGAATCCCATTTCCAGACGAAGCGTGTCACGGGCACCCAAACCAACCGGCTTAATTCCTTCCGGTTGACCGGCTTCAAAGATGGCATTCCATATTTTTATCCCGTCTTCCGGATAGAAATAGAGTTCAAATCCTCCTGCGCCAGTATAACCTGTGTTTGAGATAATCACATTTTTACAACCGGCAAATTCTCCTGTTACAAAAGAATAGTAAGGAATTGCAGAAAGATCCACAGAGGTAAGACGTTGCAAGACTTCTTTTGCTTTCGGTCCCTGGACTGCCAATTGTCCGGTGTTATCCGATGAATTTTCCAGTTCTGCTCCTACCGTATTGTGACTCACACACCAGTTCCAGTCTTTTTCGATATTGCTGGCATTGACAACCAGTAAATATTTTTCCGGCTCATAATAATAAACCAGTAAATCATCCACAATCCCTCCTTCTTCATTTGGAAAACAGGTATACTGTGCCTTCCCGATTGTCAGTGCGGATACATCATTGGAAGTAATACTTTGCAAAAAGGGCAATGCATGGGGGCCTTTAACCCAAAACTCTCCCATATGAGACACATCAAAGACACCTACACCGTTACAAACCGTCAGATGTTCATCTATAATTCCCGAATATTCAATTGGCATGTTATAGCCTGCAAACTCATGCATCTTCGCTCCTAATGCAATATGCACATCAGTAAAAGGGGTTGTTTTCATGTTTATTCTGTTTAGTATTTATAAGTCAGCAATTCAGTTATTTTCACGATCGTCTCCATACTTTTCTCTAAGGAATGAACCGGAAGAAATTCATACCGTCCATGGAAATTATGTCCTCCGGCAAAAATGTTCGGACATGGCAAGCCCATAAAAGACAAGCGGGCACCATCCGTTCCCCCACGGATCGGTTTAACGATAGGAGTCACCCCAATGGTAGTCATCGCTTCGAAAGCCAGGTCAATAATAAATTTCTTAGGTTCTACGATCTCACGCATATTATAGTATTGATCCCGTAACTCCAACCGGGTACTTTCCGGATAAAGCTGATTCATGGTAGCAACCAGGGTGGATAGTAACTGTTTTTTCTGTTCAAACAAACCCCGGTCGTGATCCCGGATGATATAAGACAAGGAAGCCTCCTCCACGGAACCGGACATGGCGATCAGGTGGATAAATCCTTCATACCCGGTCGTATGTTCCGGACGTTGACTGGCAGGTAGCCAGGAAGTAAATTGAGTGGCCAATACAGAAGCATTGACCATCTTATTTTTAGCTGTTCCCGGATGCACATTCAGTCCCTTAAATGTCACTTTAGCTCCTGCGGCATTAAAATTCTCATATTCCAATTCTCCGATTTGTCCACCGTCAATGGTATATCCCCATTCAGCACCAAACTTCTCTACATCAAAGTGATCCGCTCCCTGCCCGATCTCTTCATCCGGCGTAAAAGCGATCCGGATCTTTCCATGTTTGATCTCCGGATGTTCCTTCAGGTAATGCATCGCCGATATAATAGCTGCTACTCCCCCTTTATCGTCTGCTCCCAACAGCGTTTTACCATCTGTTACGATCAGATCCTGTCCTACATAATCATTCAGCTCAGGGAACATTTTGGGGGACAAGACTACCGGTCCGTTTTCCGACAACACAATATCTCCTCCCCTATAAGAAACGATCCGGGGTTTTACACCCTTTCCCGACAGGTCCGGACTGGTATCTAAGTGAGCAATAAAGCCAATAACAGGAATGTCTTTATCCGTATTAGCCGGCAGCGTGGCCATCACATAGGAATTGTCATCGAGGGTAATATCTACCAGACCTATTTCCTGCAATTCTTTTACCAACTCTTCTGCAAAGACACGTTGTCCGGGAGTACTGGGAGTGACACCTGTGGTCTCATTCGACTCCGTATCAAAAGTCACATATTTTAAAAATCGTTCTACTACTGTCATAACCCTTTCATTTGAACAAAGAATCGAAAAATTTTAAATTTTCAATTATCCATTTTCAATTACTCAATCATTACCTGTTCCGTCATAACAATGTGTACAAACACACTCTTTTGACAATCCGATAGAGGCAACCAAATCTTCTACTGTATTAAAACGTAAAGTAGTGATATTAAGTTTACGACGGATACAATCCACCAATTTATTATACTGCTCGGAATCTGTGGTGGCATATTTATCCAGATCCACTGAATCATTTCCTTCCAGCTCTTTGATGATCCGTCTGGCAATCAGTTCCAGTGAAGATTTAGAAGCTGAAAAACCTAAATAGGGACAAGAATGCATGATTGGAGGACAAGCAATACGCATATGTACTTCTTTCGCACCATATTGATACAGGATATTCACATTATCCCTTAATTGGGTTCCACGCACAATCGAATCATCACAAAAAACCACCCGCTTTCCTTTCAACAACTGGCGGTTAGGGATCAGTTTCATACGGGCTACCAGGTCACGTACCGCCTGATTAGCCGGTGTAAAACTGCGGGGCCAGGTAGGCGTGTATTTTACAATCGCCCGGCGATAAGGAATCTTTTTTCCTTCTGCATAGCCTAAAGCCATACCAATTCCGGAATCTGGTATCCCGGAAACAAAATCCGCATCCACATCATCCTTCTGTGCCATCCGGACTCCACTTTCCCAACGCACTTCATCCACATTCACTCCTTCATAGACTGAAACAGGATACCCGTAATAGACCCATAAAAAAGAGCATACTTTCATTTTCTGGTTCGGTGCTCTTAACTGCGTCATCTTTTCCGGAGTCAATAAAACAATCTCTCCGGGACCTACATCATAATGAGGTTCATAGCCGAGGTTCGGAAAACTACAAGGCTCGCTGGTAGCAGCAAAAGCCTCCTCTTTCCGGCCGATCAGGATCGGCGTACGTCCGTATTTATCCCGTGCAGCAATAATTCCCTGCTCTGTCAGAATAAGCATGGAACAGGACCCTTCGATCTTATTGTATACATTTTCAATTCCCTCTACAAAATTCTTTCCCTGTGAAATCAGCAGGGCGATTAATTCTGTTTGATTGATCTGGCCGGAACTTAATTCAGTGAAATGGCATCCTTTTCCGATCAGTTCCCTTTCCAGTGCCTCAATATTGTTGATACGGGCCACTGTGACGATCGCATATTTGCCCAGATGGGAATGTAAAAAGATCGGTTGAGGATCCGTATCACTGATCACACCAATCCCTGAGTTTCCTTCAAATTTATCCAACTGGCTTTCAAAACGAGTCCGGAAATAAGAGTTTTCAAGATTGTGGATTGACCGGTTAAAAACACCATTGTGTAGCGTTGCCATCCCGCCCCTGCGGGTACCTAAGTGAGAGTTGTAATCCGTTCCGTAGAATAAATCGGTTTTACAAGCCGATTGGGAAATAGTTCCGAAAAAACCGCCCATTATTTATGTCTTTTTTATTTTAAAAATGAGGTACAAAGATATAATATTATTTGCATTCCGGAACGAATAAAGTATATTCGTTTTCTAACTTTTTTAAGTGGCGTTTATACGCAAAATTCCTAACTTTTAAAGCCTATGTTTTATCAGCATAATCACCGGATTATCTTCTTCATCCAGTTCAGCCGCAATTTCTTTTAGCCTGCCTTTCAATTGTCCATTCTCATTTGCTTCTATAAGACTGAAAGCATCCAGCGTCTGCCAGGATAGTATTTCATGACTAACAGGTTTTGACCAATAAACTTTTTTCCTGTTTAAGAAATCAGCATTATACAGAGTATAGCTAACAATGGAATTTTCCAGCTTGTCATACAACAGATCAGTAGTAGGAAATCCTTTCATGGTTTCCAAGTTAAATTCTTTCTTCAAGGTTTGCAGAAAATAATACCGGTCGGTAACTGCCTGGAGAAAAAGGAATACTTCAGTATCCATCGAGTGGATGGAAGGGGTTCTTACAATAAAAGGATTTAAACAATGATCCGGCCCATAGGTGTACATCGTATCGGATGACGCATTTAGCAGCACCCAGTTATCCGGAGAAGGAACAGTCAGATAAAAAGTAGGCGTTACCTGTACATCCTCCGCCTCCATAATTACTTTCGGTGTCCGGATCTCTTTTACCGGAAGTGGAATTTCCCGGACAAGGCTTCCATCCTGTTTGGAAAGAATGAGATGGCCTGCCTGTTCATTATCCATCGGTAAATAACTTTTATAAAGAATCAAACAATCCCGGTCATAATTGAATACAAAATCATAATATCCGGTATCTGCAAACGGAAAACTTCTCTGAAAGTTCCCGTACAGATCATATACCAGTATTTTTCTGGCTGGATAGTCAGTAACAAACATTTCCTGGTTCTCCTCATCGAGGATAATCTCCGTAGTTTGTGAATATTCCTCACCGCTCTGTCCTAAACGGTTGATCTTTCTTATGCCTTTACCGCTCCTGTCGAAAATAAAGATATTCCCATCTAACCGGTTGGTGACCAGGATCACCTCCTGGCCAATGGCTTTCACCAGGCCATGCGTGATGAATTCGTCCGTCGTTTCCAACACCACATATTCCACATCCATACAATCCTGCAGGATCAGTTCCTTTTCAGGATAAGCGGTATTCACATCCACTGTTATAAACCCTGGTGTTGAAGAGTTGTCTCCTGCTCCACATGCTGCTAACCCAACTAACAGAATGGCTACAGAAATTAATCTAAGTCCTTTCATTATGTATTCCTGAATTGTTTAACCGTTACAAGGTAAGCTTTTTTCCGTCTCCCGGTAATCAGAGCAGAAAGATAGATGCAAATTCCCGGAATCTCTATTTTAATCTGTAAATTTATACATCAGAAAATATTTTTCTCCCTCTAAAGATCACAAAAAAACACGGATGAAAACTGCAAGAAAGCCAGCATTTTAGCAGAAAGCAGACATTTTTTTACAAGAAAAGATTTGGAGGTTTGGAAAATATATCTACCTTTGCACCCGGGTAAGTCCTATACGGCATGCTCCCTCGGAACTCCCCCAG
>JAJQEE010000212.1 GCA_021201865.1 Tannerellaceae bacterium | reverse complement strand
TGCCGTCCCTGCGGAACTTAAGAGATAAAGATTACCCTTTGCCAATCACCCTTCGGAATAATACTTTACCCCTTCAACTAAAACATATGTTCTTGCATCCCCCTTAAATTTTTAATTTTAAACGTTGGACTTTGAACCTTCAATCTCCTTTAAGCAAAACTATTTTTATTTCTAAAAATTTACTCTACCTTTGCTCCCCGAATACGAGGGGTGCTTGCCGGTGCTGTTCCACAGACCGCAGGCTGAGATTATACCCATATTACCTGATGCGGATAATGCCAACGAAGGGAATGAGGACAAAGGACGGCCGCCTTTGTACCGGTATACTTCTTCTACAAACACTCCTTATCCTATTCACAAACTATTACAAACTAAAAGTTTAAAGGATGAAAAGTGTATTTCTGATTTCTGCGGCGACTTTCCTGACCCTCGCCGCCAACAGCCAGGCACAGGCTGATCTTTCAACAGACTCTCTGAACGTTTCATTGGATGAAGTAGTGATCACCGCTACCAAAGTGGGGAAAAGTACTCCCGTGGCCTATAGCGACATTTCCCGGCAGGAACTATCCCGCCGGAATGACGGGCAGGGTATTCCCTATCTGATTTCCCAGTCACCTTCTGTGATCATGACCTCCGATGCCGGTACGGGGATCGGTTATTCCGGCTTCCGGATCCGGGGTACGGATGCCAGCCGTATTAATATTACCGTGAATGGAGTTCCGGTCAATGACGCGGAATCACAGACCGTATTTTGGGTAAACATGCCGGACTTCGCCTCTTCGGTTGAGAACATACAGATCCAGCGGGGAGCCGGAACCTCTACCAATGGGGCTGCCGCATTCGGAGCCACCGTTGCCATGCAGACCCAACGTCCGGAAATGAAACCCTATGCGGAATATTCGGTTTCTGCCGGATCCTTTGGAACAGTAAAAAACACTGTGAAAGGAGGAACCGGACTGTTGTATGACCATTTTGTTTTTGATGCCCGTTATTCCAACATCCATAGTGATGGTTTTATTGACCGTGCCACCGCACAGATGAGCTCTTATTTTGTTTCCGCTGCCTTTTATGCAGACCATACCCTGATCAAGTTTCAGACATTCGGCAGCAAAGAAAAGACCTATCAGGCATGGACCGGCGTTCCTTCGGAGATGCTGCAAGTGAACCGGAAGTATAATCCCTGTGGAGCCTATATGGAAAACGGAGTCATGAAATTTTATGATAACCAGACCGATAATTACTGGCAGGAAAATTACCATCTGATCGCCAGCCAGGAATTAGGAGACCACTGGAATATGAACCTGACACTGCACTACACCCGTGGCGACGGATATTATGAAGACTACAAGGCCAATGCAAAATATAGTAGTTATAAACTGCCGAACTATACGGATCCGGAGGGGAATACTATTAGCAGGACTGATCTGGTGCGTCGCAAATGGTTGGACAATGATTTCTACGGAGGTGTTTACAGTGCGAATTACCGGAGTGAGAAATTACAACTGACCTTAGGGGGTGGGATCAATAAGTATGTTTGTGACCACTTTGGACGGGTTATATGGACCCAATCAGCCAACTTCCTGCCTCAGCCGGATTATGAATGCTATCTGAACACCGGAAAGAAACTGGATTACAATGTGTATGCAAAGGCAAACTATCAATTCCTTCCTTTTCTGAACGGATACCTGGATTTGCAGTACAGAGGGATTGATTATACCATCCAGGGAAGTGATGACAAAGGGGGCGACCACATCGATGTAGATAAAAACTGGAACTTTTTCAATCCGAAAGTAGGATTGAATTACCAGCAGGGTGGCCACAATGCGTTCGTCTCCTTCTCGGTGGCTAACCGGGAGCCGGGACGGGACAACTTTACGGAAGCCGCGCCTAATGAGCATCCGACACATGAAACACTGTATGACTACGAAGCGGGATATAACTTTACCCATTCCCGTTTTCAGGCAGGTGTAAACCTGTATTATATGGATTACAACAATCAATTGATCCTGACCGGAAAGATCAGTGAGATCGGGGAAGCACTGACCAGTAATATCAAAGACAGCTACCGCATGGGTATTGAATTAATGGCTGGTGTGGAGATCACAGATTGGTTACACTGGACAGGAAACACCACCCTGAGCCGGAACAAGATCAAAAACTTTACGGAGTTTGTGGATAACTGGGACACAGGTGGCCAGGAGGTATATGAATTAGGAACTACAGACATTGCCTTTTCACCGGATGTGATCGTAAACAGTATCTTTGATTTCTTCTATAAAGGATTTTCCGCCAGCTTCAGTTCCCAATATATAGGACGTCAATATCTGGACAACACCTCTGATAAAGAGCGGTCTGTAAACTCCTATTTTGTGAACAGTCTGCGTCTGGGATATGTTTTCAAACCAGCGTTTATGAAAGAGATTGGTCTGGATATCAGCATTAACAACCTGTTCAACGAAAAATATGAAACCAACGGATGGGTTTATTCCTATCTGGAAGGGGGTGAACGCAAAAAAGAGGATGGTTATTTCACACAGGCCGGAACCCATGCGATGGCCCGTGTCACTTTTAAATTCTAACGATTGAATGGAAACAGCATTGGAATATTTCGGCGTAGCAACCGGGCTGCTTTATCTCTTACTGGAGATCAGGCAACACCGCTCCATGTGGGTGGTAGGGTTTATTACCTCCTTAGTCTACGTGTTTGTCTTTTTTTCCGCCAGGATCTATGCAGATATGGGTTTGAACCTATATTATACCGCCATCAGTTTGTACGGATTCTGGCAGTGGAACAAAAAACAGACTATTCCTTCCGCCGGTGAAGCTATTCAGGATCAGACCATACTTTACAGGCATTCCTCCTTCAGATTGTTGAGCGGTATTATATTGAGTATAGCAGTCATCTTCCTGGCTATCTATTTTTGCCTTGCCGTCTTTACCGACTCACCCATCCCTGCCGGAGATGCTTTCACTACAGCTGTAGGTATTGTCGCCACCTGGATGGTGGCCCGGCGGATCATCGAACACTGGATCTTCTGGGTAGTCGCGAATGCTGTTTCCATTTATCTTTATTACCTGAGAGAGTTATATCCCACTATGTTTCTGTACTTTTGCTACATGATGCTGGCTATTGCCGGCTGGTACACCTGGAAAAAGAAAGGAGTAAATACAAATGATAGCACCTTATAACTGTGTAATTGTAGCCAATGGGAGCTTTCCCACAGCAAAAGTTCCCCTGAAATTACTGAAAGAGGCGTCCGTGGTGATCGCCTGTGACGGTGCCATCTGTTCACTCCATAAGGCAGGGATTATTCCCCAGGCGATTGTAGGAGATATGGACAGTATACCGGAAGAGCTGCGGCTACACTATGCCAACCTGCTGGTAGAGATTGTGGACCAGGAAATCAATGATCTGACCAAAGCCGTCTTACAGGCCCGGAATATGGGACAGGAAGAAATCCTGATTCTCGGAGCAACCGGTCTACGGGAGGACCATACAGTAGGGAATATTTCCCTGTTGGCTGAATATATGCCTCATTTCCGGCGGGTAGAAATGGCAACCGATTTCGGATGGTTCACTTCACTTTCCACGCCCACTGAGTTCAACAGTTTCCCGGGCCAGCAGGTTTCTATCTTCTCCCTCAATCCACTAACCAAACTCACCTTTTCCGGCCTGCGATGGCCTGTCAAAGACCGCACGCTCACCTCCTGGTGGCAAGGTTCCCTGAATGAAGCCACCGGTGATCACTTTCACATCACCTTTGAAGGAGAAGCAAACCTGATCATTTTCCGGACTTATCCCTAACAGGGAGAGAATAAACAGCCCAATGATTCTTTGAACCAACCAACTGTACTGATAAGAACTGAATGCTTCGTTTCGTTTATTTTTCATAAGCTATGAAGTATTAAAAAAACCATTTTAAACCTGAGACGATGTTTGAGACGAACTTGAGACGAAAAAACGAGGCTTATCTCTCTGATTATCAGCAGGGATTTTAAAATACCCGGACGAACCTGAGACGATGTTTGAGACGCTCTTTATAATATAGAATAAATGTCTTAAGAAAAAAAGAATAGAAAGCCTTCCGGATTTTTTCTAAAACAGCTTGATTCTCGCTTTTGCTTCTCTGTTCTTCCGGTTTAAAGATAAGGCCATAATCGCCAATTTGTATACTCGATTTTTTTACCAATATGGTGTTGATTTTCAATGAAGTATATTTTCAAACCCCTCTCAGAGCGGCAAAATCGGGGTAAAATTTATTTTCTATATTTTCTCTACTTCTCGGACGTAATAGTTTAGCCAAGGCCGATCTTCGATGGCAATCAGTGGTGATTGCATTATTTTATTTAACTGAAAACCAGACTATTGAACGTGAGAATTTGGCTATAGATGGACGTGAGGATCTGCGATCCCCTTCGACGAAAAATCTCCTTCGACGAAGAAAAGAAAAAGTCTTCTTATCTACTCACTCCTTTGACTACTTTAACTACTCATATTCCATAATCTCCCATTTCATCGCAAAAAAGGTACTTTTTTATCCTTTCTCTATCCCTTTCTATGCTATTGACATAGGGATGTGAGGGGCAGGGATATCCCTATGTTACGGCTTGTGAGGTATAGATGTTAGGGCTGTTAAGGTATATATGCCGGCAAGGAGCCTTGCCGGAAAACAAGTTGTACCCCCATTTTAATATAGCTTTGAATGACTTATCAGTTTCCCGCGTAGGCGGGAATCGTATGAGCACCGGCACTTTCAATCCTTTTGTAGTAGGAGAACCGTTCCTTCCTTTGCGGTCCCCGCCTGCGCGGGGAACTGGTACGTTTTTCTTTTATAGACGTTTATATTTCTTGTCAAATCTTCCGGTGACCACTGCTCCGGAAATCTTCCTTCAACCCATCCCTGAACCTCTAACCTTAAACTTTAAAGTTTTCCGGAAGGGAATTATTGCTGGCTTCTGTTACTGCGATTGGAGCTTGTGCCTGTATTGGAATTTGAATTATTATTTCCCGGAGTTACGGTTGTCCGGTCCGGAGAGCGGTTTGTATCCGGAGGAGATGGATTCTGAATTCCGGGAGAGGTATTGTTTCCGGTACCGGGACGGTTTGTATTGCCGGGACGATCGGTATTCCCCGGATTGGTTGTTCCCGGACGGTTATTGTTGTTATAATTGGGGCGGTTATTATAAGGAGGACGTCCATAATAAGGAGGCCGGGGATCCCGTGAATACATATAGATCGGACGTCCATAGGGAGGGAAATAAGCCGGATAAGGAGAGGGATAATACTGTACTTCATCATATAAATACTCATACCCGGTCAGATAGTCATCCCAGAATTCCAGGGCATACATTTCTCCTCCGGAAGTCCAGTAACCCAACACTTCCTGATACCCTTCATCCGTTTCACGGACTGCAATTAAACGATCCGGCGAACCGGCTATATTTTCTACCTGTGCTTTGGTCATACCGGTCCGCAAACGATCAATATTCAGCGAACGCCTGGTTCCACATACCACTAACAGAACAGCTATTATTGTCAGACAAACAATCTTCTTCATTTTACTCAATTTTGGCGTTTATATCCTCTGTGCCATAGTTCTATGGTTCCATGAAACAGAGAAAAAGGAAAGATTGTTTGCAAATAAAAGAGAAAAGAAAATCATTTTATGGATTAATAAGTAGTAATCCTGGGCAAAGTTGCCGGAAAACGAAATGGGCTGCAATACCTATAATTATGTATTTAACCGGGGAAATTGAACCTATTAGGTATTTTGATGTTAATTTTCTGTTACCTAATAGAAAACCTATCTTTTTTATATAAAAAACATTATTTTTGTATGCAGAAAGATGAGAGATGCTAAAAAATACCTGAGCTTCGGACTCCCGTTGTTATTTATAACGTATCTGGGATTCCTGATCGCGTTCACTCACGTACACATCGTGAACGGGGTTACTATTGTGCACTCTCACCCCTACCAGAAATCAGCAGACGGCACTCCGGCCGAACATGAACATAATTATGCGGAGTTCCAGTTGCTTCATCAATTATCTGTGATTGAAATTACCGGGGCAGCCCTTATCCTGTTCCTTTTAGCGGCTCTCTTAACCGCCGCACAGGTAATTTCCCGTGATCCGGTCTATCCGGATTATTTACTTCCCATCATTGGGAAACTCTCTCTCCGGGCTCCTCCCGTTGCATGATAAATAAATGGATAGCCGAAAATCCGCCTGACCGGATTTCCCTGTCCTCTGTTCGTTTGTCCGGGTACATGATCCGAACAGACGGCCTATCCCGTATAAGGAGAATCAAAAAGTAGTCAAAGGAGCGAATGAGTTATCTCTCCCTTTGCTCCATAGTAGTAAGTAGATTTTCTATTTTACTTCATGAACTACTTTCACTCCTTTCCCTATTTATTCAATTTATTTATCAATGCATATTGTAATGAAAAAGATCCTTACTCTTATTATATGCCTGTGTTGTGCCTATACCACGTTATGGGCAGCAGGCAATCCGGATTTAAATGATTCGGACGCCAATGTCATTGGCCACGTATTAGACAAAGAAACCGGCGAACATCTTTCTTATATTAATGTCATTCTTCAGGGTACGACGATTGGTACGACGACTGACAATACCGGACATTATTTCCTTAAACATCTTCCTGAAGGAAACTTTGTACTGGAATTTAAGGCGTTAGGCTATAAAACCGTCACCGAAAAAGTTACCCTGAAAAAAGGGGTTACCTTAGAGATCAATGTGGAACTGGAGGAAGACCGCATTGCATTAGATGGTGTAGTGGTGTCCGCCAACCGGGGGGGGAACCACCCGAAGACTCGTTCCTTCCTTAGTAAACGTCCTGGATGCCCAGGTATTCACCAAAACAAATTCGGTAAGCCTTGCTGACGGGCTTGGTTTCCAACCGGGAGTCCGGGTGGAAACCAATTGTCAGAATTGCGGCTTTCAGCAAGTCCGCATTAATGGCCTGGACGGCCCATATACCCAGATACTGATTGACTCGCGTCCTATTTTCAGCGCACTTTCAGGGGTATATGGGCTGGAACAGATTCCCGCCAATATGATCGAACGGGTAGAGGTGATGCGTGGAGGAGGATCTGCCTTATTCGGTTCTTCCGCCATTGCCGGAACAATCAATATTATCACCAAAGAACCTCTGCGGAATTCCGGAGAACTGGCACATAATATCACCTCCATCGGAGGAAGTTCAGCTTTTGACAACAATACCACCTTGAACGCTTCCTTAGTTTCTGACAACAGTAAAGCCGGATTATATATCTTCGGTCAGAACCGTCACCGTTCCGGATATGACCACGATGGGGATGGATATACAGAGTTACCTAAACTACAAAGCCAAACCGTTGGTTTCCGGTCTTACCTGAAAACCAGTACCTACAGCAAACTGACTTTTGAATATCACCATATGAACGAGTTCCGCCGGGGTGGGAATATGCTTAACCGCCCGCCCCATGAAGCGGATATTGCCGAACAACTGGAACACTCGATCGATGGAGGGGGTATTAAGTTTGATGCTTACTCGAAAGACTATAAACACAAAGTAAGTGTGTATACTTCTGCCCAGAACACAGACCGTAACAGCTATTATGGAACAGGACAGGACCCGAATGCCTATGGAAAAACAACGGACCTGACCTGGATGGCAGGATCACAGTATATTTACAGTTTCGATGAACTACTCTTTATGCCGGCGGATTTTACGGCCGGACTGGAATATAGCTTTGACCATCTGAAAGATGAAATGCTGGGTTACAACCGTTTCACGGACCAGAAGGTACATATTGAAAGTTTCTTTTTCCAGAATGAGTGGAAAAATGCCCGTTGGAGTTTCCTGATCGGTGGCCGTCTGGATAAACATAATATGATCAGCAACGCAGTCTTTAGTCCACGGGCCAATATCCGTTACAATCCGACTCCGGATATCAATATCCGTGCCAGCTACTCGAGTGGTTTCCGTGCTCCTCAGGCATTTGATGAGGATATGCATATCTCCGCTGTGGGAGGTGAAGTGGCCCTGATTGAACGTTCCCCGGATCTGAAAGAGGAAAAATCCCAGAGTGTCAGTGCTTCTGTTGATTTTTATCAACGCTTCGGAGGCGTTCAACTGAACTTTTTAGTAGAAGGTTTTTATACCAACCTGAGTGATGTCTTTGTGCTGGAAGACATAGGCCATGACAAACAGGGAAATCTGATCAAAGAAAGACGGAATGGGGCCGGGGCAGAAGTCATGGGATTGGCCTTAGAAGCCCGTACAGTCCTCAATTCATGGCTCCAGTTGCAGGCCGGTGCCACTTTCCAGCGAAGCCGTTACAAGGAAGCTGAAAAATGGAGTTCGGATGACGAGGTTCCGGAAGAAAAGAAAATGTTCCGTACGCCGGACACCTATGGATATTTCACCGCCACCCTCACTCCGTACAAACGTCTGATGGCGGCTCTGTCCGGCACCTATACAGGTAGTATGTTGGTACAACACCTGGCAGGTTATATTCCTCAGGATATCGCTGTCAAAACTCCGGATTTCTTTGATATGAACATCAAATTATCTTACGAGATTGATCTGTATAAAGATAGCAAAATGGAGTTCAGTGCAGGTGTGCAAAACATATTCAATGCCTACCAGAAAGATTTTGACAAAGGGGAAGACCGGGATGCGTCCTATATTTATGGGCCATCCACTCCACGGAGTTATTTCGCAGGAATAAAGATCAGTTTCTGATCACAGAAATATTTTAATGGTATCTGAGGCAGAGACCGCAGCCGTATCTATAATAATAGTTAGGGGAGGGAGTTCGTTTTCACGGATTTCCTCCTCTTTTTGATCACCATATTCAGCCATCCAGTTGGGGGGAGTTTCTTTTTCACAAGACAAACAAAACAGAAACAAAAAAAGAGAAAGTAATTTTTTCATGCTGCTACCGGTTTCGAAATGTATGTATAAATATATAAACCGTAACAAGCAATCTAAGGGAAAGGTTTCGGAAGAAATTTTTCTCCCCGCTTGAGAGCCTGTGTAAAAACACTTATCGTTCATCGATAAAGTTACAAATCGTAAGTAAGTACCCCGAAGGGGTCCCCATGTGAATAACCCCGGGTGTAACCCGGGGTAACAGCTACCCGCTCTTTTGTGCACCCCGATTTCTATGTTAATTTCCAAGTGATTATTTGTTATTAATTAGTTATTAA
>JAJQEE010000048.1 GCA_021201865.1 Tannerellaceae bacterium | reverse complement strand
CGCATGATCGCATTAAACCCAAAACTAAGTGAAATGAGTAAGTTTCCCGGAATGGTAATATATAAATAGCCGGCAGCATAAGGAATAGTCTGGTCACTTCCTCCAAAGGCAAGGAGAAGATCTTCCATAAAAATCAGACAGGGAAAGATGGTGACCGCAGAAAGGATCAGGATCAATACGAATGCGTTTCCCGCCACCTTTTCCGCCATCTCTTTTTCTTTTCTTCCTAAGAAAATAGAAACCCGGGTAGCCGCACCGGCCCCTACTAACATCCCGAAGGCCTGTATAAACATCAGAATAGGGAACGTGAGGGTAAGTCCTGCGATAGCAAGCGGACCGACACCCTGACCGATAAAGATCCGGTCTACTATATTATACAGCGAATTCACCATCGTTCCGATCACAGCCGGGATGGCATAATGCAATAATAAACGTCCGACCGGCTCCTTTTCCAGCTTCCTTGTTATGTCGCCTGACATACTTTTAATCTCGTTTTACTTCAGTCAATAAGGCTTCAATGTCATGTACGGTATGTATCCCTCTTCCGGGAAAACGTATTTCCAGTTGTGTTCTATTGTGGCAATAAATATTCAGTATTCCTTCCTGTACAGAAGAGGGTTTGAAACCATTCCGGACTAAGGCATTCCCCACCCAATAGGAGGTAAGGAAATCACCTTCCACTCCTACAGCAACACCCGGTCTCAGGGCGCTCAATTTCCCGGTGGAAGAGTCAAAAAGAATTCCCTCTTTTTTAAAATAACTTTCAAACTGTCCACTCAAAATCAAATCTTCAGGGGTTCCGCAGGCCATCGGTTTTCCTTTTTCCAACAACCATAAATAATCTCCCATCTGTATGGCTGATTCCATATCATGGGTCGAGAGAAGGATTGTTTTTCCCTGCTCCTTCGCTAACTTTCTTAACAGGACCATGGTTTCTATACGACTGGTCACATCCAGGAATGCTGTGGGTTCATCTAACAGGATGATAGGACATTCCTGTGCAAATGCCTTTGCAATCATAGCCTTTTGCCGTTCACCGTCACTTAGCTCTCCGACAAAGTGATGCGCTTTATGACTAATCCCCACCGCCACTAATGCATTTTCTATGATCTCCTTATCACGAGGTTTCAACTGTCCGAAAAAACCGGTATAGGGATGTCTGCCTAAAGAGACCAGATCATAGACAGAAATTCCTCCGGCGTTCGTCTTTTCTGTTAATACGACACCGACCATCAGGGAAAAAGTAGCCTGGGAATAGTTCCGGAGAGGTTTCCCCATCAGATGGATCTCTCCATCCAAAGGAGGCTGAAAACCACAAAGCGTACGCAATAAGGTCGATTTACCTGCTCCGTTTAGTCCTAACAGGCAGGTGACCTCACCTGATAATAATTGAAGGTCCAGGCCTTCATGCACAATCTTTTTATTTCCTCTTTTCAGGGGATATCCTATACTTAATCCGGTCGTTTCAATCGCAGGTGGCTGTTTCATATCAGTTAAAGTATTGGATATTCTTACGATTCACAATTACATAGATCACAACCGGAGCCCCAATAATAGGAGTCACCGCATTTAACGGCAGCAGGGTGTTCGTTCCCGGTAATACCATCAGCATATTACAGAGCAGAGCCACACAGGCTCCTGTCAACAACGTCACCGGTAACAACATTTTATGATTGGAGGAGCCTAACAGTAACCGGGCAATATGTGGAACCGCCAGTCCGATGAAAGAAACCGGACCACAAAAGGCAGTTGTTGTAGCGGTCAGTAATCCTGTGCATAAAAGGATCAGCGCCCGGGTTCTTTTCACTTTAATTCCCAGATTAGCGGCATACATTTCTCCTAACAACAGCGCATTCAAGGGTTTGATCAGTAAAACCGACAGAAAAAGTCCCGTGAGTGTACACAGAGAAAAGAAAGGCAGGAGACTCAACGAAACACCGGAAAAATTTCCCAATCCCCACATAACAAAAGAACGGACCTTATCGGCTGTAGCATAAAAATTCAGGATGGAGATAACAGAAGAGGCCAGATAACCAATCATGATCCCGATGATTAATAACATGACATTACTTCTTACTTTAGAAGAAAAATAAAGGATCACTCCCAAAATGATACAGGCCCCCAGAAAAGCCGCGGCAATAATCGCCGGATATCCACTCATCGGTAAATCCGTTAAATGCCCGACTGATCCCCCCAGATAAAGCATCACTACCGCAACCCCCAGATTGGCACCATCGCTAATGCCTAAGATAGAAGGACCTGCCAACGGATTACGGAACAACGTCTGCAACAACAAACCACTGACTGCTAAAGAAGCACCGGATAACATGGCAGTTACAGCCTGCGGAATCCGGGTCTGCAAAATAATATTCTGCCAGGATAACCGCTCCGGTTCTTTTCCTAACAAAATAGTGAATACACTATCTATTGGTATAGAAACAGCTCCATAAATTAAATTCCCTATAAAGAGCAATACTAATATAAGTATTAAACAGGGGTAGATTAAAACCGCTGGCTTATTCATGCCGCAAAGGTACAGGTTTTAGCTATTTTAATTTAGCAAAAAAGTAGTTTTTAATTCTATACCTGCTTATAGTACAAATTAACAGGATCTCTTAAAGTATTTTTCACATAAAACAATCAGAGTTCATCCAGAACTTAGCATTTTTAAGACAGAACTATCTATAATTTGCCTTCTTATTACCAAGAAGTTAGCAAATATTTAAACAGAAAAAACAATTTTTATTGGCTTTTTTAAGATTTAAATGTATATTTGCAAATGCTTTAAACTAACAAACCTATAAAATACATTATTATTGTTAACTTAAAAATTACAATTATGCAAAGAAAGAACACAACCTCTTCTTTCAGACACTTACGGGCTATTTTTCTGCCCCTTCTGATGATTCTCTGCATGACACCGGCCTTTGCACAGTCCGGTAGCATAAAAGGGAAAGTTCTGGATGAACTTGGCGAACCGATTATCGGAGCCAACGTTATTGAAAAAGGTACTACTAACGGTACAATCACTGATTTGGATGGGAATTACACGTTAACTATTAGTAACCCACAAAGAGCGGTCCTTCAGTTTTCTTTTATCGGATATAATTCTATTGAAGAAAATGTAAACGGACGTGCAAGTATTGATGTAAAATTAGATCCTTCCGTTGTGAATTTAGGAGAAGTCGTAGCCATTGGTTACGGTACACAAACCCGGCGGGAGATCACGGGATCTGTAGCCAATGTTTCCGAAGAAAACTTCAATAAAGGTTTGACTCGTGATGCGGCTGACCTTTTGCAAGGTAAAGTGGCAGGTTTGACCATCACTTCAGGTTCCGGAGACGTAACCCGTAGTAGCCAGATCCGCTTACGTGGTACTTCTACCCTGCAAAACGACCAGGGTCCACTTATCGTAATTGACGGTATTCCTGGTGGTGATATGTCCACTGTTCCGGCTTCTGATATTGAAGCAATCTCCGTTTTGAAAGATGCATCTTCCGCAGCGATCTACGGTTCCCGTGCGGCAGGTGGTGTTATCCTGATCACAACCAAAAGAGGTTCAGGCTCAAAAACACAGGTTAATTATGACGGATACGTTGCTTTTGACCGGATTGCCAATAAACCGGATCTGATGAATGCAGACCAGTGGAGAGATTACGCAGCTTTCTCAGGTCAGGATATTTCTGTGTATGACCAATATGGGGCAGATACAGATTGGTTTGATGAATTAACCCGTACAGGGGTTTCTCATAGCCATGCCCTTTCTTTATCCGGGGGTAGTTCTAAAAGTAACTACCGCGCATCCTTCAACTATTTAAACCGGAATGGGGTAATGCGTGATAACTCCATGGAACGTTATAATTTCCGTTTCCAAATGCAACAACGTGCTCTGGAAGATCGCTTACGGATTGGTTTCCTTGCATCCGCCTCTTTAATGGACCATGAAATTCCTAACGGAGATAACTTTGTATTGGCTTATAGTATGCTCCCTGTGTATCCGGTTTACAATGCAGATGGCAGTTACTTCACCAAACAAAATTCAGAATACGACCAGGGTAACCCGGTACAAAACCAGGATTTAAACGAAAGGAAAAGATCAAGTTCCTATTTCTATGGCTCCGGAGACCTGCAATACACGATTACAGATGGATTAAATGTAAAAGTCAATCTTTATAAAAGCCGCTGGAGTTCTGAATATAGCAGATACGATCATTCTGAAACGAGTGTCGGACAGTCGAATAATGGATATGCTCAGAAAACCAATACGCTTCGTGACCGTAACTTAATGGAATGGACAGCGGACTACGAAAAAACATTCGGAGCTGGTGACAAACATAAAATCCAGGGAATGGCTGGTTATTCATGGGAAGATAATATCTATTCCGAATTTGAAGCGGCAAACAGAAACTTTCTTATTGATGATTTAGGTTATAATAATCTTCAATCAGGAACAGGCTTAAAGAACGGTGACGTAAAATCTGAAAAGAATTCCTACAAACTGATCTCTTTATTTGCACGTGCCCACTATAGTTATGATGAACGCTATATGGTTACCGCTACCGTACGTCGTGATGGTTCTTCCAAGTTTGGCGCAAACCATAAATGGGGAACTTTCCCTTCCGCATCTGCAGCATGGGGAATTTCACAGGAAGCATTTATGCAGGATGTATCCTGGCTGAATGATTTGAAATTGAGAGCCGGATATGGTATTACCGGTAACCAGGATGGACTACAACCTTATAAGAGTTTAGAATTATATGGTTCAGACGGTACTTATTTTGATGATGGTCAATGGTTAGCAGCTTATAAGATCAGTCAGAATGCGAATCCGGATCTGAAATGGGAATCAACAGCCATGCTTAACATCGGGGTCGATTTCTCTTTCTTTAATAACCGGTTCGGTGGAACAATTGAATGGTATGACAAACGCACCTCAGACATGCTTTATACCTATCGTGTGCCTACTCCTCCTTATGTATATGAAAAAATGCAGGCGAATGTGGGAGATATGAAAAATACAGGTATTGAAGTATTATTAAATGTAGATGCGATCCGTAACAAACAATTTACCTGGAATATTTCATTGAATCTGGCTCATAATAAAAATGAGGTAACCAAATTATCCAGTGATATATATACTACCAGCCGTATTTATACCGGAGATCCATGGATCCGTGGTGCATCCGGAGTGACTTCCCACGTAGTGGAAGAAGGTCGGCCAATCGGCCAGTTCTTTATGCTTGAATGTTTAGGAATTGATTCAGAAGGTAAATACATTATGCGTGATGTGAACGGAGATGGAGAAATCACGAATGATGACCGTACCTATGTAGGAAGTGCACAACCTAAACTGACATTTGGTTTGAACAACAGTTTCTCCTGGAAACAATGGGATTTAAGTTTCTTCCTTCGCGGTACATTAGGAAATAAGGTGTTGAATAACCCACGTGCAGCTTATGCTAACAACACATATCTGATTGGAACAAATGCATTAAATGATCCATTAGTTTACCAATTGACAGAATCGTCTAAAATAAGTTCTTACTATCTGGAAAGTGGTTCTTTTATGCGTTTGGATAATATGTCTTTAGGATATACGTTCAATACTAAAAACATCAAAGAAATTGAGAAAGCGAGAGTTTATTTTGCAGGACAAAATCTGTTTGTAATTACTGCCTATAAAGGTTTAGATCCTGAAGTTGAATTATTCAGAGGAGAAGCTACAGATGAAGATGCCGGTTTATCTCCTGGGATTGAACCTCGTGAATATTTTCCAAAATCCAGAACATTTACTATTGGAGTTAACTTAACATTCTAAATTCTTAAATGAGTAATATTATGAAAATCAAAACAATATTTTCAATCATATTAGGAACAGTGATTACCTGTTCATTGCCTTCATGCATGGACCTGGATGAAGATGTATACGACAAAATCCAGGCGGATGATTTCGGAAAAACAGATGCGGAAATTAACGCAATTATAGGACCAGCTTATAAAACGCTTAGAGAAGTATTTCCCCATAACTTCATGTATTTATCAGAATGTAGTGGAGATATGGCCATTGTTCCAACCCGTGCCGGAGGAGACTGGTATGATGGAGGACAGTATAGAGAATTACACATGCATGCATGGACTTCAAATACAGGAGTAATTAATGATTGTTGGAAAGCAGCCACAGAGTCTGTATCAGCCTGTAATCTGATTTATGAGACGGTTGCTAATTCCGTATTAAACGATGAAGATAAAGTAAAAGCATTAGCTGAAATTCGTGGAGTAAGAGCCTATTGGATCTATATGTTAATGGATTACTGGGGAAATGTTCCTCTAACTATTGACTTTCAGGATACCTCTCTACCGACAAATACTCCCCGGGTAGAAGTATATAAATTTCTTGTTGAAGAGCTGAATGAGATCAAAGACATACTCCGCTCAGATGTAACCACTGCAAGCTATGGTAAATTCACCAAAGGAGCTGCTTACACCTTATTAGCAAAAATTTATCTCAATGCAGAAGCATGGGGAGTAGATTCTCCCAAATGGCAGGAAGTGGCAGATGCTTGTGACGTAGTCATGAGTTTAGGATATGCTTTGGAATCAGACTGGAAAACAAACTTCCAGGTTTATAATGAAACATCTATGGAAGCCATATTAGCTGCCTGCTTCAGTGCAAATGATACAAGTGACGACACATGCAATCAGCTACATTACCGTACATTGCACTACAAAGATAATATTGCTTTAGGGGCAAGTTTTGAAGCATGGAATGGTATATGTGCACAGGCAGATTATGTAAAACTATTTGATGAAGAAGACCAACGCTTACATGGAACCTTCTTACTGGGAGAAATGATTGATCCGGCAACAGGTGAAATCATTATGACAGCCCATGACAGACCTTTGATCCATTATGTGGATGTTGAAATTATCCCTGGCACAGAAATAGATGGTACCACCTGGGGAGAAGTTCAGCAGGAAGACGGAGGAAGAGCTTTAAAATGGCCTTATGACAGAAGTACTCTGGATGCAATGGAAAATGATTTCCACATTTTCCGTTTGGCAGACGTTTATTTAATGAAAGCTGAAGCACTGGTAAGATTAGGAATCAACAATGGTGAAGCAACCCGTTTAGTAAATACGATCCGTGAACGTGGATATGGTAATTCTGACCACAACTACGCATCTGTAACGTTAGAGGAAATTGCTTTGGAACGTAAACTGGAATTGGGATGGGAATGTCACGCCCGTCAGGATAATATCCGGTTCGACACATTCCAGGATCCACGCTTCCTGAAACTTAGCACTCGTGGACAGGATTATAAAAATATTTTCCCTATTCCACAGGAAGCATGGCAAACCAATCAGAATCTGAAACAGAATCCAGGATATGCTGCTTTCTAATTTAAAAGATAAGATCAAATAAAAAAGATGGGGGAGATTTACTCCCCCATCTTTTTTATTTGATCTAAAACATAATAAGGAGTTTTCAGAATTTATATTTTCCCAACTCATTCATTCCCATCTATTCTTATTTTTGTCCAATAGGCGTTTTCTCCAATATATTCCCGGGCACAAATCTCAGATTCAATCCAGCACTTTTGTTTTATAAAACAATTACAAATGGAACAAGCCTCCTTTTTAAATATAACCTTTTGAGTGAATGAAAGTAATTGTAGTTTTTCATTTTTCATATTCTCTGTATTATATTCGCACTTTCCACAAAACTCCATTCGCTCTTTATACCACTCAGGCCACTCCTCTGGATTTTCAGGGATTTCTCTCTTTAAAGTAGCCATAAAAGCTTCATAAATGGTATAGGGATCTAACTTTCCTTTCATTGGTCCTTAAATTATACCATAATAATAAGATCAGAAGCTTTTATTTAGCACCAAATATAAGTCCTTACTTCTTTTTTCTCTCCAAATTTGATTGTTATAGAAGCTGGTCGGTCTCCTGATCTATTTCCATCAGAACAAACATAGGTCACGTTACCAAAAGAAATTGTACCTTCCACAGACAACACATTTTCATACCAGTCAAAGTAGATTGAACCTACAGAAGCAATTGTTCCATACACGTAGTAGCGACTTGTAAATGAGGATGGATTACAATCAAAACAACTTCTATAAGACATCAAAATCACTGTGCAGGTAGAAGCTTTGTTTTTATTACTTTCATAACTTTTCACAAGAGATTCACATTGTTCTCTTTCTTCGCTACTCATACCATCCAGATGATTAGGTATCTCAGCATAAAACTCTTCTTCGGAAATCCTTTTTCCTTCATTAAAGAAAAGCTCATTTCCAAAAATATTCAAACTATGCAGTTCACCTGCAAGGATCTTTTGAAATAATACACCTTCTGGTTGATGAAATAGACCTACTGATTCAAATAGAGTTGTTTCTTTTTGAGTTAAGCTTAATTGCTGGATCATTTGTTCTTTTTTCATGATAGTTAGAAGCAGAATACCTATTTAAATAGGTTAAATATGTCCTGCCAACATTTTAGGATTAATATTAAATTTTACAAATAACAGAATAGTCTAAAATTAATACTTATAAACTAAAAAACAAATAAAACAGCTAAATATAAAAGCAGTAGA
This sequence comes from Tannerellaceae bacterium, assembly GCA_021201865.1. Classification (GTDB taxonomy): domain Bacteria; phylum Bacteroidota; class Bacteroidia; order Bacteroidales; family Tannerellaceae; genus UBA4116. The sequence goes on along the minus strand of JAJQEE010000048.1, from coordinate 794 downwards.
CAAAAAATAGACAAAAGAAGAAATATTAAAATAATACTATAAAATAAATATATTTAACTATATAATATTGAAGAAAGCAAAAACAAAAAATTAATTATTTAAAATTTATCTGCTCTAATTGATTTTTCATCGCCGTCTGCTGGATCTTATAAGGATCTATCTTTACTTCTCCTTTAACCAACTCTGGAATATTGTAAGAATACAATAAATAATCATAGAATTCCGGATCTTCTTGGGGAAGTAAGAAGGGCTTGGAAGGTTTTCCCTCTTCATTGATATAAGTAAGATAAGGCAATGTATAAAGTCCGTTATCCCGACGACTGCTAAACACCACCCATTTTCCGTTACTGCTCCATGAATGATAACTCTCGGTGTCTTCACTGTTCATAACAGACGTATCAACAAACGTTCCTGACCGGAGATCGATCATACGAATATCCGCATCTTTATGCCAGATAGGGAACTGCCCATAGGCTGTTTCCGTATACATCAGGAATTGGCCATCCGGAGATATTCGGGGAAAACTAACACTTATAGAATCTGCATAGACAAGTGTATCAACAGGCATTTTCAGCAGTCCCTCTTCCTCATCAAAAGCAATCCGGCATAAATTGTAGCGTAATTGATCATACTGATCCGGCATGGCTGTGACCGGTGCCGTACAGAAGTAGAGCCATTCACCATCCGGCGAGAAAGAAGGGAACGTTTCAAGTGCATCTTGTGTTATCAAAGAAGCCTGGGACAGGATAGCCTTGTTTTCCACGTCATAAACAACCACATCCGATTCCATATCA
>JAJQEE010000057.1 GCA_021201865.1 Tannerellaceae bacterium | reverse complement strand
GCCAGAGCACGTGATTTGTAATCTCGGGGTCGTTGGTTCGAATCCGACAAGAGGCTCAAAATAGATTGATAATGGACAATTGACAATTGACAATTATTTACTTTAAAGATTGTTGATTGTCAATTGTCTTTTTTGTATAATCCGAAATTATTTATATGGAAGAAAACAAAAGCTCAGTTATCAAAAGTGCCATGTCCTACGGACTTCTCCTGGGAATTTTCTGGCTATTCAAATACGTTTTCTTTATATTGGGCTATACCATCTCTTCCAATTACCTCCTTTTTTATCAGGCTTTAGCACCCGTAACCCTTATTCTGGCCTATATTTTTACCAGACGTTACCGGATGGATATTGGCGGAAGAATCCAGTTTTTCCATGCCTGGCAATTTGGGATATTGCTTTATACCTTTGCAGGGATCATTCTTTCCCTGGAACAGTTTATCTTCTACCGTTTTCTGGCTCCTTCTGATTTTATAGCCAACTCATTGCAGGCCACCCTGGAGATGCTGGAAGGAACCAACTTAAGTCCCAAAATGGCAGAAACGATTACACGAATGGAGGTCCCCACTCCTATTAGCATGGCGATTATGGGGATTTTAAACAATACATTCTACGGTATCATTTTTTCTATTCCTGTGGCAGCATTGCTTTGCAGGAATAATGCAACCGGACAAATTGATGAAAATAACCATCTGGAAAATGAATAAATAATGGATATTTCTGTAGTTATTCCTTTGTACAACGAAGCAGAGTCTCTTCCGGAACTATATAGCTGGATAGAGCGGGTTATGCATGAAAACCAGTTCACTTATGAAGTCATTTTTGTAGATGACGGAAGCACGGATGATTCCTGGAAGATCATTGAAAGTTTACGGGAAAAATCGCCCTGTATCAAAGCAATTAAATTCCGGCGGAATTATGGTAAATCACCGGGGCTGCACTGTGGCTTTGAACGAGCGGAAGGAGATGTGGTAATCACTATGGACGCAGATCTCCAGGACAGCCCCGATGAAATTCCGGAACTCTACCGGATGATCAAAGAAGACGGATATGATCTGGTCTCCGGATGGAAAAAGAAAAGATATGATCCCCTATCCAAAACAATTCCGACTAAACTGTTCAATGCAACGGCCCGTAAGTTTTCCGGAATTGATAATCTGCATGATTTTAACTGCGGACTAAAGGCTTACAAAAAAATTGTGATTAAAAATATTGAGGTATATAATGATATGCATCGTTATATACCTTACTTAGCAAAAATTGCAGGATTCAATAAAATCGCGGAAAAACCCGTACAACACCAGGCGCGTAAATACGGAACCACCAAGTTTGGATTAGACCGCTTTTTCAACGGATATCTGGATTTGATCACGTTGTGGTTTACCTCTAAGTTTGGTAAGAAACCGATGCATTTCTTTGGTCTTTTGGGAAGTGGCATGTTTTTTATCGGCTTTATCGCTTTAGTAGTGGTACTTTCCGCTAAATTGGCCTCTATGATGTCAGGCGGAGACCTGAGACCCTTAGTGACCAGTTCTCCCTATTTTTACATTGCCCTGACCGGAATGATCATGGGTACACAACTTTTCCTGGCGGGATTTATCGGCGAGTTAATCTGCCGGAATGCGCCCAGAAGAAATAAATACAAAATAGAATCAGAGTTATGATCCAGATCAAAAGCAGTTTCTGAAGAACCAATAAAACTGTTTTTGAATCTTCATAACCAACCAATAATTCTTTATTCTACATATGATCCGCAGCCAGGTCAACATTGCGGGTTGATCTTATAAAGATGCCGGTCATATGATTATTAAATTATTACTCGTATGAAACTGCTTGATATCATTCAAAAGCATTGCTCCATCCGGCAATACGCTCCCACTCCTGTAGAACAGGAAAAAGTAGAGTATATACTGGAGGCCGCTCGTTTGGCTCCCTCCGCGGTCAACTATCAACCCTGGTACTTTTTGGTGATTGAAGAAAAGAAGAACCGGGATAAAGTAGTATCCTGCTATCCCCGGGAATGGATCCGGACGGCCCCTCTTTTCATCGTGGTGTGTGGTGACCGGAATCAGTCCTGGAAACGGGCTTCCGATCAAAAAGACCATTTGGATATAGACGCAGGTATCGCCATCGAACATATCTGCCTGGCAGCCGCCGAACAGGAATTAGGTAGCTGTATTGTCTGTAACTTTGAAATCTCTCTTTTCCGTTCATCCTTCCATCTGCCGGAACAGGTTGAACCTGTGGCGATCATTCCTATCGGTTATCCAACAACCCCTGAATTATTTACACAAACTCCTAAAAAACGGAAGCCTTTAGAGGAGATCGTTCGGAAGGAAACGTTCTGAATATGTCATTTATAGAGATTATACTATTAGCAATCGGACTATCCATGGATAGCATGGCTGTTTCCGTGACAGGAGGTGCTGTTATCAACAAGTGCACAGCAGGCAATATTTTCAAAATAGCTTCTGTGATGGGAGCATTTCAGGGAGGAATGACCCTGTTAGGATACCTGGCAGGCATGGGTTTCGCCAGCTATATAGAAGCCTTCGACCATTGGATTGCTTTTTTTCTACTACTCTATTTAGGTGGTAAAATGGTATATGACAGTTTTTGCAAAAAGGAGGAAGAAGAATCTAAAGTAGATCCTCTTCACAACAAAATATTAGTAGGACTGGCCGTAGCCACCAGTATTGATGCACTGGCAGTAGGAGTATCTCTCGCTCTTCTGGATTCCTCTATTTTTTTACAGGCCACTACCATCGGGATTATTACATTCGGCCTTTCCGGACTGGGTGTCTATTTCGGAAACCGTGTAGGAGGTAAAGTAAATCTGCGACTGGACCTGATCGGAGGTATCATCCTGATCGCAATCGGCAGCAAAATCCTACTGGAACATACGATCTGGGGTTAATTCTTTTTTTGGAGCGGAAGGGAGCATAAACAAAATATCTTTCTTATCTTCGATGATAAATAACCATAAATATACAAAAAGATGAAAAGCCAGCAGTTACGAAAAGTCGCACCTGAACTTGATTCTCTCCGGTTAGGTAGTGGATGGAGTATAGAGGATTTAGATAAACCCCAGATTATTATTGAAAGCAGTTATGGACATAGCCATCCGGGAAGTGCTCATCTGAATAAATTAGTAGATGAAGCCGGAAAAGGAGTCAGTGACGGAGGAGCCAAAGCCGCGAACTATTATGTAACTGATATTTGCGATAGGGAAGCACAAGGGCATGATGGAATGAACTATTCCCTGGTTTCCCGGGATATCATGGCTGCTATGATCGAGATCCATGTCAAAGCCACCCCTTTTGATGCCGGAGTCTTTATTACCAGTTGTGACAAATCAGTCCCAGCTCACCTGATGGCTATTGCCCGTCTGAATATGCCTGCTGTATTCGTTCCAGGCGGGATTATGAAGGCAGGACCGGATCTGCTTACCTTAGAACAGATCGGAAAGTACAATGCCCAGTTCGTGAGAAAAGAGATCACTGAAGAGCAGTTCATGCTATATAAGAAAGATGCCTGTCCAGATTGCGGAGCCTGTTCATTTATGGGAACTGCTTCTACCATGCAGGTCATGGCAGAAGCTTTAGGACTTGCCATGCCGGGTTCTGCCCTGATCCCAACCCATATTCATTACCTGAAAGATATCACACGCCGGGCCGGAGAACGGGCTGTCGCTCTGGCTTCTGAGCAGCTTCTCCCTTCAGAGATCCTGACCATGGAAGCGTTTGAAAACGCGATTATGGTACATGCGGCTATTGCCGGTTCAAGTAACAGCCTGCTACACCTCCCTGCTATTGCACATGAATTAGGCCTCCACCTTCCACCGGAACTGTTTGATGAGATCCATAAGAAAATACCTTTCTTACTGAATATTCGTCCCAGCGGTTTCTGGCCCGGAGAATATTTCTGGTATGCCGGAGGAGTTCCCGCTATTATGGAAGAGATCAAAGAATTCCTGCATCTGAATGTTCGTACGGTAACCGGAAAAACAGTGGGTGAGAATTTGGATATCATGCGTCAGAATGGTTTTTATGAAGGAGCACGGAAATATCTAAATGCGTTGGGAGTAAAGGTCTCCGATATTATCAAGCCACTAAACGATCCCATCCGTTCACAGGGAGCGATTGCGATCCTGAAAGGAAACCTGGCGCCAGAAGGTGCTGTGGTGAAACACGCGGCAGTTTCTCCTAAACTGATGCAGGTAACGCTCAAAGCCAGAGTCTTTAATAATGAAGAATCTGCTCAGGAAGCGGTGCTACAAAAAAACATACAACCCGGTGAAGCTGTATTTATCCGGTATGAAGGCCCAAAAGGAAGTGGGATGCCGGAAATGTTCTACACCACCGAGGCCATCGCTTCTGATCCGGAACTCATAGAAACCATCGCCCTGATCACAGACGGACGTTTTTCCGGTGCCACACGAGGTCCGGCCATTGGCCATGTTTCCCCCGAAGCCTGTGAAGGAGGACCTATTGCCTTAGTGGAAGAAGGTGACCTCATCCACATAGATATTCCAGCCAGGAAACTGGATATTACCGGAATCAACGGAATGCCCAAAACACCTGAAGAGATAGAGGCCATTTTGTGTGAACGCCGGAAACAGTGGAAAAAACCGGAGTCTCCCTATACAACCGGGATCCTGAGTATTTACACAAAAAACAGCGTCTCTCCAATGAAAGGAGGTTACATGGAAAGCCACGATTAAGCAGTTATTTTATATCTTTGTTCTCTCTGTTCAGGATCATAAAAGACAGAGAGGATAAAAGATGGATCAGATCATTAGAAAAGCCGGATGGCTTATTATTATTTGCGCCTGTATATTAACAGGTTGCACAGATAAAAAAACCTATTTTGAAGAAAGTGGTTCGGTTTTTCGTACCCTCTATCGCATCAAATATGAATCCCCGGTCCTATTGACCGAAAAGATCGATGCGGAACTTCAGGCGTTCAATCTTTCCTTAAACCCTTTCAATCCGAACTCCATCATTGCCAAAGTGAACAACAATGAACCGGTTGAAGTAGACGACTGGTTTATAGCTGTTTTCAACAAGTCTAAAGAAATATATGAAAACACGGATGGCATATTTGATCCGACCGCTGCTCCGCTTATTAATCTATGGGGATTCGGATTCAGTAAAATGGATAGTGTCACTCCCGGGATGATCGATAGTATTAAAGCGTTTGTCGGGTATGACAAAGTTCATCTGAACGGCAGAACCATTACCAAAGAAGATCCCCGGATCATGTTCAACTTTTCAGCGATTGCCAAAGGATATGCCTCCGATGTGATCGCCCGGTTACTTGAACGGGAAGGAGTTCAAAACTACATGGTAGATATAGGAGGTGAAATAGCTATGAAAGGGGTAAACCCAAACGGAGATTGCTGGCGCATTGGGATCAACAAACCGGAAGATGACAACTCTGCTGTTTCCCACGGGATCGAAGAGATCGTACAACCCTGCAAAACCTGTGGTGTCGCTACCTCCGGAGACTACCGGAATTATTATATCAAAGAGGGCAAAAAGTATGCTCATACGATTGACCCGAGAACAGGTTATCCGGCCGGACAAAGTGTCCTGAGTGCAACCATCGTCGCCGAAGATTGCATGACGGCAGATGGATATGCGACTGCTTTTATGGCTATGGGATTAGAGGAGGCTGTGGAAATAGCTAAAAAACTAAACACAATCGAGTATTTCCTTATTTACGCGGATGAAAATGGCAGACAACAGGTAAAATACTCCCCGGGAATGCTCCCACTCTTACCAAACAGACAAGCGCTGGGCATTCTGGAAAATCCTTAAATACCCTATTTATTTTCCTTTTTTATGGAAACGATTTTCTGGAGAAAAAGATTGTTCGGCAACACGATCAGTTCATTCTCATCTGTCCGGATATGGGTATAGAAAGTATGGATATTCTCTATTACAGCATCGATAGGAATATCTTTATCAATGATACGGATCCGGTCTCCAATCCGGAAAGGAGCCGTAAAAAACATGATAAGACCTGCCGTAATATTACTGAGAATAGACCACTGGGCAAACAAAGCCACCCCTATAACCGCAAAGATCGAAGAGAGACCTATCAATAGATTATGAGGCTCCACTCCCCAGATAATAGCGATAACGAACACAAACATGATATTTAACAAGGTAGAAATAACCTGTTTTGTCTGAAGTGTTCTTACCTCGGAAATCTGTAAGATCTGCCCATATTTAATCACCAGTTTATTGATTATAAACTTCGCTATGTATAATAAAAGTATAGCAATACCGGATGCTATAATCTGAGGGATATATACTTCCATACTGAATCCTATTAAAAAACCATACAAAGGTACATATTTCTATACAGAAGAAATATTATATTCATCTCTTCCTTCCTTTTTTCTCTTATAACAACCTTCCTCTGTCCATTTCTCTAAAAGAATCTTACCATATGGTTAATATTTCTTTGCCTGAAAACATTACCTGTGTGACTTTAACAAATAATAATCTAATTATCAAATAGATAAATCAATTAACACAAAAATAAGCCAATTCTTTTAACTTTTAATTCAGTGAACTTTCTTTTTTTAACCTCTGTTGTAGCGATACATACAAAACCAGTAAAAATTTAATAATTAAATAATTGTCATACATCCAACAAAAAAAGTCTCAGACTATATAGGAGGATCATTCATGAAAAAAAACTTTCTATTCTTTGCAGGCCTGGTCTGCGCACTATTATTAACGTGTTGTTCGGAAATAGACGAGTCCCTGAGAGGACCGGAAGGAGGGAAAGGAAACCTTTCCTTTACACTGAATATTCCGGGAAGTGCCGCGAATACGTATGCTACGATCGATGCGGTCGGAGGGGAAGATGAAGTACATACACTATACGTACTATTCTTTGAAGCTTCCAATGACGGAAGCGGTAAATTCCTTGAAGCCCACGACATCTCACCGGCAAGCGGTTCGGTCTATAAATCCGGACAAACGATCCATCTGGAACTCGAGGCTGAATCCAACATCAGCAAATCGGAGTCCTATAACCTGTTGTTCCTCGCCAATGCGGATTATTACCTGGAAATCCACGGTGGTATTTCCAAAGATTGGGCAGCGGAATTTGAAGGGAAAACCGAAAATGAGATCAAACAAAAGAGAGTAGGTATTACTGCTAATCCGGCATCTCCGGGAAGTAATTACTATTCCTATTCATCTTATATTCAGGATAACCTCATGATGAGTGGTGCTGTGACAAAAGCAGCCAACGAAGAAAATGTGTTAACGGAACTGACACGCATTGTCAGCCGTTTTGATGTGGTGAATAAGGCCGGTGCTGAATATAAACTGGTCTCCGCTTCTATCTGGAATGCGTTTCCGGTGCAGACAGTATGGGACATAAACTTCTCCGATTTCACACTGGACCGTATCCAGCGTTTATATGGTATAATAGCAGAGGGCGATACCATCAATGGCGGATTATACGCCTATGAGAACTTTGTCACACAACCTACTCAAAATGACGCGCTGACTACCTGTTTGATCTTAGGTATTGAGTATAAAGGCCAAGTAAGTTACTATCGTGTAAACGCCTGTCTGGATAATCAAAGCCAGCAGTTAAAACGCAATAATGCCTATACATTCACCATCGTCAAAGTATTGGGATTAGGAGACAATTCCGAAGAAGACGCCTATCGGAACGAGGATGCTTACCTCAATGTACAGATCAATGAATGGGATGTGGATAATCAGGGAAATATCATTTTTGACGGAGAAAATATCCTGGCCATTACCAGTACGAATGTCACCTTCGACCGTACAGGTGGAGAGGTGCCGGTGGAAATATACACCGCAGGAGAAGGGGAACTACAATTGACCCAACAAGATCTGCCTGCCGGGTTTAGTGTTAACCTGGATAAAAATGTATTAACTGTTACAGCTACGCCAAGTGATGTGGATAAAGCCGGATACGCGGTTCTGCAATTCGGAAAGCTGAAAACAACCGTCCGGATCAATCAAACCGGAGACATCGGTGAATACCTGACGCTCAGTCACACCAGCTTACCTACTTATCCTTCTTCACCTTCTACCGGAGAGGTGGTTGTAACGGCCACCAGCTCAGGCCCCTGGTCTGCTTATATCTACAATGCAGACGGAAGGTTTACGTTTGATAACGGCGGCACAACCATGACGGGAGATAATATGACCACCTTCTCCATCAATACGATCGCGCAAAACAGCGACATATTAACCGAATATGCTTTCGTCCTGGTAACATTAGACAGTGATCCGGACCTGAGCCGGGTACTGATCATTTCCCAGAAAGGGACGGGAGATATTGTCTTACAGGAAGCGCACCGGGAGGTTAGATTTTCCGCAAACGGAGATTATATGACTGCTCCGGAAGACTATACATTCCACGTATCCACGCAGGATAACCAACCCTGGGATGTCGCACTGTACGGACCTCACAGAGATTATTTTGAATATTCAATCAATAGTGACAGCACAGAAGTAAGCATCACAGCCAAAGGAGTCAATCCGGATGAACTGGATATGACCGCACAGTTAAGAATTTTCCTGAAGGCCAACACTGGTGTGAACACCAATATTGATATTACCCAGGAACATCACTCGTTAACAGTGATTCCGGAAACCTTTGCCATTATTCCGACAGACGGAGGCAACAGCGAAGGGATTACCGCAACCGGAACAACCACCTGGACAGCGACACTGGAAGCCTATGGAAACGAAGCCTATTTCAATAACACACCGGGACTGACCGTCTTCCATAGTACGAAACTGACCGATGTATTCAATGTAACCTTCGCACCTCTGTTAGACGCAGGCGTGACACCACAGGCAATCGTTACGGTGACACTGGACGGTACGGATATCGAAAGACAGGTGATCGTCACCCAACAATCCGTGGCATTGAAAAAGATCGTTTTACAAAATTCAAATACCTGGTATGGCTACTTTATGGCACCTACCGGAAGTTATTACCGGATCAATTACGTTGAACAGTTGTATCAGAGTATGACTAATCCGGAATGGTTCGGTTCCAACGGTACCTTTGTCAGTGGCGGCGTGGAGTTCATGGAAGAGGTGAATCTGGTACCTTCCGCAGGAGTTGATATTTTTGTCATGAACTGCTTTGATGGTAACATCAACCAGGGTAACCAGATCCGTAGCTGGCTGGATGGCAATCCGAACCGGCTGGTACTGGGATTATCGGATGACCGCAGTAACAATTTTGTAAACTACCTGCTCATGACCGGATATACTGCCATCGGAGGTACAGGTAATAATGTAGTGAAAACTGACTTCCCGCGTACCCTCAACACCGGTGACCAATACACGGCGGATACAAATAAACTGTATGAATATCTGCTTCGTACAGGTCCATTTACAGCCGGAGGACCGGAGTTATCAAAAAGTGATATTAAGCTGTTACCCTACGATGCCTCCAACGGTGCATTGACTGCCTGGCCTTCCACGATGATTCCATTAATGCTGGATGAAAATAATAAATCCAGACTGCTTCTGGGAGTCGACCCAACCCTGCGGATCATCTACACCGGTGAAATGGATTTGTTTGGTAGTGCAGGCGTGGAATCCATTGCTTATACGGACGCAACAGGAACCTATACAGGAC
>JAJQEE010000128.1 GCA_021201865.1 Tannerellaceae bacterium | reverse complement strand
CATTCGAATATTTTAGTTTTTCCTATTTCTTTTAACATCATCTCAATCTCTTCTAATTTAATTTTATTTTCCGAAGAATGACTTTTTGATTTATAAGTATTATTATACGATAGAGCAATATAATTTGTGTCTAAATTATTTACTAGATCATGGAGTGCATTTTTTGCACGTACAGTACAATATACACTCATATTCTCAGGTTCAGGTTTAAGGGCTACTCCATACAATTTTGGCTTATCCCATTTAACTAAGTTCTCATATAAATGATAAAAGCGACTGTATTGTCTGGAATTATAAGGAGGATCGATATATACTAAATCAGATTTAATTTTTCTTGCCAATTTATTTGCATCTTCATTGTAAATTGACACTTTATTTATTTCTATGGGTTGAATTAATTTAAAGTAAAGCTCTTTTGGTTTAATAGGCTTTTTTATATAAGCATCAAAATGACCGACTGTGTTTGCAATCCTATCAATACTATAAATTAATGATGATAATAAAATGCAATATTCTTTATTAGTAAGTTCGCTCTTTTTATTTTCAATATCTTCCCTTATGTAACCAATCAATTTAGCGTTTAAGTAATCAAAAAATTTATCCCCATAATTCAATGAAAAATAATTGTCATCTAATATGCTAGGGTTCAAGTTATTATAAAATTTAATTATAGATTTAAGTTTTTCATTACTCCACTCTGATTTTGAAAAAAAAGCTTGTTAAATAATATTATTTGCGTGAAGAATATCATTAATTATTATTTCTTCAAAATATGGACTTGCTGCTTTTGAAATAGATGCTGTTCCTGCAAAAATATCTACAAAAGACTTTACATTTTTAGTTTCTTTTTTTATTGTAGTTATAATCCAATCAGTTAATTTAGCTTTACTACCAATATATCTTCGGCTTTCAATATTAAGATTTTGATAAAAATCTGACATTAAAGCTGAAGATTTCCCGTATCGAATCTTTTCTTCAGCTAAGTTTAATGCTTCCAATCCTAAATTCCCATGTTTTTTTGCTTCTAAAGCCAACTTATCACTAAGCCAGTGCACATATAATTTCTCTTTGTTGCAATTGTACAATTCTGCAAGTTTTAATAATTGTTTTTCTGTAGGATGTCTTTTCCCATTTTCAATTTTACTTAAAACGGAAACTTCTATTTTGGTTTTATTATATACTTCGTGCAATTGTAAGTTTAAACTTTTTCTTGTCTCCTTTAGAAATAAGTTGAATGTTCTCATTTTAAATTTGCTATTTATTGGCAAATTTAAAATAATTTTTAAGTATTACGCTTATTAATTATTATTTTAATTTATTTATAAATTTAGACTTTCAAGAAATTTTACCCCTTCAGGGAGGGGCGGGCTTTTGAATACTCAAAAAATTTCGAGTAGTTCGAAACATATTAGAAAAATTGAATACACAAATTCCATTTTATTAAAACTGCTTTCTCTGTTCGTCTGTCTCCGCCGGCCGATTTTTTTTAAAATCTGAATGCCCGATTTTAAGCATTAAATCGGGTTTTTGAATTCGGCGGTCAGTGACTGCCGAAATTTGAGTAGTTTTGATATTGGTGTGTCCTAACTTTTAGAAATTGCTCAATTCTTACGCCTTTCGTTAGTGTGGTGGTGTTTATCGAATGTGTACCTTGCTACGTGTAGTCAATCTTTTAGTTATTCCGTACACTTCGTGTATATTTCTTTATGTCTGCAAAACAACTACATTCTTACACCGGATAGATATATTGACTTTATGCATTTATCAAAGCTGATTTTATCCTGTCGAGGGTGGCGTTAATCTCTACTGCCTCTTTAGTTCTCCCCTTTACCTTACCGTCTTACACTCATAAAGACGGATCAATATCCAGCTTGATACTAAATGCCATTAATAGTAATACGGCAAAAACTAGGTGCTTTTCCATTGGCTTTTTGTGCATCTCTTTTAATGAAGAATAGGACTCTGAAAGTACTTCTCGTAAATTTATTGTTGTAGAATTACTTTAACTAATTATCCTTGAGAATGATGCGAAAAGACAAAAGAGGAATAAACGCAGACAAAACAACTTAATCATACCCTGTTTCCATATCCTTATCCAAGGGTATGATTTAGGGCGGAAACTCTGTCAATTTTGGCTTTTTAATGTCTTCGGTATGGTAGGAAGAAGAATAAAAAAAAGTCCGCAAGTATCTGAACTTGCGGACTTTGACTTTTGACTGATTTGTTTTGTCGTAATCTTTCTGCGGAGAGAGAGGGAACAGTGCTGATTTCTAACTCTCTGATAGCCGATATGTCAAAATCCTTAGATTGGATGTGTCCCAGAATTTTACTTCCGGTCTGCGGGCGGAGAAACGCCGAATTTCAATTTGCTACAAATATAGTTTTTTCTGCGAAATTTATGCACTACATTTGCGATATAATCTTCACAGGATAATAGTAGTCGCACTTAAATCATTTGTTATGGAAGAGGGTAGCGAATAAGTTTAAACTCTGGCGACCATACTTTTCAATAAAAGCGGCAGGAGTTATTTCGGTCGCTTTCCGTTCTATCGTAATAGCATCGATGACTCCCTTTGCCACTCGGGAAGGTCAGTTCATATCCGTTTAGAAGCGTCCTGGTAAATGGAAATTGTATCTTTTGGACAGCTCTTGACAATATCATCAGTTACTGTTTTGTCTATTCAGTACATGATACATGGTATATTGCCACGTTACTAGAAGTTTCTGTTGTTGACCTATTACATAAGATAAGTGAAAATAACAGATTACCCCCAATTCATTTTAATATATTTATCTTGTTCAACATTATTTAATTCACGAGAGCTTGCCTGGGCTCTTATGAAAAAAGCTTTATAAGGTCGTTTATTGGGAATTCTTTTAGTGATATAGATAGGTTCTATGTATTTACTTTTTACTATTATTTTACAGATAGTTTTATCTTGTATTGTATGAAATTTTACTGGTTCTAGGATATTATGAAAAGCATTTCCAAAGTTGGACCCTATTAGACTATCTAATAGTAGTTTATAAGCATCATATGGATTACTTTGTTCAATGGTTTTAAAATCACCATTTTCTAAACCATATATTTCTCTATTATCCTCTACTCCTATTAAAAGGATTCCACCATCAGTATTCGCAAATGCGGCTAACGTTTTCAATACTTCAAAACGTAAATCTTTATTTTCTTTGTTTTTCTTTATACAGTATTGCAGCGATGATTTAAACTCTAATTTGTTATTTTCGGTTTGCTCAATTATTTTATATAATTCTATTTCATCATCGGTTCTTACTCTTTGCTCATGCTTTTGTTGAAATTCTTCTATTTTTTGAAATAGTTTTTCTATGTCTTCTGGATCTTTTTTAAATACAGTTTCATCTCCTGAGAACCTGGAAAAATCCAAAGCATGCTCATCACCCGTTAAGATTACCCGGGGGAGATTTTTATATTCACTATCTAAAAATAATAATGCCTTTAGTATAAAGTCTTCTCTTTCGATTGGTTGTCTATTATCAAGCAAACATTTTATATCTAACACAACTGCTGTAATTTTTCTATGAAGAGAGGGGATTATCTCCTTTAAATCTTCAAGACTTTTACCCCAGGCTAATTTATATCCTTTCTGTTGGCTTAAAGTTTGAAAACTCTCTTTAAAATCTTCTTTGTCATCGATTAATAATAAACTTTTACTCATAACTTATATTTTTTATGGGTAGTTCAATTATCATATGTACTCCAGTAGATAACTTATCATTTATCTTTAAATTTCCACGATGTGCTTCAATGACTTTATTTATGTAATATCCACCTATTCCTTTCCCACTACTTTCCCGAGATTTTGTAACGATAGACTTATATTCTTTTTCGGATATACCCAAAGCTTTGCCGTTATTTCTGTAGTCTATTTTCACAACATCTATATCCTGTTTGATTGTAAAAGTAATTTTAAGCTTCTCTTTAATCAATCCACTGTGCTGTCTGGCATTGTCTATTATTGTTTCAAACATGTTTTGAATATGGGATTCAGAAATATACAGAGTTACATATTGCTCTCCCTTGATTTCTATATTTAGATATTGATATTCATTTCTTAGTTGAAACAAAATAGTGTATAGGTTCTTTTCAGAATATCTCATCTTAAGATGAATTGCTTCGGATACGTCGGTCAATATGCGATTTAATAACGTAGATTTTTTAACTACGATATCCACTATTTCTTTTAGTGAGTAATTTTCCGGAATTTCGAAACCTTTTTCGGGAATTAAGATCGGGTCATCATCAGCATATTCTTTAAGTGCACTTGCGTGATGTTTAGAAATAATTCGCTCTATTTTTTTGATGAAGGCATCAATACCTGATAAATTGTGTTTTAGTTGATGAGTGATCGTTCTCACAATATTGATTTCGGCTTCTTGTGATTCTATTTCATAACCGAGTATTTTTTTCTTGTCTCTAAGTTTCCTGTCTTCTTCTACAATAAGATTTGCTTTCTGGCTATTTACAAATCTTCTCTGAATGGTAATATCTTCATCGTATGGAATGACAATCTCTTCCACTTCTTTTTTATTGAAAAATGGTATTAATGCTCTTTTCTTTTTAGAGCTGATCTGATTCTCAATAAATGCGGTGTTGAGTTGATAGTAAAGATATTCTAAATCCAACTCTCCACTTTTTGGAATCAATGCAAATATGCCGCTATGCAATAAAATAGCAGGATTTTCAGGACTCGGTTTATAGATAGTAGGTTTTAAGCTATCTCCTATCTTGGCTATTAAAACACATTCTTTCCTAATTATAGACCGTTGGTATTTATAGCTTTCATCCGTCTTGGATGTATTTAAGCTTAAATTCAGATACATATCCATAATGTCTTTGGACAGGTTTTCTATTTTAACGATAGGCAGGCCTTCCGTAGAAAGTTCGTCTTTAGAGGGTTGTGCCCCGGTTCTTATATCAGCAATGTCTTTCAAATATCTGCCCGTATTATCTTTCAACATTTCATTGCCCAAATAATATTGAGCATTATATACATCGGCAGATAAATTAAGGTCTTCTTTTAAGTCATTTAGGTCAATTATTTGACTCGATTTAGCGTCAGGAAATTCTTTATAATACTCATGAATGATTTCATCAATATCTAATATAACTGATTTTTTGTTTTCTTCTATTATGCTGGCCCTAAGGAATTTTATCCTGTTTCTTAAATAACGAGGTTTGTTGCGATTAAGGACAAGTATTGATGGTTTTGCATCTGTATAAGGACGGTAGGTTCCTTTAGGAAGGCTAATAACGGTTTCTATAGCATCATGCTGCAATAGGATTTTTCTTATTTCTTTTTCTTTTCCCCCTTTAGTTAAGAAACTATCAGATACAGTTATGATTGCTTTTCCCTCATAAGACAATTTGTGGAAACTGAATAATACCAAAGAACTGAATCCTTTGCCGGATTTAGGAGCATGTAAACCAAACTCATTATAAAGTAGATCATTTTCATTAGAGTTTGTAACGCCATTTATCGGAAGATCACCTATTATAAAATCAAATTTTTTATCCGTTGTTATTTCCCGAAAACAACTTTCTGGGGTTATAATTGATTTTGTTGCTCCATGCATGATCAAATTCATGTTACCCAATTGGGAAATACGCTTATTTATTTCTGTCCCATATAATGAAAGGTTGTTTTGGGAATCAAATAATTTACTTAGTAATCCACCCACTCCGGCAACAGGATCATAAATGCTCTTCTCATTTTCTGCATCTACTAATTCCGGCAAAAGCAGACGAATGGTTTCCGGAGTAGAATATTCGTACCCTGAATATTCTTTCGTATCCTGATACAATAAGTATTCATAGATATTACCATATTCCGAATCATCAAATGGAGTTGTATCCACATTTCTAATAATAGATTCTATTTGTTTACTGTCACGAGAATTTGTTTTTTGTAAAAGAGTTGATAATTCCTGAAATGTTTTTTCTGGTACTATATGCAAATTATCAATTAATTCCAAAGAATCTATCCAGGAAGAATTATTATAGAATAAATCCTTGATGAATGGTTCTTCTTTATTATGAATTCCGGGGTATTTTTTGCTGTCTACAACACGCTTATAGAAGGAAAGAGTGGCTATTATAAATTGAAAATATCATCTGTGGAAAATATCCCTCTTAACGTTTCCTTTAACTGTAAGTAAGCATAAATTATATTTCTCCAATGTATATTATTGGCTGTAACCACCAAACCGTTGATATTTTCAAATAGATCTGGGAGTTTTTTTTACTCGGGCATATACTTGATTAGCTTTTAATGGTCGCTTATCATTTCTTTCGTAATAATGATTCGCATTGATCTTCGAAGCGATTTCTTTAAGCATCATCGGATGCCCGGATTCTTTCAATACTCTTTCAATTGCTTCATGTAATGTCATCCTGTTCCTGTTTAAATTTTGATGTCCTTTGCTAGATATTATTTTTAGTAGAAAGGTTGATTTTAATTCCAAAGATAAGATTTTAAGAGTAATTTTTTAGTAGAGAGATAGATAATTACTATAACGTATATATTTCGTGATCGAAAATGTTTTGTTTGGAAAAATATGGATAGGGTTTTAAAACAAAACACCTAATTTTTATACTCCCGCGTTAGATCTTTCTTTTTAAGTCTCGAGGACCGGCCCCAGAAAAAAACGACTATCATCACATCCCAAATCCCTGTCAAGGAGTGGTACGACATGATCGGCGAGAAAAAAATAGCCGATGCGGTGATCGATAGGATAGTGCATCACTCGCTGCGCGTGGAGTTATACGGTGAGTCATTTAGAAGAAGAAAAATAAATCGGATAATGTATATTTATAATATCTTTGTAAGTAAGTGAATATCCCGACCGTTTACAGGGCGATATCAACTTAGGGCTCTCCACTGGTTCCGGACAATGATTTACGCAGGAGCATAACTTCAGATGAAATGTTCTCAAGGGTCAAGGACGATATTCACGGAATATTTAATAAATAAGGGCTGTTCTCTACTTTACCCGAAGTTCAGGACATTTTAGGATTAATCACTCTTCTACACCGAAAATAATATTCCAATTCGAATAAAATTAATGTGGTTAAGTCTGTCGGATCTACCTTCTAGATTAGATATCGATACGGTAAAGTACGTGTTGTTTTAAAGGGCGGTCTTCCGGCACAACAGGATGGAGAAATTCCTTCATTTTTGTCATTCCGATTTTCTGCATAACCCTTTCCGACGATTTGTTGGGTAGTGTTGTAAAAGACCAAATTGTGTGAAGCGGAAGATTTTCTTTAGCATACGATAGACATGCTTGTGCCGCCTCCGTTGCGTACCAGTTATTCCAATATTCGTGTTTCATCCGCTACATAATCTCGACACCAGGAGCGAAGTCCACGTCAAATGTTATATGGTGAAACCCGATGTAGCCGATGAAGGCTCCGTCCTCCTTTCTCTCGATGACATATAAACCGTAACCGCAACGTGAAAATTCTTCTTGTACATTATCAAAGAAATCAAGGGATTCCTCTTCAGTGAGGGATTTCAAGAAATAACGCATTACCTCCGGATCGCTGTTCAATTCGGTAAAAGGTTTTATATCCTCTTTTTCCCAACTTCGTAATAATAAACGAGATGTTTCGATAAATACTTTAGCCATTGATCTTTTACAATAATTGTTAGAGACAGAATTTTTACCTCTACCTTTTGTTTCTCGTTACAATATTCCAAAACTTGCCCTTTAACAAATCTTTTATCTTTCAGTCAATCTTTGTTTCGGTTTCCGCTGTTTATGGTAATGAATTGCAGTGTTTTTATCTTATAGCAAAATCATAACCGGGACCGTATTCATTCTCTATCCAAATCCTCAAAAACTTATCATCCACCATGTACGTCTTATCCCGTTTTACTACTATTTCTTTTACCAACAAAGTTTTTATCGCACTCTGAACACTACTGGAACTCTGGAGACCATGCTTTTTAATAAATGCAGCAGAAGTTATTTCCGTTGCTTTACGTTCTTTGGCGATAGCTATTAATAATTCTTTTTGCCGTTCTGTAAGATCGGATAGAATACGTTTATAGGCGTTCTGATAAATGCCCACCGTATCTTTCACTGAGCTTTTAACTATTTGATCTGTTACAGTTTCGCCAACACCCGTATAGGAATATATAGCATTGAAGATGGTTTGCATATACCATGTATGCCCATCGAAAGAATTATAAACCCATTCGATCGTGTTTTTGTCAAGTTGCTTGTCGTTCTTCGAAAAGTGCTTCTCTACGAATGCTGTATATTCATACAACGCAATGGGCTGAAGGTCTACAAAAGAAACACTTTGGTAAAATGGGCGGGAAGATTTCAGGAAAATGTCCTGCATCATGTGCTGTTCGCTTCCGGAGAAAATAAAACGCGCGTTATTACACCGCTGAATATGGCTCCGCAATAAAGCCTCCATATTCTTTTCGGGATATTTTGCGATCTGCTGAAACTCGTCGAAAGCTACGATACATGGTTTATCTGCGTTCTCAAGATATTTGAATATTTGTTCTATCGACACCTCGGGCGTAATTATTTCTCCGATACCAATATCGAATACCGCATTCCCAGTTATTTGATCAAGTTTGAATGCCGGGCGCAGCGAAGTGATTACTCTAAAGAACTTATCGAAGAATTTTTGACCATTGCCTTTAAGTTTTTCAAAAATAGCTTTGCCGAAGAGCAACACAAACTCACGCAGGCTACCGGTAGAATATATATCGATGTAGAACGTATTATATTCTTTTTGGATCGTTTTGGAATAAAAGCAATGGTCGATAAGCCCGGTCTTTCCCATACGACGCGGTGAGATCAAAGCCGTATTACGACCATTTTCTATATTGGCCAATATAGCTTTCTTCTCCTTATTCCTGTCACAGAAATACTCCGGCGAAACATAGCCACTGATCAGGAAGGGATTTTTTAAACGAGCGTTCATATTATTTAGGTTTTAATTATTGCAAATATAATAATTATGTTCACAATAAACAAATAGCGTTCCATGCTCCGTCGTTAAAGAGTGTACTATATTAACTCTTTAAGTTCATCTATATTCAACAACGTGAATTTAGTACCCGAAATGTATTCAATGCTGGAATCATGAAAATGGCCGTACAACCATTCAATGACGGGATGTCCTTTCTCTTTTAACCAAACATATATTTTGTCCATAGTCCTTCTTTCCTCTGTCAGATCTTATTCAAGAGGCTTATCTATCTTTAACCAACTCTCTTCCCTCTTTTATTGGTTAGATAACAGAATGAAGGGGCCGTATGAGTAATAACGGTATCGATCGTATGTTTTTCCGATATTTCGATGAGTTTATTATCATCAAAAACCGCTGCTTCGTTTTCCCAGAATGATTCTCGTATTGTTCGATATTTGATACGGTTCTCATCCATTTGCTGTTTGCGAAGTATGCGATCAATGGATACGGCTCCGCCTACGCAGAGAATACTATGATTTTTAAAATGAATGACAGAATAGTCCGGAATCGTTTTCATTAAAGGAAAATCGATTAGGCTTTCTTCGAATTATTTTGGATTGTCATGGTTGCCTCGGACCAGCAAAAGAAGAATATTTAGTTTTTCAAGAGTAACTTCGAGTTTTCTATACAGTTGTTCGTAATAAGCCGGCTTTTCAAAGCCAATGCCGCAGTTTCCTGCAATTACAACCACGGCATTCCTTACACTATATCTCTTGAGGTTATAAAGCAATGTGCGGAACTCCCCATGTATATCTCCGCTGACATACAATGCATCATAATTCTTTGATATATTATAAACATTCAGACTCATAA
>JAJQEE010000072.1 GCA_021201865.1 Tannerellaceae bacterium | reverse complement strand
GGGATGCCACGAAAGATAAATCCGAAGAAGTCTGGGATAAAACCAAAGACGGAACGGGAAAAGCGTGGGATAAAACCCGGGAAGGAACTGAGAATGCCTGGGATGCCACGAAAGATAAATCCGAAGAAGTCTGGGATAAAACCAAAGACGGAACGGGAAAAGCGTGGGATAAAACCCGGGAAGGAACTGAGAATGCCTGGGATGCCACGAAAGATAAATCCGAAGAAGTCTGGGATAAAACCAAAGACGGAACCAAAAAAGGTGTCGATAAAGTCAAAGATAAACTGGATTGACAGAACTTTTTTAATACATAGTGCCAGCACGCATACAGGCGCAGAGAAACGCAGAAAGAATTTAAATAATTTTCTTATCTGCGTTTCCTGCTTATCTTTAGGCTGATTATTTTTCTGCCGGATAATTAATTCGCTGCATCATCAGTACATCCATAAACCCTTCGGAGGTACAGATCCAGTCGGTCAGGGTTCCGGTATTGACAAAACCGCACCGTTCAAAAAGGATCAGGCTGGCCGTATTCCGGATCGAAATATAGGCATACAACTGATGGAGTTTCAGAAAAGAGAAGGCATGCTCACTCAGGAGATGAACCGCCTCCATCGCAATACCCTGACGTTGATAGGCCGGTTCAATCACAACACCTGTACCAGCCTTCCGGTGATGGGGATCGAAATCATAGAGATCGATCATGCCAATCGCCCCGGGGGAATCTTTCAGTTCAATAGCCAGACGCAACTGGCAGATCTCATAAATACTACGGTGTGCTTCCGCAATATAATTCTTCAGTGTGTACCGGGAATAGGGAATGATCGAGTCTCCTGTACTCCATAACTGCGTGTCATTCTCCAGACGGTAGAGTAATTCCAGATCTTCAGGTTCCAACGCTCTCAGGCGGATTCTTTCATTTTCTAACAGTGCCATATTATTTACCAGGTGAAACTAATTGGTTATTTAACCTATTAAATATATGATACGTGGTTTTCTTATTCACCATCGTATCCATAAAGAAAAGCATTTGCTCAAACCGTACGTCCGGATAACAGAAAGCAATATCTGTAAATCCTTTCATCTGGTTCCTGCGGCAGATCGCATCCATCACCCGGTTCTCCCCCAAATCCCACAAATTAACATACTCCAATTGTGACATTCGCTTCACACAGGCTGCTTTGATCTCCTCAAATTGCTCCTCCCTACAAATAACCAATAAACGGGAATGTTTGTTCTTCGGTTTCCGCTTCAAACCCAGCCCCCGGAGAACCCATTCAAAGAGGCCTTTCACCCAGATACCCAGCTTAATAAAGAAGCTCATAAACCAACTGGAACGGGGATAATATTTTTTATAAAAAATATGCATGGCCCCATAAAAGGTTTGGATATATTTTATATTATTCTGTTGGGTACTCTCTCCTTTATAATGAAGGATCCGTTCCGGTATATAATAATTCTTATATCCTCCTAAAATCATCCGGTAAGAAAGATCAATGTCTTCTCCATACATAAAAAAGGATTCATCCAATAGCCCCACCTTATCCAGCGCCTCATGACGCAGGAACATACAAGCACCTGCCAGCACCTCCACTTTGTGCTGTTTATTTTCATTCAGGTAAGGCAAACTATACCGGGAAAAAACGGGAGAAGCAGGCGCCAGGCGGGACAGACCAAATATTTTACAAAAGGAGACCCAGGGAGAGGGAAAACTACGTTTACTTTCCGGCAGGAACACCCCGTGCGCATCCAGCATTTTCACACCCACTGCCCCGGCTTTCGGATGCTCATCCATAAAGAAACAGAGGTTCCGGATCATCTCCTCCCCGATTACCGTATCCGGGTTCAATAACAAAACATATTCTCCTTTACACTGCCGTATGGCCTGATTGTTCGCTTTGGGAAACCCCGCATTTTCCTTATTTTCAATAAAAATGACCTCCGGAAAGCGGGGTCGCAGATATTCCAGCGAGCCATCTGAAGAATTATTATCCACCACAAAGATCTCCGCATCCATCCCGGAAAGGGCCGCGTTCACAGAGAAAAGGCATTGTTCCACTAAATATTTGACGTTGTAGTTTACGATAATAACAGAAAGCTTGGTTTCGTCGTACATAACAGGGCTATTCTAAGGGATTATATTTTGATAGAGTCATTAAAACTGGTCCGGTTCAGGATCGAGCGTCCCAAGGTGATCTCATCGGCATATTCGATCTCATCACCAATAGAGACACCCCGTGCAATCACGGAGATCCGGATAGCATAAGGGGCCAGCTTCCGGTAGATAAAGAAGTTGGTCGTATCCCCTTCCATCGTGGTACTTAACGCCAGGATTACCTCTTTGACCTCTTCTGCCGCCACGCGCTCCACCAGACTATCTATCTTCAGGTTCCCGGGTCCGATACCATCCATCGGAGAAATAATCCCTCCCAACACATGGTAGACACCCCGGAACTGTCCGGTATTTTCAATCGCCATGACCTCTTTCACATTCTCAACCACACACACCAGCGAGCGGTCACGCCGGGGATCGGAACAAATGGAACAAACTTCCTGGTCACAAATATTATGGCAGACTTTACAATATTTAATATCTCTTCTGAGTGACAGGAGAGCAGAGGCAAAATTCTCTGTATAGCCGGTATCTCTTCTCAGCATATATAACGCCAGGCGAAGCGCAGTTTTCCGGCCTACCCCCGGTAAGGAGGCTAACTCATTCACTGCATTCTCTAATAAAACGGATGGATATTTCTGATTCATTGATTACTAATTCTGAAGGACAAAGATACGAAATATCCCCCACTCCTCCATAAATGTCCGCGGGCAATTCCCCTTCTCAATTAAAAATAGTACCTTTGTTATACAAAATAGATATAAAAGATTTGAAGTCCTCTTAAAACCGGTTTTTCAGTATCACAAAAGTACACATGAAATATAAATACAGACAGATTTTACTCCTCCTCATGTTCCTTTCCCCTCTGTTGGTACAGGGCCAGATCCGGCTCAGCGATGAAGCCCGGTTCAGCATTCTGACCAGTAGCCCTACGGATGAAGAGGTATTTACGATCTACGGACATACCGGCATCCGCCTGAATGATCCGGTGAATGATATGGACTATGTGTTCAATTACGGATTATTCGATTTTAGTAAACCCAACTTCATTTACCGTTTTGCCAAAGGGGAAACCGACTACAAATTAGGAGGAAGCCATTTTCTGGATTATATCATTGAATATCAAATGCGGGGAAGCAGTGTCACGGAACAGGTGCTAAACCTGAATCCCGGTGAAAAACAGCGGATCGCAGAAGCATTGCTGATCAATATGCGGCCGGAGAACCGGACCTACCGCTACAATTTCTTTTTTGACAATTGTGCGACCCGACCTGTAGACCTCGTAGAAGCCTATGTGGACGGTGAAGTAGTCTATCATCATCCCTATCAACCCAAAACATTCCGGGAAATGATCAACTATGCCTCCCGGAATAAACCCTGGCAAACTTTCGGCTGCGATCTGGCTTTGGGAAGTCCGGCCGACCGGCTGGCTACCCAGCACGAAGAAATGTTCCTTCCCTGGTATTTACAGGAAGCCTTCGACCAGGCTACGATTGTGGGAACCGATGGAACCGTCCGGAAATTAGTCTCGGAAACCAACCTTTTAGTCGAAGAGATCCCGGACGAAGAGATCGAAAAAGAGTGGTTCACCCCGCTGGTATGTTTCTGGACGCTGTTCTTTGTTGTCCTGGGGATCACCTGCCAGGAATGGAAAAAAGGGATCTACTACCGCTGGTTGGATTTTCTCCTCTTTTTTATAGCAGGGATAGCCGGAACAGTTATCGCTTTTCTTTGTTTTATTTCTGAACACCCGTCTACCTGTCCGAACTGGATGCTACTTTCTCTACATCCTGTTCAATTGATTGGAGCAGTGCTGTTTGTTGTAAAAAAATGGAAGATAGCGGGATATTACTATCATTTTATTAACTTTGCGGCGCTTACGCTTATGCTGCTGGGATGGTATTTCATTCCGCAACACCTGAACGCAGCCTGTATTCCTTTAGTGGGAACCTTATGGATCAGGTCTGCATACGGCGTATACAGATATAAATCAAATGTTGAATGAGAAGATTATTAACGTCACTTATTGCCATCCTGGCAGTCACTAATATAGAAGCGCAGGAACGTGTTCCTAAGTTAGTGGTATGCATTACGGTGGATCAGTTAAGAGGCGATTATATTGAATATTTCTACAATACATTCGGAGAAAAAGGATTTAAGCGGCTGATGAATGACGGAATTGTGTACAACAATATCCGTTTTGAATTTTCCAATGTGGACCAGGCGAGTGCTTTTGCAACCCTTTCAACCGGAAGCAACCCCAACTTCCACGGGATCACCGGAAATAATTTCTATGATTTTGTAAATAACAGAGAAATATCGCCCCTTCATGACCCGGACTATCTGGGGAATTACACCCGGGAGAATTATTCTCCGAAAAAGTTGCTGGCTTCCACCATCGGAGATGAACTGAAAATCGCCTCCAAAGGTCGTAGCGATGTCTACGCCATTGCTCCGGAAGCGGAAAGCGCGATCCTTTCTGCGGGACATGCTGCCAACGGAGCATTCTGGATCGACGACCTGAACGGGAAATGGGCCACCACTACCTACTACAAAGGACTCCCCTGGTATGTAGACCGGTACAACAGCGGACCCGAATCCCTTTCCTCCCGCTTAGACCAGATGGTATGGACACCCGCCCTACCCATAGAAAGATATCAGGCCTTTCCCTATGTATTAGATGAAATCCCGTTCCGGTATACTTTTACCGAAAAAACAATAGATTGCTATCCGAAACTGAAAACGTCTCCCTTTGTCAACAAGGAGATCAACCGGTTAGCCCTTCAGTTCATTGAATATGGTGCCTTTGATACCCGTACCTGTCCCGACCTCTTATCCATTACTTATTATGCGGGGAATTATTACCCCCTGATGGATAAAGAATACACCCGGGAGATTCAGGATCTGTACTATCAGTTGGATAAAGATCTGGAAGAATTAATAGAAGCGATCGATAAAAAAGTCGGTTTGGAAAATACCCTGATCGTATTTACCGGATCAGGCTATTATAAAAGTATAGAAGATTATCCGGAAGGACTGGCACTCAACGGCGGACATTTCCATCCCAAACGTTGTGTAGCCCTACTCAATATGTACCTGATGGCCCTGTACGGACAGAAACAATGGGTAACCGGATATTATGACGGTCAGATCTATCTGAACCGCAAAATCATTGAAGATGAAAAACTGGATCTGGAAATGATCCAGAACAAGGCCGCGGAGTTTGTTCTTCAGTTTAGCGGTGTACAACATGTAACGACTGATTTTGCGTTACGGGCAGGGAACTGGAATGAGGGAACAGCTAATTTCCGCTACGGAACCCATCATTTAAGAAGAGGAGACCTGATCATTGAACTGCAACCCGGATGGAAGATCAACTACGAAATCCCGGGCGAAAAAGTAAAAGTAGTAAGGAACAACGCGGTGATCACCCCCCTGATATTCATGGGGAACGGATTAAAACCACAACATATTTACCGCGAAGTAAAGGCGACAGAGGTTGCTCCGACAGTCACCCATGTACTGAGGATCCGGCCACCAAATGCAAGCCACAGCCTTCCGCTACCGGAGTTGATGAGAAAATAAGAGAAGAAGTAGTTCAGGAATCAGAGGAGTGAAAGAAATTCAGTAAATGAATCCTCCGGACTCTATCCGCATAAGCGAAAATCCTGCTACAAAGAAAAAATCAGAAAAAATTAAAACAAAAATAGATCATGGGATTTAATGAATTTATGACGAAGCTGTTCGGCAATAAGTCGCAGCGAGACCTTAAAGAAATAACCCCTTATGTCAAGAAGATCCAGGATGTTTATCCTTCTGTAAAGGCACTTTCAAACGATGAACTACGTGCTAAAACAGATGAGATCAAACAACGCATCCAGGACCGGGTGGCAGAGGAACGGGCACAGGTGGAAGAACTTCGCCGGGGCATCGAAGATAAAGAGCTTGAAGAACGGGAAGCAGTCTGGAGCGAAGTAGATAAAATTGAAAAAACGATTATTGAAAAAATGGAAGTGGTACTGGATGAAGTACTTCCGGAAGTATTTTCGATCGTGAAAGATACGGCCCGCCGTTTCACTGAAAATGAAGAGATCGTGGTTACGGCCAATGATTTCGACCGGGACCTGGCCGCCAGACATGACTTTGTCCGGATTGAAGATGACAAAGCCATCTACCAGAACCACTGGACAGCCGGAGGAACAGAGATCACCTGGGCGATGGTACACTATGACGTACAGTTGATCGGTGGTGTGGTACTCCATAAAGGAAAGATCTCAGAGATGGCAACCGGGGAAGGGAAAACATTGGTTGCTACCCTGCCCGTGTTCCTGAATGCATTAACCCGGAACGGGGTGCATGTCGTAACCGTAAATGACTACCTGTCTAAACGTGACTCGGAATGGATGGGACCTTTATATATGTTCCACGGCCTTTCTGTGGATTGCATTGATAAACACCAGCCCAACTCAGATGCACGCCGGGCTGCTTACAATGCGGACATTACCTTTGGTACAAACAATGAATTCGGTTTTGACTACCTGCGTGATAATATGGCGATCAGCCCGAATGACCTCGTACAACGCAAACATAACTTTGCCATCGTTGATGAGGTGGACTCCGTATTAATTGATGATGCCCGTACTCCACTGATCATTTCCGGCCCGATCCCTCGTGGTGAAGAGCAACTGTTCGAACAGTTCCGTCCGAATGTGGAAGTGGTAGTGAACGCACAAAAAAACCTGGCAACCAAATTGCTGACGGAAGCGAAGCAGAAGCTGGCAAGCGGTGACCCGAAAGTGGCGGAAGAAGGCAGTCTGTTACTGTACCGCTCTTTTAAAGGCTATCCTAAAAATAAAGCGTTGATCAAGTTCCTGAGTGAACCGGGTATCAAAGCCCAGATGTTGAAAACAGAAGAGCTCTATATGGCCGAGAATATGCGTAACATGCATAAAGTAACGGATGAACTCTATTTTGTGATCGACGAAAAAAACAACAGCATCGAACTGACCGATAAAGGGATTGACCTGTTAACAGGTAATACGGATGATCCTCAGTTCTTTGTCCTGCCGGATATTGCTTATGAACTGTCCCAGTTGGATAACATCGAAGGAAGTGAAGAGGAAAAACAGGCGAAAAAAGATGCAATTCTGGCAAACTACTCGGTGAAAAGTGAACGTGTCCACACCATCAACCAGTTGTTAAAGGCCTATACCTTATTCGATAAGGATGATGAATATGTGGTGATGGATAATAAAGTCATGATCGTGAACGAACAGACCGGCCGTATCATGGAAGGCCGCCGCTATTCAGACGGACTCCATCAGGCAATCGAAGCCAAAGAACGGGTCAAAGTGGAAGCAGCTACCCAGACATTTGCGACCATTACTTTACAAAACTACTTCCGTATGTATAATAAGCTGGCGGGTATGACCGGTACGGCAGAAACGGAAGCGGGTGAATTATGGGATATCTATAAATTAGATGTAGTGGTCATTCCGACCAACCGTCCGATCGCTCGTAAAGATATGAATGACCGCATCTACAAAACAAAGCGTGAAAAATATAACGCGGTGATCGAAGAGATCAGTAACCTCGTAGAAGCCGGACGCCCGGTGTTAGTGGGTACTACCTCCGTGGAGATCTCTGAATTACTAAGCCGTATGCTTACCCTGCGTAAGATCTCACATAACGTATTGAATGCAAAGTTACACCAGCGGGAAGCGGATATTGTGGCCCAGGCCGGACAAAAAGGTACGGTTACGATCGCAACCAACATGGCAGGTCGTGGAACCGACATCAAACTGTCACCGGAAGTAAAAGCAGCAGGTGGTTTGGCTATTATTGGTACGGAAAGACATGAAAGCCGTCGTGTAGACCGCCAGTTACGAGGTCGTGCAGGACGTCAGGGAGACCCGGGTTCTTCCGTATTCTACGTTTCCTTAGAAGACGACCTGATGCGTCTGTTTGCTTCTGAAAAGATTGCCGGACTGATGGACCGGTTAGGGTTCCAGGAAGGAGAAGTGCTCGAACACAATATGCTGAGTAAGTCCGTAGAACGGGCGCAGAAGAAAGTGGAAGAAAACAACTTCGGTATCCGTAAGCGTTTGCTGGAATATGATGACGTCATGAACTCGCAACGTTCCGTAGTGTACACCCGCCGCCGCCATGCCCTGATGGGAGAACGGATCGGATTGGATGTACTGAATACGATCTATGACAACAGCACTTCTATCGCAGAGCAATATGCAGATGCCATGGACTATGAAGGTTTCAAGCTGGAACTGTTCCGGACATTTGCCATGGAAAGTCCTTTCACCGAAGAGGAGTTCAAGAGCATGAAAGGAAACCAGTTGGCAGACAAGCTGTTCGACAAAGCCCTGGAACTATTCAAACGCCGGATGGAACGGATGGTACAGGTAGCAAATCCGGTGATTAAACAGGTCTATGAACAACAGGGAGCACAGTATGAAAACATCATGATCCCGGTAACAGACGGGAAACGGATGTACAACATTTCCTGCAACCTGAAAGAGGCCTACGAAACCGAAAGTAAAGCGATTGCCAAAGCCTTCCAGAAATCCATCATCCTACACACGATCGATGAATCCTGGAAAGAACACCTGCGTGAGATGGATGAATTGCGTCACTCCGTACAAAACGCAAGCTACGAAAACAAAGATCCGTTGCTGATCTACAAATTAGAATCCTACAACCTGTTCAAAACCATGGTAGATGCGATGAACCGTAAGACTGCATCCGTTCTTATGCGTGGCCAGATCCCTGTTCGTCAGGAAACAGCCGAAGATCAGAAAAATGCCCGTCGCATCGCTATCCAGAACGCAGAAGAACAAAGACGGCAGGATATGAGTCGCTACCGTACGGAAAAAAGTGAAATCGGAGGAACCAATGAACCTGTAGAAAACGGTCCACGTCCTCCTATGGGACCTCAGCAAAGACAACCACAGGCTCCGGTCCGTGCAGAAAAACGGGTAGGAAGAAATGATCCATGTCCTTGCGGAAGCGGCAAAAAATACAAAGCCTGCCACGGTAAAGGTTTATAAATAAAAGATGAATATTTCTCCAAACGGCGATCCCATACCATCAGCCCCTGACTTCGTCAGGGGCTGATTTGTTTTCCATTCTCTCTAACACTTTTTTACATTTTTTCTATTCACCCTTCACCTGTCAGCAGTATATCACTTATAATCAAAGCATTAAAAAATAAAAAAGGTGAATGATACCCATTTTCAATCATTCACTTCATTCACCAAATTCCCCTCTCCAAAGGAGAGTTTCCATTACATGCACTATTATTCCGGGATAAATGCAGAGGAAGTATTCCGGAATTCATGGGATCTTATTCCATTCTGTCTTATCCGGAAAAAGGTGATAACCAGGTTGTTGTAGAGACGCATATTTGCGTCTCCTTCCCTGCCTTGTGCCCCGTGCTCGTACCCCGTCTCCTTCCCCGTGCCCATTTACCTGTCCCTGTTTATTTATACCGTGTTATCCATCCCTATTTGTTTGCATTATTCAAACCTTCTATATGTATATTCGTTACTTATGGTAACCTTGGAATGTAGGGTTTTCGGTATAAGGAGGTGCGAAGGAAGAGACGCAAATATGCGTCTCTACGAAAAATCACCGTAACCTCTTATACTGTTGTAATAGAGAGCGATGGTTAAGATTCATGGGATATTATTCCATTCTTGCAGACAGCTTAGGTTGTTCTCCCGGGGTCACAAGGTTAAAGTGCCGGTGTATTAAGATTATGGCCCCGGCACTTTAACCTTGTGACCCCGGGAGAACAACCTCATGATTCTGCGGATATT
>JAJQEE010000018.1 GCA_021201865.1 Tannerellaceae bacterium | reverse complement strand
CGTAAGATATTTTCATAAAATCAAATGTTTCATAATAAATAGTTATCCGTTATTAAATTCTTGTCTATTCCGTTCGTTTTGTCAGGAGAGTATGGCTTTTTCATTGGTTTCCTAAAAAATACTCTGGTGAGTTAGACAAACACCGTAAAATTAATAAATAAAATTTAAAATAAACGGACTGTTTAGAAGTATTTTTAACACTGGTTGAAAAGTATTTCTTCGGTATCTTTTATGGAGATAGACTTTTTAGTCAATTCGTTTTTTAGAATAATGAGTAAGTTTATGAGATAATGATAATCCAATTTCCTATAGTAATTGCTTTTGCCATTAAACAATAGTTTTCTTCGATGATTTTTTGTTATTTTGTAAACAACAATTGTTATAACCGTATGGCAGGCAAGCGAAATATACAGGTAGATGCAGAAAGGATGAGGAGTTATTCTACAGTCTTTTCCAGTACTTCGTTTGCAAAGCTTCTGGCAACAGATGACTATAGCTTTATAGAAAGTAAAATCCAGCGCTATGATAAAGAGAAGGTTGGGGCGGGAGTTGTGACCTATCTTGATTATATCACTTATATATACAAACAGCTACAACAAAATTACCGGTGTGAATATATCTATAAGAATACAGTGATCAACCAGCTATTACTGAAAAAATATGGCACAAAAGACACGCTGGTGGTTAATGAATTCAAAGTTGGTAACTCTGTAGCCGATCTGGTTTTGTTTAATGGTACCAGTAAAGCGTTTGAAATAAAGACAGAATTAGATAGTGCCCGGAGGCTTGAAAATCAACTTTGTCATTATACCAGGCTCTTTAAAGAGTGTTATATCGTTACCCATGAAAACCTGCTGGATAAATATTCTGCTATTCCGGAAAATATAGGGATACTTGTCATAAAGTCTTGTAAAAACGGGATTAAACTGGAAGAAATAAGACCTGCATTAGCAAATAATTGCTTAGATGCCAGTATGTTAATGCGTAGTATACGGACTTCTGAATACAAGAATATTGTAAAGGCGTATTATAGAGCACTCCCTGCTATGAATAGCTTTAATATGTTTGAGACCTGTTATGGGATGATTAGACGGATACCGGAAGATGAGCTACATGGGCTATTCGTTTCTGAATTAAAAAAGAGACGGT
Source organism: Tannerellaceae bacterium (assembly GCA_021201865.1). Lineage (GTDB taxonomy): Bacteria > Bacteroidota > Bacteroidia > Bacteroidales > Tannerellaceae > UBA4116. Next base: position 8,861 of record JAJQEE010000018.1, on the reverse strand, counting down.
CTAATACAAAAAACCTCCGCTCTTTCCACAAAGAGATCAGGCAGTTATGCCTGAGTATGAACTTATCTCTTTCCGAATACCAGCAATTGGAAAATAAATTGTCGATACCCATAAATATCTAATAGTATGTATTACCCGTATTTAAGAGGAAAGCAGTTTGAGTTATTGGCTTTAAGAGATTTTGCCGATGATTATGGTAAAACTCCATTCGTTAGCCCTATTATAGAGCCAGTCAAATCAGGTTTTAATAGCATGAAACTGGCCATTCGCACACTGATGGAAAAAGAGATGCATTTCTTTTTAATTATTAATCCTCAATGCGGGGAAGTACAAAACCAGCCAGAACGCATTTGTGAGTCATTGCATGTTGAGTTGCAAAACAGGGACTTATGGACACCTGCCTTTGTTGTTACAAACAATAATTACAGACAAATAAGTACGGTTATTGCGGAAAAGGGATACCACCGGGTGATGATAATGTGTAAAGACGGGATACAAAATGGGTGCTCCTCCACAGCATCTGGCAACGGCAGGAAGAGCTAATCCAAGTGGTATTCCTTACCTCTATTTGAGCCGGTCGTTGGAGACAACCATTTATGAAACCCGTTCCGGTTATTTAGATCTTTTATCTGTAGCCCGTTTTAATCCCAAAGGAGAAGAATTGAATATTGTAGATTTTACTATACATCCGAGTATTTTTAATGATGAGCAGGAAAGGGTAGAAATTATGACAAGCCGGCTTTTAAAAGATGCCATAAGCCAGGATTTATCCAAGCCAATGCGAAGGTATGATTCCGAACTGGAATATATCCCTACCCAATTTATTTGTGAGTATATAAGGTATACTACAGGTGTAGATGGTATACAGTTTAACAGTTCATTGCATAAAGTAGGAGTAAATATTGTATTATTTGATCCGGATAAAGTGGAGTGTAAAGTAGTAGAAGTTCATCATGTTTCGGAAGTATTAATCGTGTCGGGGATAAAAGGGGAGTGAAGGGATTTTATTTACCGGAAATATAATATTTATAGGTTTTTGTAGTTTTATCTTCAAAAACTGAATTTTCACGCTTTTCATTTCAAAATGTAATTATTTAATCGACCCTGACAAATGAAGTCTAAACGCAATATTAAATTATTTCCTACTGTAAAACTAAATCTAAGTAAATCCGGAACTGGTATGTCCATTGGCCCTAAAGAAATGAATCTGGCATTGGGCTCTAGAGGGAAATATATGAATGATAACCATACTCCTTTTTACCGGAATTATATTTATAATATACCCAATTATCAAGAGATTGTGATAAAAACAAAAAATGTAGATAAAATAACTTCTTCTACTTTTGAAGAGTTACAGGCAATTATAGAAGAGTGCTTTCAGGAAAGAATATCTTTAAAAGCTGAGATTAAAGAACTTCAATCAAAAATATCCTCTGCACGTTTTCTGAATATATTATCTAAAATTTTCATAGTGGGTTTTTTTATTAAATGGTTTGATAGAAACTTTCGGGAGAAAAAGGAGTATTTGAAAGAGCTTTTAGAACAATTAGATAATTGCTATGTGAATCTGGATATTTCTGCTACGGAGGAACTCAAAGAAAAATATAATCAATTGTATGATAGCTTTGAAGATGTATGTAAAAGTCACAGGAAATGGTCTGTCATATCTTATTATCACATTAATAGAGTTATAGAGCGTTCTTCTGCAGGTACACATATTAATAGAAAATATGCTATATTTTCTATTAATCCTGATCTTGAAATAATCAGGTCGGCTTTTAATCCATTATCTATAATTAACTCTCATGTAAGTATATATTTATTTCCATCGTTTTTACTTGTAAAAAACAGAAACGATCGATTTGCATTAATAGAATTTAAAGACCTTTATTTTCATTTTGATTCGGATCATTTCGTAGAAGACGGGCAAGTCCCCAAAGATGCAAAAGTTATTGACTATGCATGGTTAAGGTCTAATAAAGATGGTTCGCCCGATTTGAGGTTCAGGGACAATTACCAAATTCCTATATGCCAATATGGTCGGATTGATTTTCAAAGTGCTGAAGGGCTAAATGAATCTTTTCAAATAAGTAGTTACCTCCATACGAAACGATTTGCCGATTGTTTGGAAAGGTATATGGGGGAATTTGTATAACCCCTTCTATACGACTTCCATAAGAGTGAAGCCTATCCCAGATTTCGGCAGTAGAGGCAATCTTTATCAACTCGATCAATCCGTTTTGATAGCGGATAATATCGTCTAACTCTGTGGGATGCCATGTGAATTGGAGTTCACCCCATGGTGCGCTTCTTTAATCTTGGTCTCACTATGGATATGGAGAAAATACGTAATTGTCCCCAACTATCGGTTTCTCTTAATACAGACGATTAGGGAGTATTTGCTACAAGCCTTGAAAAGGAATATGCTCTTATGGCAATCGGACTTGAAAAAGAAAAAGATGAAAATGGTGAATTGCTCTATAATAGTCGTATGATATACGACTGGCTTAACAGAATAAGAAAAATGGGGTCGGAACAACGATTTAAAAAAGATAATCGCAGTATCATCCCTTCCCATACACATGACAACAGGAGATAATAACTAAAAGAACTTCATTCTTATATAACATATAATCAGATAAATGGTTAATAACCAGTAATAGGGCACTCCTATTTCATCCGGGATTAAAAAAATGCCTCTGTTTCTTTGTCTACGAAATAAGCAGAGCATCCTCCCATCCCGCGTGTTAATAAAATATCATAGGTATTTTTAATTAAATCGACAAAGTCGGTGGCGTTTTTTACCTGTGAAATAACGAATCCGCGGGATGCCCAATCTTTTGTGGGTCGTATGTTAAGTCTTTTCCCAGATAACACCTATTTAATCAAATTCATGTCCCCAGAATGTGTATACACAACCAATCTGTTTCATAATTTGCTTTGTATTCTAACCAGACAAGGCCGGCGAGGGGTTGCAGGCCTATCACGCTCTTTCCTGTATATAATTACCCTAAAAGGAATCTGGATAATTTCCATAATAAGCGAAAGCTTTTCTCAAACGGACATTAAATTGGCAACTCTGTTTTCACCGTGTCACCCCTTGCGGCATGCCGAGGTGGCGGATGATCATTTCGACCTGGGCGGAGGTGAAGGTGCGGTTGCCTTTTTTCCAGTCTTCAACGGTGAGGGTGGGGTAGAGGGATAGGCTGTTGTTGATCCCGCGGCGGAGCTGGCGGGAGGCAGAGTCGGGTTCTACGTAGGGGTAGTAGATCATGTCGAGCTCGTTGCATTTGTAGCTCCTTATTTCAATGGGTTCTATTTTTATCTTTGTTAGATTTTAGTGTTGGGTTCTCTATTGTTGCTGCTTTTTGCTCATAGCTGACCGGTTTTTTCATGGTGTATGAATGGGAGTGCCTGTTATTTCAAGCCAGATATACATAGGGCTGGCTTCCAGGAAGCGGTTGAATCCTAATTTACTTTGGTAGTTGAATGGAATAGTGGCAAAGCCTGGTGTCGTTTTCAGATAGATTCTCATGATTATATGCAGGGTATTTGGTTTTTCCGGGAACAAATTAATTAAAAATAATGTAACATACAAGAGTAAAAGAGAAACCAAAACTGAGGGCGATATTAAAATATTACAATTTAAACATATAAAATAGTAAATTATAATTGTATTTTTGAGACAACTCAATAATTATAAAAACAATGAAAACCCCTATACAATACCCAAAAGAAATAATCAAAGACATAGCCGGAGAGATCGACATAGGTATGATCTGTTTACTCACTACCGACACATTGGAAGTGGAGTCTGTTATGGGTACAAGCTACACCGCTTCTGTACAAAGCAGGGAAAACCATATCCGCATTGAGCCAACCGAATCATGGCAATCATTTAAGATCATGGAAGAATTTATTGAAACGTGTATTCCGGATCACGACTCAATCAAAAACCGTCTTTGAAATGCCATATCCCGCCACAAACCTTTCCAAAACTTCAAACTTATCATAGATAACAGTCAGTACCGGCAGAACTGGTTCGACTTTAAACAACTATGGCTGGAGAAGTACGTAGTAGAACAATTATCCATTTTAGAAGAAAACAATAACGAAGATGAAACTGACACTGAACAACTTTGAACAGCTCATTAATGAAAAAATAGTAAAACGCGGACGCAATTATTTCAATAACGGATATGTAACAGATGTTGAAGAGACTGAGGAAGGAGAATTTGAAATAATAGTGCAAGGCTCAGATACTTATTCCGTCAACCTTACCATAGCAGGAGAGGTGGTCACGGATTTTTATTGTGACTGCCCTTATGATGGTGGACCCCTATGTAAACATATCGTTGCTGCCTTATTCTATTTACAGGAGGATAATATAGAAACCTTCAGCCTTCCTGCAAAAAAAACAGCAAAACAAACAGAAGGCGAAATCCACCAGTCAACAAACAGAAGAGCTTTTGGATCTTTTATCCCATGATGATTTAAAAATATTTGTCCGCGACCTATTTGCAAATGACAAGAAACTCAGGCAATTATTTATAGCCAGATATATCCAGCTATCGTCCCCTGTATCGAAAGAACTATATGCAAAGAAATTGCAGGCATTAGTAAAAGCGCACACTGATAAAGATGGATTTGTGGGCTATAGGGAAACAAGGGGGCTGGCAAAAGCAATTCAGGAAATAGTTGAAGATGTAGAAAAAGAACTACAAAACGGACAAATACAACCCGCTATGCAGGCAGCGTTCATGCTTGTAGAAGAAGTAGTAAAGCTGTTTTACTATGTAGATGACAGCAATGGGGAGATCGCTGGTTGTATTTGTTATTTATTCGAGATCCTTGAAACGTTAACTACCATGGAACTGGATGATGCCCTCCACGACAAACTATTTGACCATCTGACCACCCTGTTTGAAAAAAGACTCTCCACGACTGGGACTGGCATTTCGAAACCATAACCCTGGCTATCAAACTGGTAAGAACACCCCGAGAAAAAGAAAAGATCCAGACTCTCCTTACTCAAATAAAGCCTTCAAAGACCAGGGACTGGGAGTATGAACAAGCCCGGGAATTGATGTTACAACTTATCAGAAAAACGGAAGATCCTGAAGCTGTAATTCAGTATATGGAAAATAACATTTCAAATACAGAGTTTAGAGTTGAATTAATAGAAAAAGCTATACGTATCAAAGATTATGAAAAAGCAAAAAAACTTGCCCACGAAGGAATAGCCAAAGACGAGAAGGATGCTCCAGGCTTAGTTGACCAATGGCAGGGATATCTATTATCAATCTATCAGGAAACCAAAGACATTGAGAATACGATCCGGCTGGCACAGTATTTTTTAGTTCATTCAATCGGGAGATTTCATCCCCTGGAATACTATTATAATATATTAAAACCATTAATTCCTACAAACCAATGGGATAACTACCTGGATAACCTCATTGCCGGGATTAAAAGCAAAGGACGTTGGTATGATTATAGCCGTATTTTCCAATTGTATGTATTAGAATCATCCTGGGATAAACTATTGGAATTACTCCGACAAAACATTAGTTTAGAACATATTACCCAGGCAGAACCCTATTTATCTGCTCCATATCCGCATGAACTGGCCACCCTATACAAAGAACAGATACTGGCCTATCTTGAAAAGAATGTAAGTCGATCACACTATCAAAGTGCCTGCCGGTATATACGCCGGATGATAAAGCTAGGAGCCCATTCAATAGTTACAGAACTGGTAAGAGAACTCAAGAACAAATATCCAAACCGTAGGGCTATGATTGAAGAATTGAATAACCTTTAAATGTGTAAGAACTAAAAAAGCCCCCGGAACAACTCCGGGGGCCATTTTAAGATAAACAAAAGAACAAACCAATTACACCGCATGCGGCCTGTCACAGATCTCCGCCACTTTCTTCACCTCAATCTTCCTGAAAGAAAGCAACTCAGGCGTATCCCTCAGCATCGTACCCGGTGTAAAAATGATCCGTGGTCTTTTAAACATACCCGGATGGAAATCCGCCGGATCTTTCACACTCTTACTTCCCGCAATGGTACGGAACGAACCAAATTCACCCAGATGGATCGTATTCCCATTCGCCAGATGCTGCTTCATATGGAAGATCAACCCTTTGATCACACAAAATACATCCCCCGCCGTAGCCGAAGTATATCCCGAGATCAGTTCACACAACGTACGCAGGCTTACCCGCTCATTCGAACGAACCTGACCATATAACAACGTATCACCCTCCTGGGCACCTTTGCGCATATCCAAACGGCGCACTAAATGATATTTCAAAGCCATAATATAAAAGATTAAAAGTGGATAAATAAGAATAGAATTTAAATCGTATGCGGAAGCTTACAAGGATCTTCCTCCTCAATAAAGGTCTGCTTCTCATAATGCACATGCTTCCGTACATGCTTGATCAGCCTGTTACCCGGACTATACACAATCCGCCCCTTCCTGAACATAGCTGCTGAAAACGCTTCCGCATCTTCCACCCCGGGACTACCAGCCGACATACGAAAGTTACCCAGATCACCCAGCTCCACAATATTCCCTTTTGCCAGGTTCTGGCGCATCAACATCAGCAACCCATCCAGCACCACCGAAATATCCCCTTCGGAAGCCGTAGAAAGTGCAGAGATCGATTCACTCAACTCATCAAGTGTAATACGGTCGCCCGCCCGTATCTGTCCATGATATAACTTAGCATCCGCAGATGCCTCCTTGCGTAAATCCTTTTTACACACAACATGATACTTTAAAGCCATAATAGAAAAGTTTAATAATTAATAGATCATTTTATTTCAAACCTCAGGTAAAGCCCTCCATTCATTCTCACCCTTTCCGGACAGGACTTAAATGAATCCTCAAAACCACCACTCAGCCTGATAAAACAAAGGTACGACACCCCACAGGCCTCCCATCCACTTAGGGCGACTTACGGGGACATAATGCACTATAAAGGTGTTTATGTCTTTTAACCTGCCCGAATATGCCTGAATCAAACAGTAAATAATAGTATCTTTATTACAACCCCTATCCATAATCCCAGCAGAACCCATCCTATACACCAGCATTGTATGTTATACAATACCTCCCAACCTATAGAACTATACTGCATTTATATTATTTTTGTCACCATAACCATTTACAAACCATAAACTTTAGCTATGAAACCTATGTATCCTTATCATTTTCCTCCTGACCGGAGCATCTATAATCATTCCCGGCTCAAAGAAATACCCCTGATCATCTTCCTGACGTCAGGAAGATGATCGGATGATTCAAGTATTTGATAGTGAGTCTATTGATTGTGGATTGGTCCGGTTTTATTTTTATTTTTCCCTAAATAAATGGTAGAAAAATAAATGATCTCTATAAATACAATACCAATATTTTACTTAATAATAACCATAAATCTTATTTGTATGAAAACAGAAGAAATCAAACAACTCGTTAACCAGTTTGAAGCAGCCGTAACAATTTACGAAGGAGTCGAATGCTGGAGTGCCCGTGACTTACAGAAACTATTGGGCTACACCAAATGGGAGAACTTCGAAAAAGTAATCGACAAAGCCAAAGAATCATGCCTGCAGGCAGGTGAAAAAATAGCCGAACATCTTCCTGACGTCAGGAAGATGATCAGGGTTGGTAAAGGTGCTGAAAAAGAGGTGGTTGACATCCTTCTTACCCGCTATGCCTGCTACTTAATTGCACAAAATGGGGATAGTAGAAAGGAAAAAATTGCTTTTGCCCAAAACTATTTCGCAGTCCAAACCCGTAAGGCTGAGATCATTGAGACCCGCCTGCTCGAATACGAACGTGTAAGGGCAAGAGCCAAATTAAGCCAGACCGAAAAACAGCTCTCCGGTATCCTGTACGAAAGAGGCATTGATAATAAAGGATTTGGCATCATCCGTTCCAAAGGCGACCAGACCCTCTTCCGGTTATCCACCGCCCAGTTAAAGAAGAAAATGCGTGTACCCGAAAACCGTCCCATTGCTGATTTCCTCCCAACGATCAGTATCAAAGCCAAAGACCTGGCAGCCGAAATGACCGGCCTAAACGTCCAAAGCAAAGACCTCTACGGCCAGAAACCCATCGAAAGCGAACATATTGATAACAACGAAGCAGTGCGCGGTATGCTGATCGAAAGAGGGATCATCCCCGAACATCTCCCTCCGGCAGAAGATGTAAAGAAGGTTCAACGAAAACTCAACCAGGAGGAGAAAAAGTTGTTTAAGAAAAACACGTAAATAAAAAGCCTGATTACTGCCCTATACCAGCATAAACCTCCAGATCCTCCTTTATTTTGATGATTTCCGGATAACTCTCAAACCGGATATAATTATTTAAAATATCCTCAAACCTCTTCGTCTGATTAAAAAGGGCAGTAATCTTTTCCCTCTCTCCGGCAAGTTCAAGCCTTCCCCGTTCTTGTGTCAGCAGATGATCACAAACCTTTTTCCCGATTTGGCAGCAAAGAGCATATAAGTTATGACCACGGATGTATAAGAAAACATTCTCTTCCGTCACACTTTTTGCGATAAGTGACTCCTTCACCTTAGCAATATCAAATTCTGCAAAATCCCTCTTCAGCTTTTTTCCTTACTACTATTAGGGATTTAATTCCAGGCTATCAAAAAAAATTGGTTTTAAGATCTGCTGCCACAACAGAATAAGGATAGTCAGCTTTAATCAAATTATAACCAATAACTAAAATACCCCTAATCTTAATATCTTTTTCCTCATACAAAGAAGCTATTATTTCATTAATAATTGAATTTCTTTCTTCTTTTTCTATACCGAGATAAGGATAACCTACGAT
>JAJQEE010000070.1 GCA_021201865.1 Tannerellaceae bacterium | reverse complement strand
ATATTTATTATTGACTTATTGACAGAGAGTGAAACCCTTACAGGGTTATTGTTTTCGTAACCTTACCCAGGGATTCGCTTCGCTCAGCCCTGGGCTGTTGCTGGTACCCTTGCAGGGTAAAATGTCAGCATATAAAAACGTTAAACTTAAAACGTTGAACTTTGAACATAAAATCCCTTCCCATACATTCGCTCCCTTCTGTCCTCTTCTTAAAAAACGATCGTGTTAAGAAGCCAATTTTTCGCTTTAAAGAAAGAATTGCAAAAATTAGATAAAAAATTTGCAAGTTTGTATCTTAGGAAAACATAAAAACCATTTAGACAACCTATATTTTATAAGTTATGATTACATCCGTACGAAAAACCAGCATTTTATCCCTCGCGACCGTATTACTATGTTTAACACAAACTGACGGGATGGCTCAAACTCCTCACGGCTGGAGGGGACCGGACCGGAATGGCACCTATTATGAAACCGGGTTACTGAAAGAATGGCCGGCCGGAGGCCCGGAACAACTGTGGGAAACACTGGATGCCGGAAAAGGTTATTCAAGTCCTGTCATTGTAAACGGAAAATTGTACCTTACTGGTATGAACGAAGATGAAACACAGGAGATCTTCTCTGCTTACACATTGGATGGAAAAAAAATATATGAAACAATATATGGTTCTCCCTGGAAAGACACATATCCTGAAACCCGTACGACTCCTGCTATTGAAGGAAATAGAGCGTATGTGATCAGCGGAGCAGGGGAAGTAGTCTGCCTCAATATTGAGAACGGAGAGATAATCTGGAAAGTAGATGGTGAAGCCACTTTTGGAAAACAAACCGGAACCCGGGGTACTTCCGAATGTCCTTTGGTATTCGATAATAAAGTGATCTATACACCGGGAGGCGAACAGACAACGATGGTGGCACTCCATACAGAAACAGGCGAAACCGTATGGCAAAGCCCCTGCCTGGGAGATAAAAGCGCATACGTATCTCCCCTCCTTATCAACCACAACGGGAAAAACAAATTGTAGGAACAACAGGGGTAAATGTATTCGGAGTTCATCCCGAAACAGGAGAGATCCAATGGACATTCAATGAATGGGGAGAAAGTGCAATTGCCAACGGATGGGAAAAGATTGCAACCAATACACCTATTTATGACAACGGAAAACTATTCTTCTGCAATGGTTATGATATGAACGGATTCCTGTTACAACTCAATGAGGATGCAACAGACGCAACATTTGTATGGAGTAACAATGACCTTGATACTCATATCGGAGGCTATGTGCTGGTAGATGGCATAGTCTATGGCTCCAACTGGATCAATAATAACCAGGGTAACTGGGTAGCCATAGATTGGCAGACAGGAGAAACAAAATATGAGACGACCTGGAGCGGAGGAAAAAGCAAAGGATCAATCGTAACAGCAGACAACATGCTCTACTGCTATGATGAGCGTCGTGGTATGGTAGGACTTGTAAAACCGAATCCTGAAAAATTCGACGTGGTAAGTGAATTCCGTATTACCAAAGGTGAAGGTCCGCACTGGGCCCATCCGGTGATTGACAACGGAGTCCTTTATATTCGGCATGGGGACGCATTGATGGCATATAAAATAAAATAGTTCAAGGTTCAAAGTTTAAACGTTGAACATGCAACATGGAACTTTGAACATGAAACCTGAAACTTAAAAAAGTAATTATGAAAACACTGTACAAAAATACAACCGTCCTGCTGGTTATTTTTCTTCTATTCTCTACTACTTCTCTTCCGGCACAAACTCCTTATGGATGGAGAGGTCCGGAACGGAACGGGATCTATTCGGAGACAGGCTTACTAAAAGAATGGCCCGTGGGAGGACCGGAACAGCTTTGGGAAACACTGGATGCCGGAAAAGGATATTCCAGCCCGGTCATTGTGGATGGAAAAATTTATCTGACCGGAATGAATGAAGATGAGACCCGGGAGATTTTCTCTGCTTATACTTTGAAAGGAGAGAAAATATATGAAATCACCTACGGAAGCCCGTGGAAAGATACCTATCCGGAAACACGTACTACACCCGCTATTGAAGGAAACAAAGCGTATGTGATCAGCGGAGCAGGTGAAATTGTTTGTATAAATACAGACAATGGTGATATACTCTGGAATATTGATGGAGACGTTACTTTTGAACGTAAAACCGGCACATGGGGAACCTCTGAATGTCCGTTGCTCTTTGATAATAAACTGATCTATACACCGGGGGGGGTAACCAGACGATGATGGTAGCGCTCCATGCACAAACCGGAGAAGTAATCTGGAAAAGTCCGGCATTAGGTGAACATGGCAGTTATGTATCCCCCCTATTGATTAACCATCATGGGAAAAAGCAAATCATCGCAGCCGGGGGTGAACATGTGTTTGGTGTGAATGCGGAAAACGGAAACATCGAATGGAAATTTGAAGATTGGGGTAAGGAAAAGAAAGGTGAAAAGATTGCTCCTAATACTCCCATCTATAAAGACGGACGTCTTTTTTTCTCTTTTGGATATAATATGGGCTCTTTCCAGTTGCAACTCAATGAGGAAGCAACAGATTACGAAGTCATCTGGCGGAATGATGATTTTGATACCCATATCGGAGGGTATGTACTGGTTGACGGAATCCTTTACGGCTCTAACTGGATCAACAACACGCAGGGTAACTGGATAGCTGTGGATTGGGAAACCGGGGAAACCCGATACGACATGGCATGGAGCGGCGGAAAAAGTAAAGGTTCAGTCATATCTGCTGACGGCCTACTCTACTGTTATGACGAGCGCCGCGGAACTGTAGGCTTAGTCAATCCGACACCCGAAAAATTCGATGTGATCAGCGAATTCCGTATCACTCAAGGGGAAGGCCCTCACTGGGCACACCCGGTCATCGATCAGGGCATCCTATATATCCGCCACGGCAACGCGCTGATGGCGTACAGGATTAAATGAGTTTAAGGTTTCATGTTCAAAGTTCAAAGTTACATGTTCAAACCTTGAACTTTAAACTTTTAGTCGGAGGGGATCTCCGGATCCCCGACTAACAGGAGTATAAGGATCTTCGGATCCGTAATACATAAATCCTTTTAAATAGAACGATATGTATTTTAAGCGGATCACAGATCCTTATACTTAGGCAGGCGGGAATCCGGAAATCCCCTTCAATAAAAAAGATTGATTATCAATTATATAAAAAACAGAATAAAAAGACGGAGTTCCCCGCGCAGGCGGGGACCGCATAAAAACCGCCCGTTTCAACTGGTTAGTAGTACAAAAACCGTCCCTTCTTCTGCGATCCCCGCCTACGCGGGGAACTAGTAACGAACATTAAACTTTGAACACCTCATGAAAATATTACAAAAAATAAAAACGGAAAACTTTGAATTGTCGGAAGCTGAGATAATTGAACTTCTTCGGTTGGATACGCAAAGTAATTCCTTTTATGAATTGCTTGCTGCTTCGAATGCTCTTTCCCGCCGGAAGTTCGGTCATAACGGATATGTTTTTACACAGATAGGGATCAATGCAGAACCCTGCTCCGTTAACTGTAAATTCTGTTCTATGGGAGCCAGCCATTTTTCGATGGATTCCCGCTGGGAAAAGAGCCCGGAAGAGATCTGTGAAATGCTGACAGCCCTTCAACAGGAATACTTCGACGATTTCTTCCTGATGACTACAGCCGACTATCCACAGGAAAAAATAATCCGTACCGGTAAAACTGTGAGACCACTTTTACGGAGTGACCAAAAACTGGTTGCCAACATCGGAGACTTTGGAATAGAAACTGCCCGGAAACTGAAAGAAGCCGGTTTTACAGGTGCTTACCATATCAATCGCCTGGGAGAAGGAATCGACACAGAAGCCACTCCGGAAGAGAGACAGGAAACCCTTCAGGCGATCAAAGAAGCCGGACTGGAACTCTACTATTGCATCGAACCCATCGGCCCCGAACATACATACGAAGAGCTGGCAGAAGAAATTCTGCGGGCCCGGGAATTGCAGGTAGACGTAATGGCAGCCATGCGGAGAGTAGCAGTAAAAGGCACACCTCTATATGAAAGAGGACAGATCACCCCGGCTGAACTGACAAAAATCGTAGCCGTAACCAACCTGACCGTAAAACCCTCCCGGGCAATGAATGTACATGAACCGATGCAGGTAGCTATGCTGGCCGGTGTCAATCAGTTATATGCAGAAATAGGTGCCAATCCACGCGATACGGCCAGTCACACAGAAAAAAGCCGGGGATTCAGTCCTGCTGTCGCCTGGGATATGCTAAAAGATTTTGGATATCAACCCAATCATAATTTTAAATAATACCTGATGGAAAAAGAACAAATACTCCAACAATTCTCCCAGGGATTTGACTGTTCACAAGTAGTCCTGACACATCTATGTGATAAACACTCCCTTGCAGACGAACAAACCGCAAAAAAAGTATCCGCCTGTTTCGGTGGAGGCATGTGGGGAGGCCATGTATGTGGTGCGGTTGCCGGAGCGTATATGGCGTTAGGAATGAAATACGGTCACTCTACTCCGGGAGCTACTCAGGAAAAACAGCAAACAATTGGCAAAATAGCCGAGTTCAATACCCGTTTTCAGGAAAAGCAGGGTTCTATTGTATGTGAAAAGCTTCTGGGATATAAATTCCCGGAAGACATGGAACAAATACTTGCATCCGGTAAACTCACGACACTATGCCCGCAAATAGTAGCAGACGCTATTGAAGTAGCGGGTGAATGTCTGAAAGAATAAAAAAACAATCTCTTTTATAGTCCTTGTTTCCAGGTAAATAACGCAAAAGCTTAACTACCGGAGTGGGAATGGTATGCTCAAAAATTTATACACTAATGAAATAAAAATAAAAACGGAAAACAAATTAACAATGAAAAAAGCCGGAATTTTTACTCTGTTCATGCTCCTTAACCTGATTTCTGTAACCGCACAAGAAGCAGGTACCGGTAAACCGATTATCGTACTGTTTGGTGATTACACAGCAGGACTGGGTACACATAATGATGTATCAGGTTTCAACCTGACCCGCTCCCGTCTGGGCTATGAATATCAGGTACTCAAAGATTTAAAAGCTACCGTTGTGCTGGACATTAACACCCTCCACAACGGAAACCGTAGTACCTATTTCCATTACGCCATGCTGGAATGGACCTATCAGAAGTTAGAATTGAGTGGTGGTCTGATCTACCTTTCCCAGTTTGAAGTACAGGAAGCATTCTGGGGACGGAGATATATTGAAAAATCGTTTCAGGACCGCTATGGTTTCGGCCATGACTCTGATCTCGGGATCAAAGCTCGGTATCACTTTACCGACTGGCTGAATGCAGATTTTGCGATCACCAATGGCGAAGGAACCCTGAATATAAATAACAATAATTCCTACAAATACGGTCTGGGGATCACATTGAAACCAACGAAAGAACTGACCTTCCGGGCGTATGCAGATCTATATAGTGACAGCCAGGATCTCCGTCCCGAATTGGATGCAGAGGCAAAAGTATCTTTCACAGATCAGAAAACAGCAGCTATTTTTGCAGGCTACAGTGATGAACAATTCTCACTGGGAATAGAATATAATTATCAGATGAACCGGGAATTTGTAGATGGCTGTGATTATTATGGCTTTTCGGTCTACGGAGGATTACCTCTTAGTCAGAAACTCGGATGGTTCGGCCGGTACGATTATGTAGATACCCAAACAGCTGACGGAATAAGATATGGCTGGACATCCATTGCTCATAAAAATGCCCTGGTAACAGGTTTTGAATATTACCCTATCAGGCAATTAGCCATTGCTCCCAATTACCGGTATGCTGAAACATTTGCAGGAGACAAATACCATACGATTGGTGTAAATGTCGGATTCAGCTGGTAAAGCATAAACAGTAAAAATAATCCAATAAACAAATTAAACTATACTTTAAAAAAAAGCCTATGAATACGAAAGAATTTTTAGGAGAACTAGTAGGAACATTTATCCTGGTGCTTTTTGGTTGCGGATCTGTTGCCGTTGCCGTTTTATTTGGTGAATACAACAGCATCCTGCAAATAGGTGTGGCCTGGGGATTCGGTGTTATGCTGGCTATCTACCTGACCCGGCACCTCTCCTGTGCACATCTCAATCCGGCAGTTTCCATTGCTATGGTAGTCAGCAAACGGATGAAAGCCCGCAAGCTCCCCTCCTACCTGACAGCCCAATTAGCCGGAGCATTTATGGTAGGGCTCATGATCTATCTACTCTTCTCCCCATCCATCGAATCTTATGAAGTTACGAATGGAATAGTACGGGGTACAGCTGCATCCGTCGATACCGCCCGGATGTTTGGAGAATACTATCCCAACCCCGGCACCAGCGCAGTCGTAACAATGCCGTTAGCCATCCTGGCGGAAGCATTCGGTACCTTCCTGCTCGTACTGCTGATCTTCTCCCTGACGGAAGGATGTAACGTAGGACGCCCCAGTGACACCATGGCACCCGTTTTCATCGGACTAACCGTTACCTCCATCATCTGCCTGATCGCCCCCCCCTGACACAAGCAGGGCTAAACCCGGCAAGAGATCTGGGTCCCCGCTTAGTAGCATGGATTACCGGATGGGGACAGGCAGCATTCCCGGACAGTAACGGAGGCTTCTTCTTCGTCTATATCCTCGGCCCTATCCTGGGAGGAATAATCGCCGCCCTGTTCTTCGTATACGTACTCGAACCGGTCATGAAGAAAACCTCAACCAATTGCGATTGCGAAAAATAGAAAAAAATTTAAAGTTCAAGGTTCAAAGTTCAAGGTTAAACTTAAAATTTGGAACATGGAACATGAAACTTAAAATATCTCCTTTAAATAAAAAAATATGAAAACAACAAGACTTATTTTAGCCGGAGGATTTCTCGGCGCTAGCAAAACAACTTTATTGTGGGAAGCTGCTCAACGTTTAATGAAGCAGGGATTAAATGTAGGTCTGATCACCAATGACCAGGCACCTGAGTTAGTAGATAGCGCCCTGCTCTCCCTGAGCAATCTGCAGGTAGCCGAAGTAAGTGGAAGCTGTTTTTGCTGTAACTTCAACGGCTTCACAGAAGCTATCCAAAAGATCCGGGAAGACGTTTCGGCCGATGTCATTATTGCCGAACCGGTAGGAAGCTGTGCCGACCTCTCCGCAACGATCATGCAACCGCTGAAACAATACTGGAACCGTGAACTACAGGTCTCCCCCCCCTTACCGTACTGGCAGATCCCACCCGGCTGCGATCCATACTGGCCGGAGAAAACGCAGGTCTGCATCCCGATGCAGCCTACATCTATCATAAGCAACTGGAAGAAAGCGATATGATCCTGATCAGTAAAACCGATTTGCTTACAACAGAAGAGTTGGAAGAATTGACCCGGCAAACAGCAGCAGAATACCCATCCGCAACAATCCGTACCATCAGTGTTGTTGACGGAACCGGCATCGACGAATGGCTTGAAGAAGTATGCAACCGCAACGATGCCGGAAAGCGTTTAGTAGATATGGACTACGACATATACGCCAACGGGGAAGCCGTATTGGGCTGGTTAAATGGAACCCTTCATCTGAAAGGAGAAAAAACAGACTGGGACACATTCACCCGCCAACTGGTAACCAACCTGGCCAACAAATTCGACAGCGAAGGTTACTCCGTAGGACACGTAAAGATCATTTCCGAAAATGGCAAACAATACATCGTTGGCAACATCACCGGCCATAGTGAAACCCTATCCCTGCGAGGCTCTGCCGGAGAAAGCGAAGAAATCCGCCTGATTGTCAACGCCCGTGTAGAAACCAGCCCGGAAAACCTCGACCAGATCGTTCGCGAAACCATCGACCAACTCATCGCAGACAAATACACGCCCGAGATCATCGCCTGGCGCTATCTGCAACCCGGTCGCCCACAACCTACCCACCGGTTTACGGAAGTGGTATAGAGCAACACTATCTATTTAGGATGGTTATAAAAGTAAACCCACAAAAGATAATAGAATCTTTTGTGGGTAATATGATGGTTTATTAGTAAAAAAATTACCATCCACCGATCTCGCAATTTGTTAGATCGACAAAAATCCAAATTGTGTATGTTGAAACTAACATGCTGGAGAACTTTGATAACATTACAATAAATGCTTCCAGAACTCCTTTATCACTCGTTGCTGACGTTCAAAAGTAAACCAACTCCGCAAACAACAGAATGATTACTCACTTTTAATCCATACGTTTTCTACTTCTTTTACCGCTTTCAATCCCCTATTTATCCTTTTGAGAAACAAAAAAGAACCGGAAAAGGGTTATTTTCATATATTTGTAAAACACATAAACAGATATGATAGAAAGTATTGCAGAATTTTACCAGCGCATTAACCGCAAAGGTCCGGCACATACGAAAGGAAAAGAATTCTTTGACCTGCAGCCCAGCCGGTGCAACATCGGAAAAGTATCTTTTAGTTACAGAGATTTCTACAAAATAGCCCTTGTAACAGAAAAAGGAAAACTCTACTATGCCGACAGATGGATTATGGTAGACCGTCCCGCACTTCTTTTCTCCAACCCCCTTATCCCGTATGCGTGGGAAGCACTGGAATTAGGAACAGTAGAAGGAGCGTACTGCATCTTTAACGAACTATTCATTACAGCGGGTGGAACTACCTCACCTCTTCTTGATACTCCCTTATTCGATATGTCAAAAGAAAGAATCTATTTTCTGGATGAGGTAAATATTCAAAATATACAGGATATATTTGCAAAAATACAGGAGGCCATCGGGTCAGGCTACACACAGAAAAACGACATGATACGTTGCTACCTGCACCTGCTCGTACACGAAGCTATGAAAGTACAGGCCACCAGCCAATACACACCCAATAAAAATGCCGGACAACGCATAGCCGAACTCTTCCTTGCCCTGTTGGAACGGCAATTTCCCATTGAAATTCCGGAAAAAGGGTTAGGATTAAAAACACCCACTGATTTTGCCAATCGCCTATCGGTACATGTAAACCATCTCAACCGGGTCATCAAGGCAGCTACCGGACGCACCACTTCGGCACTTATCAACAACCGCATCACACAGGAAGCTGTCCAGCTACTCCAACGCAGCAACTACTCCATATCCGAAATAGCCTTCGCACTCGGATTTGAAGAACCGGCCTCCTTCAGCAACTTCATCAAAAAACATACAGGCGTATCCCCCTCAGAACACCGTCTGATGCAAACCGCCTGAAAATAAAGAGTAGAATTTTTCCTTATTGTTTGATTTGAACAAGTAATAGCTTGATTTAAAATAGTTGTCCTGCTCCCTTCTCCTTTCCTTTGTGATATAAAAACAGAAGGAATATGAAAACAATCCTTTTATTAATAACATTTATCAGCATGATAACAACAGTACAGGCACAAACACCGGAAACAAACAAAAAAAGCCTCATCGTCTATTACTCCCGCCGGGGCAACAACTACCTCAATGGCAACATCGTAGACCTCAAAGTAGGCAACACCGAAGTAGTAGCCGGAAAAATCCAGACACTCACCGGAAGCGACATCTTCCGTATAGAAACCGTCAAACCCTATCCGGTAGATTACACCCAAACAACCGAAGTGGCCAAATCAGAACTTGACAGTAATGCCCGGCCCGAACTAACAGAAAAAATAGAAAACATAGAGCAATACGACATCATCTACCTCGGCTATCCCAACTGGTGGGGCACCTGTCCGATGGCTATATTCACCTTCCTTGAATCCTACGACCTCAGCGGAAAGACAATCATTCCCTTCTGCACCCACGAAGGCAGTGGACTGGGTAGCAGCGTACAGGACATCCAAAAAACAGTTCCCGGTGCCAACGTCCTGAAAGGAATGGCTATCCGTGGCGACAACGTAAACAAAGCAGACAAACAAATAGAAGAATGGGTAAAAACATCCAAATAAAGTAAAAGAAAAAAATATGAAAACAGAAAATAAAGTCTGGTTTATAACCGGAGGAAATAAAGGACTGGGAGCCGCCATCGTAAAAGAAGCCCTTACACAGGGATACAACGTAGTAGCAACTGCCAGA
>JAJQEE010000104.1 GCA_021201865.1 Tannerellaceae bacterium | reverse complement strand
TTTCTTGCTCCTTTACGGATCCGTTTGAAAGCACTAAGCAGACGAGGTTCAACCGTTCCTTCCAGCTTTTTAGCTTTTTCGCGCAGTTTTTCTTCTTTCTGTTTTGTTTCGGAAACGATTTCTTCCAGTTCATTTCTTTTCTGAACCAAATCAGCTTTTCTTCCTTCCAGTGTTTCTGTCAGGCGTTCAATTTCTGCTTTCTTTGAAGTGACTGATTCTCCGAATTCACGGATCTTCTTTTCTGAGAATTCAATTTCCAGTCCCTGGAATTCAATTTCTTTGGAAAGGTTATCAAATTCACGGTTGTTACGAACGTTATCCAACTGGCCTTTGTATCTTTCAATCAAAGCGGTTGACTCAACGATCTTATTTTTCTGGTCTACCACAGCAGTTTCAAAATCTTTGATTTCTGTCTGGTAGTTGTGAAGACGTGTTTCCAAACCTGCGATCTCATCTTCCAGGTCCTGAACCTCCAAAGGCAGTTCCCCGCGAAGCGTTTTGATCTTATCTATATCAGACATCATCGTCTGAAGCTGATACAGGGTAGAAAGTTTTTCTTCAACTGTATATTCTTTTTCAGCGGATACTTTTTTTGTAGCCATTCTTATAAATAATTTACCGGGTTTGAATTAACATTCGAAAAATGTACCGCAAAGGTAGGGAATTTTTTTGATATTATGTTATAAAAGATCTCTTTTGTACATATCTCTGACTCATAATGCCCTACGGTTGCCAGTAAAATCTGGTTCTCTACGTCGTAAAAATCATTGTATTTCGCTTCCCCTGTAATAAACACGTCCGCACCATAGGCAATGGCGTCACGGATCAGGAAAGTTCCGCTACCGCCACAAAGAGCGACTTCACGGATAGGTTTTCCGGTAAAAGGTGAGTGTTTGATACATTCTACGTTCAGGATCTCTTTCAGCCGGTGGAGGAAACTTAGTTCGTCCTCTTTCTCCGGTAGTTCTCCAACAACGCCTGATCCGGCCATACTCCAGTCATTCTGTAGCGGATAGAGATCAAACGCCGGTTCTTCATACGGATGCACAGAGAGAAGCGCCCGGGTTACGGTAGCTTTCCGGAAGGCAGGCAATATGGTTTCAATCCGGACTTCATCTTCCGTATGAAGTTCACCGATTTCACCCACAAAAGGTTTGGTTTGTTCCTGTGCCCGGAATGTCCCTTCGCCTTGCAGGTTGAAACTACAGGAATCATAATTCCCGATGTGCCCGGCGCCAGCAGTGAAAAGGGCGTTCCGTACTGTTTCAGCATAGGCTGAAGGTACAAAAGTGACCAGCTTCAGCAGGGAGTTTTTCTGAGGACTTAAAATACGTACATTCTGTAGTCCTAAGAGTTCTGCGAGTTGGAAGCTTACACCGTCCGGTGCATTATCCAGATTCGTATGTGCGGAATAGATCACTAAATCATGCTTACAGGCTTTGATCATACAACGTTCTATGTAGGTTTTTCCTGTAAGTGATTTAAAAGGCTTGAAAACTAAAGGATGATGAGAAATGATCAGATTGCAATCCGTATCGATCGCTTCGTCAATGACCTCTTCCGTTACATCCAAACAGATGAGAGCTGCCGTTGCGACCTGATTTACATCCCCGGCCTGAACGCCTGAATTGTCGTAGCTTTCCTGTAGCGGAAGCGGCGCAAATCGTTCGATCTCTTTTATTATATCCTTTATTTTTAGCATACTTTCTTAGAATTCAAAGCAAGGAAAGTTTAAAACTTAAACTTTCGTTCATTCCTCTGTATGAATAACAAGATGAAGTTCATTAAGTTGATCCGGATCTACATTGGAGGGCGCATCGATCATAACATCACGTCCTGAGTTATTTTTCGGGAATGCGATGCAGTCACGGATCGAATCCAGGCCGGCAAACAGGGATACCATCCGGTCCAGACCGTAAGCGATACCACCATGAGGAGGCGCACCATATTTAAATGCATCCATCAGGAAGCCAAACTGCTCCTGTGCACGTTCTTCAGTGAAACCTAATAGCTGGAACATCTTATTCTGAAGTCCACTGTCATGGATACGGATAGATCCTCCGCCTACTTCCACGCCGTTGATCACCATATCATACGCATTGGCACGAACAGCCCCCGGATCACTATCCAATAGAGCAATATCTTCCGGTTTTGGAGCTGTGAACGGATGGTGCATCGCATAAAAACGTTGATCCTCTTCACTCCACTCAAACAGAGGAAAATCAACCACCCACAGGCAGCTGAATGTGTTTTTATCACGCAAACCTAACTGGCTTCCCACTTCCAGACGAAGCTCGTTCAACTGTTTACGTGTTTTCATTATATCCTCTCCGGACAGGACCAGGATCAGGTCACCCGGTTTTGCCTGGAATGCTTCTTTCAGCTGTTGCAGCACCTCCTGTGAGTAGAATTTATCCACGCTGGATTTGACGTTTCCGTCTGCTTCCACTCGTGCATATACTAATCCTTTGGCTCCGATCTGAGGACGTTTAACAAAATCTGTCAGTGCGTCTAACTGTTTACGGGTATAAGAGGCTGCCCCTTCTGCACAGATACCGCCGATGTAAGCAGCACTATCAAATACAGGGAAACCATGCCCTTTCATAATATCCATCAATTCCACGAACTTCATATCGAAACGGGTATCCGGTTTATCGGATCCGTAATATTTCATAGCATCATGCCAGGTAATGCGTTCGAATGGTTCGGTAATATCAATTCCACGGATCGTTTTGAACAGGTGTTTGGATAATCCTTCAAAGGTGTTCAGAATATCTTCCTGTTCCACGAAACTCATTTCACAGTCAATCTGTGTAAACTCCGGTTGACGGTCTGCACGCAGGTCTTCGTCCCGGAAACATTTCACAATCTGGAAATAACGGTCAAATCCCGAAACCATCAACAATTGTTTAAAAGTTTGAGGAGATTGGGGAAGTGCATAGAACTGTCCCGGACTCAGACGGGATGGAACGATAAAGTCACGTGCTCCTTCCGGAGTGGAACTGATCAATACGGGAGTTTCCACTTCCATAAAGTCCTGTTTGTCCAGATAGCTGCGTACTTCGATCGTCATTTTATGACGCATTTCCAGATTTGCACGAACACTATTGCGGCGTAAATCCAGATAACGGTATTTCATACGGATATCATCACCTCCATCAGTTTCATCTTCAATAGTAAAAGGAGGGGTAACTGAAGCATTCAGGATATTTAGCTGGGAAACGATAATCTCGATCTCTCCGGTAGGAATGTTCGGGTTTTTATTTGAACGTTCTTTTACCACACCAGTTACCTGAATCACATATTCACGTCCCAGTTTGTTTGACTTTTCCCAAAGGTCAGCATCTGTTTCCTGGTTGAAAACCAATTGTGTCACTCCGTAACGGTCGCGGATATCCACAAAGGTCATACCACTCATTTTGCGGGTTTTTTGTACCCATCCGGCTAAAGTTACCGTCTGATCAACGTTTGCTAACTGCAATTCTCCACACGTGTTAGTCCTGTACATATATTAATCTATTGAAGATATAAAATTAAATTTCATTACAAATCGAAACACAAAGGTACAGGTTTCTCTTTTAATAACCACACCTACAGATGGAAAAGTAAAGTGGGGAAACAAAAGTTCTCCTCTACATCCCTTGTTTGCCACGCAGGTATGAATCGCATGAGAAGCGATCGTTTTCATACATTTATTCGTACGATCCCCGCTTGCGTGAGAAACACAATGTGTTAATCCAATTCTACTACGGTAATTCCGGCTCCACCGAATTGAACATGTTCATCGTGGTAGTGGCGGACGCCCGGTACTGTCCGGAGATAGTCCCGGATCAACTGACGAAGAATACCACTACCTGTACCATGCAGAATACGGACAGGAGAAACTCCGACGAGGATCGCATCATCTACGAAATAGGTTACTGCCTGAAGGGCCTCATCACCCCGCATCCCGCGCACATCTAACTCCTGTTTGAAGTTTAGTTTCTTTTCCCGCATATCATCTGTTGTCTGGCTACTGATAAAGGTGCTTTTCTTCATCTCTTTTTTGATCTGTCCTTTGCTTACCTTTTCCAGTTTATCCAGTTTAACCGTACTTTTGATCATACCGAAAGCAACCACTGCTTCTTTACCATCCAGTTCCATAACCGTTCCGGCTGACTGCTGGCCTTTAAGTCTTACATGATCCCCTACTTCGATCACCTCTTTGTTGAAAACCTTTGTGGAAGACTCCCCGGAAGATTGTTTTTTCTTCTTTCTTTCCTGTCTTTCTTTCAGCTTTTCCATTTTACGGGTGATTTTGGCATCTGCTTCTTCTGCAGAAAGCACAGAGGCTTTGAAGTCATCCAGTGCTTTACGGACCAGTTTGGTCTGTTCCTTTTCTGCCTGTGCTTCTTTGATACTACGGATGGTATTCTCAATACGGGCATTTGCTTCGGAAATGATCCGCTCCGCTTCCGCTTTTGCTTCCCGCATGATCTCTTTCCGTTGTTTGTCTACTGTCTTCAGATCTGTTTCGTAACGGCCGGTTATTTCTTCCAGTCGTTTCTCCTGCTGGCGGATATTCTGGCGTTTCGTCTCCCAGTAGCGTTTATCCCGGACAATATCCTGCAGGTATTTGTCCATATTGATATAATCAGAACCGACGATAGAAGAAGCCGCTGCAATCAGGTCATCTGGCAGCCCGATTTTGCGGGCGATCTCTACGGCAAAGGAGCTACCGGGATTACCGATCGCTAATTTGAAGAGAGGTTGCATCAGATGGCGGTCATATAACATGGCACCATTTATGATTCCCGGAGTATCTTCTGCAAAGTGTTTCAGATTTTGATAGTGCGTGGTAATTACTCCGAAACTCTTCTTCCGGTTAAAGCGGTCTAATAAAGCCTGTGCGATCGCACCCCCGATCTGGGGTTCCGTACCGCTACCAAACTCGTCAATCAGGAGAATCGTTTTTTCATCGCAGTTGCGCAGGAAGAATTTCATATTGATCAGATGAGAACTATAGGTACTCAGATCGTTATCAATACTCTGTTCGTCTCCTATATCTATGAATATGTTAGAAAAAATACCCACACGGGAATTTTCATACACGGGGATCAGTAAGCCACATTGTAACATATACTGGAGAAGTCCGACCGTTTTCAGACAAACGGATTTCCCTCCGGCATTCGGACCGGATATTAACAGGATTCGTTTTTGTTCGTCCAGGATGATATCCAGTGGTATGACCTCTTTATTCTGTTTTTGCAGCGAAAGGAACAGGATCGGATGGACGGCATGATACCAGTCAATTTGCTGTACATCTTCAACAACCGGCCGTATGCCGTTAATCTGTCCTGCAAAAAGAGCTTTGGCCCGAATGAAATCAATCGCTGCCATAAACTCGTAAGACTGTAGGATTTCCGGAACCATCGGACGCACAATGTTCGTAAAGTCTGTCAGGATACGCATGATTTCCCGCCGTTCATCTCCTTCCAGTTCCCGTATACGGTTGTTGGCTTCCACCACTACTTCCGGTTCGATAAATACGGTTTTTCCACTGGCAGACTCATCATGAACGATTCCTTTTATTTTTCGTTTGAAAGCCGGAACGACCGGGATCATCAAACGACCGTCACGCATGGTCGGAGTGACATCCTTATCTACGATTCCTTCTGCCTGGGCGGAACGAAGAATAGAGTTCAGGCTGCGGGAAATTCCACTCATGGTAACAGCCAGTTCTTTCCGGATCTGGGAAAGAGTAGGGGAGGCATTGTCTTTGACATGCCCAAATTTATCGAGGATCGTATCTATTTTTCCTGTCAATTGTGGAAATACGGAAATATCACCGGCCAGTGCGGTAAGGGAAGGATAAAGAATCTCTTCTCCCTCTGCCGGACGGAAAAAACGAACCATATCGTTAATCGTTTGCAAAGAGCGTTTCAAATCAAACAACTCTCTTTCATCCAGATGGGTTCCTTCGGGACGTATTCTTTTCAGGGAATAACGGACATCGAAAAAATAGGCGGAAGGAAATTCATCTTCACCATGTAATATCCGGACAAATTCTTCTGTCTGGTTCAACCATTCGGTCACCTGATGAAATTCCGGAGAGAACTTCATCTCTGACACTTTCTCTTTGCCCAGGGGGCTTAAACACTTTTCGCTTATTAATTGGCGGACTTTATCAAAATCCGTTTTCTGTTCAAAATTTTGTGGATATATCATTTTCAATTAATCTCAACCGTCAGTTCTGTTCGTACAGTTGGACGGATGATCAGTTCCATGTTGTTTCTACCCCTTTTAATCTGGAAGGTACTGGCATTTGTACCGGCCGGATTCACATAAGGAGCATAATAATATAAGTAAGCAAAGGGAGCTTTGCTACGTGAGTTCTGTAAAATGTCCGCAACCTGGGTATAATGGAATTTATCCCAGAACATGCACTTTTTAAATCCGTTCGCATCCGTGAAAATAGTAGATGGATCCCGGTATTTCATGGTGGTGGAGATAAACTCCCGGTAGGCGGCAGAGAATTCTTCTGCGGAGCGGTTCATTTTGTGGCCGTCTATTTTTTCAATGATGTCACGGGGACGTACGCCTGCTGCATAAGCAGGGGAGTTGCGATCTACATCTGCGACATATTCCAGACGATCAATATCATAGCTGATCCCTGTGTAATTATAGATGGTCTGGTTTACTTTAAAAGGAACATTCCGTCCATATTTTACATAAGGATATTGCATGCACATTAAAGGGATATGATTACGGGCATATTCTTCCAGTCTGAATGCTTTTTCAAGTAATTCATTGGATTCGCACTCCCATAATATCCTTCCCGGATTGACTTTCTGGTCAATAAAACGGAAACCTAACTGTAACAGATATTCTGCTTCCGCTTCGGAAGTCGCAGGATGTAAAAACGGAAATTGAACCATTCTTTTCTGAGTAAAATCATATCTGTATACCGGATCACTTTCCACTACAACCATACTTCTGCCCTTATAGTTCGGATTTTTATCAAAATAATAGAACGTCCGGATCAGTATGTCCGGAGAGACAGGATCCTTCGTCATTCCTTTTTTGATCAGTTCTTTTTCAATACAGTCATTGATCGTGACTTCCAGCATATTGTTATCCTCTACTGCAGAAAAAGCAAATGTTCTGAACCGGGCAAAATCCACTGCTTCGAGAGTGACAGTCGTCGTGAACGGACAGGTAAATGTCCGCTGGCTGGTAGTTTCCAGGCTATACATGGCAAAAGCGACTGCCAACTGATCTTCTGTGATTGCATTCACCGGTTTACATTCTTTTTTGACTGCCACCTTTTTAGTGGCTGTCGCCAGATTGGAAACGGTAAATGTGACAGCATCTTTCCCGGCCAGATTCATTTTTAATGCTATTTCTTCGATGGAGAGATCTGTGACGGGAGTACCGTCGATCGCTTCAATCACATCATATACTTTCAATCCGGCTTGTTCGGCAGAAGAATATGGATAGACAGAAGTTATGACCGGTTTTCCTTTTCCCCAGTTTGGAGATAAGCTTATTTCATAATCAAATCCTAAACGGCATACTAAATCGTTCTGGCTTTGTGCGAATATTGCAAAAGATGTCAACAGGAATACCATTGACAAAATTATCTTCTTCATATTTTTAGTAAAAAGTTAAGTTGTAAGCAAACGTATATACAAAGGTAGGGATATTTTCGCAGCCGGGGAAAATTTGGCAATATATTTGATAGGCTTTTATTGAATTGTTGGAATTGATCCATAAGCACATAGCGTGCAGTGAACATAAGAAAGTCGCTGTATGTTTCTTATTGTGAGCTAATAAAGAAAAAATATAAATAGATTATGAAGAATATAGAAGTGAAAGACGGTTGTGAAACGACTGAAACAAACGTACATACTGACGCAGAAGCTCAGACAAATTTGCAGGAAGAACAGGAAAATGCGTCACAGGAATGTGAAGCAACTGACAATGTGTCGGATGACCTGGAAACGTTAAAAAGTAAATATGATGAGTTAAATGATTCTCATTTACGTTTGATGGCGGAGTACGATAATTACCGGAAACGCACGTTGCGGGAAAAGGCAGAACTGATCAAGAGTGGGGGTGAAACCGCGTTGAGTAATCTTCTTCCCGTGATCGATGATTTTGAAAGAGCTTTGCAGAACATCCGGACAGCAGAAGATATTAACGCTGTCAAAGAAGGGGTAGAACTGATCTACAATAAATTTATTTCTTATCTTTCACAACAAGGTGTAAAGCCGATGGATGCAATTGGTAAACCGTTCGATACGGAACTGTTTGAAGCAATTGCTGCAATTCCGGCACCGGAACCTGAGTTGAAGGGAAAAGTGGTCGATTCCGTACAAACAGGTTACATGCTGTATGATAAAGTTCTCCGGCATGCCAAAGTAGTCGTTGGAGAATAAAATGTAAAGAAAAAACAAAGAAACAAGAGCAAGCAAATAACAAAGAAATGGCTAAAAGGGATTATTATGAAGTGCTGGGTGTTGAAAAGAATGCGTCGGCAGATGAGATAAAAAAAGCTTATCGAAAGAAGGCAATCGAATTTCACCCAGATAAGAATCCGGATGATAAGCATGCCGAAGAAAAATTTAAAGAGGCTGCAGAAGCTTATGATGTATTAAGTGATCCCCAGAAACGTCAGCGTTATGACCAGTTTGGTCACGCCGGGGTCGGAGGAGCATCTCAGGGAGGCTTCGGCGGTGGCATGTCCATGGAAGATATTTTCTCCCAGTTTGGTGATATCTTCGGTGGACATTTTGGTGGTTTCGGTGGTTTTAGCGGCTTTGGCGGATCCCGTGGCGGACGCCGGGTAAACCGTGGCTCAGATCTTCGGGTGAAGGTGAAACTCACCTTGAAAGAGATCGCTACAGGAGTAGAGAAAAAGATCAAAGTCAAAAAATATGTTTCCTGTTCCCAATGTAATGGTAGTGGAGTGGAAGATAGCAACAGCACTGCCACCTGTGACACCTGTCGCGGAAGTGGTGTGGTGACCCGTGTGACCAACACAATTCTCGGACAAATGCAGACACAGTCTACCTGTCCGACCTGTAATGGGGAAGGAAAGATCATTACTAAAAAATGTGCTTCCTGTAGTGGGGAAGGCATTGTAAAAGATGATGAGGTAATCACCATCAATATTCCGGCCGGTGTAGCAGAAGGAATGCAGCTTTCTATGAGTGGAAAAGGAAATGCGGCCCGTCATGGAGGTATTAACGGGGATTTACTCATTCTGGTGGAAGAAGAACCGCATCCGGAACTGATCCGGGATGAGAATGATCTGTTATACAATCTTCTCCTGACTGTTCCACAGGCAGCATTAGGGGATTCGGTGGAAGTGCCGACGATTGACGGAAAAGCAAAAGTGAAGATCGAGCCGGGAACTCAACCGGGTAAAGTTTTACGTTTGCGTAATAAGGGGTTACCTTCAATTAATAGTTATGGAACCGGTGACCTGCTGGTAAATGTAAGTATATATATTCCGAAAACTCTTTCTTCTTCGGAAAAAGAGACCCTAAGAGGATTGGATAATTCACCCAATTTCCAACCGAATAAATCCATTAAAGATAAGATCTTTAATAAATTCAGAAGTATGTTTGACTGATCTTCCGGATCTGTATAATAAAAAGCATGGTTCATAAAAGGTATACTACCTTTTATGAACCATGCTTTTTTATTTAACTGAAAGAAATATTCCGTTCCCGGGAATGACTATCTGACACTTCCACGTCTGTTGTGTGAGTGTCCTACGGGTATTTCCGGCGTCATACAGACAGACTATTGTTACCCTCTACACCCTGGCTCCGTTAGGTGCCTACCTTATGAGTGGTCAGGTAGGCACCTCCTTGCGCTACCCTCTACACCCTGCGGATAGTTTCCCGGATGCCGGATAATAAAGAGTAGGCTATCCGGCCCGTTGTAGTGGTAAGGGGGCTTTTGGGGATTCCCTTTAATCCTGGAGGAGCCTGTATTTATGAGGGGGAATAGGGCCGTGTTAGTAGCTTAAAAAAGTATAGCCATATAAACAAGGAGGTGTCCCAAAAGTAAAACAAGAAAATTAAAAAGTTACGATTTATAAGTAATTAC
>JAJQEE010000055.1 GCA_021201865.1 Tannerellaceae bacterium | reverse complement strand
GTTCTTCTTTAAGACAACTTAATATATAATACATAGCAAATATACGAGAGGGGAACCAACTCCCCAACACGGAATTTGACACCTGCTTCTATTCCCCGGGTATTGATCTTTGTCATATTCCAGGAGACCCATTTGGTAGCATCCGGTGTTTCCTTGACCCAGTCAATCATATCCCGTCCCCATAAAAGGAAACCTGTGAGATACCCACTCACCATCCGGGATTTGTATTTTACTCCCATATCCCAGGATTCAGACCTTTCCGGCCGTAATCCTTCATTTCCATGATGAGTTTCTGTCGTATAATAAAGATCTGTAAAAGTAGGCATACGGGTAGAACGACTCCAGGAGGTATATAAACGGACCTCATCTACCGGGCGGTAGCTAACATTCACAGAGGGGTAAAATTTATATTGGCCGCTTAAAATCGTATTATGATTCATCAGTACTCCGGCAGAAGCGACCCACCAGTTCCAGGAAACCGTATGTTCCAGAGCTACACTGCTATTGGTCCGGTCATCATACATGATGTATCTGCGGTGAGCTTCCGCCATCGGTTTACCCAGTACACTGCTCATGATATCCTCTTTCCTTAGTTCGCCACCCAGACTGGTGGTTCCGAGGCGGGACTGATAAGTAAAGATCAGATTTGCGCCATAGGTATCATTCCGGTGAAAATTGCGTCCGAAATCCGTTCCCCGGACCAGGTCAAACTGATCATGGTGGCGGTTCCAGTAGAGGATCGGAATTACTTTCAGACGGGTTCCGAACTCCCCTTTGATAGAGCCTGCATAACTACGGGTATGCTCATACTGTTCCGGATAGACAGCCGAGTAAAACGTGTTGGCTCCATATTTTTTATCATTTAATCCCAGATTCAGATCCAGTTTATTTACTTCATTGATCTGATAATGGGTTTGCCAGAAGAGATTATAGATATCATAGTCACTGTTGGCTATGTAGCCTTCCGAAGAGTTGTAGCCGGCGGACAGGCTATTCGTTGTTTTTCCAATTTCAGCAGCTCCGCGTATTTCCATCCCCCGGAGATTATGCATACCAGCTTCTATGTTAGCCTGCAACCGGGTGTCCGCACTCTTTTTGGTGATGATATGGATCCCACCGGAAAAAGCACTGGCTCCGTAAATTAATGCGGAAGGTCCGTGAATAATTTCTATACGTTCAATGTCGGAAAGATTGACGGGAATATCAAAACTGTAGTGGCCTGTGTGGGAATTGGATAGGTTTACTCCATTCAATAGTACTGCGTTCTGGTCAAAAGATCCTCCCCGGATCGAAATATCGGCTTGTACGCCATGTCCTCCCCGCTGGACGACATCCATGTTAGCGACATACACTAACAGGTCCTGAATACTCTGAACGGGCGCTCGCTCTACCTGCTCTTTGGTGATAACTGTAACCAGCTTAGCCGTCTGGTTTACAGGAGTCTCGATCCGAAAGGCGGTCACCATCACCTCATCCAGTTCCTGTTCCATCACTTTTTGCTGTTCTTCTCCGGTGACTTGCTGAGCAGATGTAGTGGAGACATGCATACAGGTAAGCACTGCTCCTCCGACAACCCCAATGTTCACCACTTTGCGCAAACTGGCGAATGCGCCATAGCCTTTTCGCATAAATCTCTTGAAGCGATAGACTTTCGATTCACAAAATCGTCTTTGTTTCATTGTTTGTTATTAAAGTTAATAATACGCCAGCAAAAGTAAAGATTATCAGGTAAGTCATCACTCATTCATTCCTTAAAATTGAACAGAAATACCAAAACTTCTCTACTACATGAAATTTGTTGTTTTCATCTCTCATCTCTAATATTTGGTTATATGTTTTTGATTAACAATGATTTAAAGCATTAGAGATGCAAAAAACGATCTCTAATGATCTCTCATATCTCATGCTATCTATTACCCTTATTTAGTTGATTGGATGGTAGTTATTCTCAATTCCCTCTTTGAGAGTCTGGGTAAAAATAACCCTGCAGAAAGAACACATTTGTTTCATGCTAATCTGACTTTATCCGGCAGGGAAATAGAGAGCATATAATTATTAGCTATTTGTCAGAAAATAGAATGACGTAGCAAAAAGTCACTTTGATGGGAGAGATTTTATGATTCTTCCCTTCTGATTCTTCGTCTCCCACGTGAAAGTCTTCCGTCTCCCGTGCGGGAGTCATATAACTCTCACGTGGGAGACATATGACTTCCACACGGGAGACGATAAATTGTTCCCGAAGAAAAAAGAAATTCCCGCCTATCAATCGATTTCTCTTTCATAAACCGGATATAAAAAATCCGGATTGTCCGGCTAAGTGTAATATCCAACATCTGCGCCAGCAATGGAAAAACTCTCCTCTCGAACTCTTCTCTACCCACCTCTTTTACAGGCCGTAGGCCTATTCTATCTTAGACCCCAGCAACGCTGGGGGTGAGGGGATACAGAAGATATTTCGCTCTGTAGGAGCAGCATAGTATAAAAAGAACCGGAGGTAGCCCTATTCTTTTAGTTTATATAGGACTATGCTGGGCTTCCAGCCCGTAATATAGACTCGGTTATCCACCCCCAGCGTTGCTGGGGTCTAAGATAGAATAGGCCTACGGCCTGTAAAAGAGGTGAGTAGAGAGGAGCTCAACAGAGGCAGGGGATGTGTCACAGATATAAAGACATATGAATTACGGATGGCTTTTCTTATGAAAAGTCCTCTGAATAATCAATGGGAAGAAAGTATCAACTGACAACCATAACGCTGATCTTTTTGAGGTCAGCCTCCCTAAGTCCTCTTAAGAGAGAAATTAAAAATGACAACTATCAGCCAAAATCAGGACAACAGACAGCATGATAGATGAGAGATCATTAGAGATCGTTTTTTTCCATCTCTAATACTTTAAAATATTATTAATTAGCAATATAAAACCAAATATTAGAGATGAGAGATGAAATCGACAAATTTCATGTAGTAGAGAGATAAAATTATTCTTCCGCTGGAGGGAAATTAGTATTATGTTCCCGGGGAGATGTCAGGGTCGCATTCGGATCTGTGCTGATCCATTTGCCTTCCGGAGGCTGATAGGTCTCCATCATTTCTAATAGTTGGTCCATGTCATCACTGACAAGCAACATCTTTTCATTGACCTCTTTCAGGAAACCTTCTTCTACCATCTTACGGACCATTTGTAACAAGGGATCATAAAAACCACCGATATTCAGAATAGCCACCGGCTTTTTATGTAATCCTAACTGTGCCCAAGTCAGCATTTCGAAAAACTCCTCTAACGTACCATATCCCCCGGGGAGGGCAATCACTCCATCCGACAGGAAATTCATGCGGTATTTACGTTCATGCATCGTATCAACGTAGATCAGTTCTGTCAGGCAGGAATGGGCCAGTTCCCTTCTTTGAAGGAAACGAGGCAGTACCCCGACTACTTTCCCTCCTTTTTCCAGTGCACCATCCGCCACCGACTTCATTAATCCGATATTGGATCCTCCATAGACTAAGCGAATATTTCTTTCCGCCAATGTCCGGACCAATGCATAGGCTTTTTCCTGATAAACAGGATCTTTCCCACTACCGGATCCACAAAATACCGCGATGCTTTTCAGTTCCATATTTCTACACAATCCATTGATATGATACCTTATTTCTTTATAGGGTAAATATATGGAATCCTTAACAAAACAAATTCTGAAAACAATTTCTTTTAAGGTTTGTTATTTAGGAAATAGCTTTTTTAGATAATATTCATAAAACATTCATTAGATAACCGTTTTACTGCACTCTATATATAACAACTATTTACATTTTAATTATAAAATCATTATCAAAAACAAATGAATTATGAAAAGATTAATTTTTACTTTGGCTGTAGCTCTTGGAATAGTAACCTCTGTCTCTGCGCAGGATTATTCAGCATGGATTGGAGGTAGTCTGGGAGTTTCTCATAGCGAGAATAAGCTGGATGGTACCGGAACAAACACAAAACAAACTGATTATGACCTACTCCCTGAGCTCGGTATCTATCTGAGTGAACGATTTGGTATTGCAATCAAGGTAGGATATGAACATACGGAGATCTCCCATAGAGATAATGGTGTCAAAACAAAAACAAAAGGACATGACGTGGTAATTAATCCATTTGTACGTTATCTTTTCCTGCAGGGAACGATCGGTTCTCTTTTTGTAGATGGAGGAGCGGGCGTTAAGTTCGGTAAATCAGACGGATCTACATTAACTGAGTTTACTATAGGAATCAAACCGGGAGCCATGATCAACATCGGTAACGGATTTTCTTTATTGACCACCTTTGGGAATTTCGGATACAATCATACCAAAATTAAAACAGAGCCGAGAACCAAAGACAACGATTTCAATTTCGGATTTAACCTGAACAACGTGACTATGGGGATGATCTATAGTTTTTAAAGGACAGACTTTGATGCAAATAAAAAGGAGGTGTCTCAAAAGTAAAACAAGAAAATTAAAAAGTTACGACTTATAAGTAATTACCCCGACAGGGGTTGCATGTGAATAACCCCGGGTAGGCACCCGGGGGGGTGTAGGCGAAAGCCCTCGCCACAACAACCCTGAAAGGGTTGAACCCGCCTCGGGGTTCATAGTGTGTGGTTGCTTTCCCCCACGGGTTTCACCCGCGGTTATTTACATGTAAGCCCTCCGGGCTTACAAGCTGTAACTTTGTCAAAGAGCATATAGACTTTTGGGATACCCTCCTTTTATATATTCTGTAGAATCTGTTACTTAGTAAATACCAAACCAAACTCCAACGGATCTGCGTAAGGTAAAGCCTGCAGAACAGGACCAAACATTCCCGCATATTCCGCAGGAATCAACCCTTGCAATAGCGGAGTTAAAACAGGCAGTAAGTCTACAATCATATCCTTAGCCAAATAGAAAATAGCTTCTCCCGCTTCCACTTTATAGTTAAGAGGCAACAGATAATAACCGCCTCTGTCTATCAGCAAAGAGTCAAACAAAGTGTCTGCGACTTCTTCTGTCAGGAAAGCAGAAGCCATCACCATCAATAATGCTTTTGCATCCTGTCCCATCGCTGTTTTACCTAAAGCCATATAGAAAACATCTCCTTCAGTTAAATAACTAAGTTCGATCAGGCTATAAACTGATTCAGGAATACCGGCCACTTCACCTGCTACGGTTGTCCAGTTCACATCGAATGAACCATCTTCTCCCAAAGCAATATTTACTGCTGCTACTTTGCTAGCAATTAACTGGCCAATCATCGGAGGTAATTGAGCAATCATAGCATTCGCTGCCGGATCCGGTAAGACAATATTAGCCATCACTCCAAAGTCAGGAGCCTGTAACTTCAATGTCCAGTCACCTACTACATCAGCCGTCAGTTTACGGGTAACTGTCACAGCAATCCCAACGGATGAACTCTCGGTTGCTTTGGTTAAAGCATCTGGAGTTAAAGTTCCATTGGTAATGGAAATAACAGTTCCGGTCGCTTCGTCTGTTGTCTGTGCTGTGAAAGTATAGGTGGAACCTGATTCCTTCATTTCTACATCTTCAAAAGTGATCTCCGGATTTTCAGGGACTACGTTTTTCAACACGATTATCGCATTTCCAAGAGTATTTTCCGAAAGTTTGATCGCCCGATAAGAGTCAGTCACCTTTGCTCCATTAATAGCGATACTACCACCACTATACTCGCCGGTGACATCTTTCCATTCAATACCATCTGGCGTTGGGTTTGGCGTTGGATCATCCTCGTCATCACCACAAGCTACAAACAAATTCATTGAAAATACTACAAGTAGTATATACCACAAATTCTTTTTCATACTGTTTCTTTTTAGATTAGATTATCATATATGTATGTTCTCTATAACGGAACAAATATATGATTATTTTACGATTGGACGGATCAGATAGGTATAAGAATATTTCTTATCCATCAACCGGTACTCATCCAATGGCTTGGTTCCCCAACTGGTGTCGCCACCCAAACCCCGTTGTTGCAGGTCAATGTTTACAGCCACCATTTCCTGTTTGTGAATATCTGACATGTGTCGCTGCTTCTTTGTTAATCCGGCGTCGAAATCTTCATCCAGGTTATGACGGGCGGTAAAATTCAGGGATTCGCTGACCGCATCCACCTGTAATCCGAAGCCCTTGTCATCCGTAAAGGAAGCAGTACGCATGCAGGTACGGTTTCCATTTTCCTGCGGACGGATATATTCAAACCCCATATCTTCCACTTTGGATTCATAACGGCCGACAAACATGGACATCTTGCGGTCCCAATAGTTTTCTAATGGTCCGCGGGCATAATAGGATACATTGTCAAAGGCTACCGGCAACTGCATTTTCATACCGAAGCGTGGTAGTTCCGGCATTTCCTTTGCTCCCATATCGATGGCTCCGGTGATCTGTACGGCTCCGTCATTCATCACCTGATAGGTGATTGAATAATTCACATCAATAAATTTAAGTTTATAGTTTGCTTTTACCGTCAGTCCGTCTGCACTTTCTTTCACATCCGTATGTACTAACTCACGCATATCTCCGGCTGTACGCCATACGTTAGTGATCATAGGCAGGAACTCGCCGTAATCATTGTCAATCGGAGCACGCCAGAAATTCGGAGTGGGTGAACGGGTGATCAAGGGTTGACCGTCATATTTATATTCTCTCAACAGACCGTCTTTCAGACTGATCATGCCGGTTGTCTTACCGCTTTCAAAACGAATGGCATCTTCTTCTTTCTGTACTTTCAGGCTACCGGAAGCAGTGATCTCTTTTCCGAAATAGTTACTATTCGGGAACCACATCTGGTCTGATGCCACAATGTGTCCGGCCGGTACTAATTCCGTGCCATATCTTTCGGTTGCTTTTAGGTTCAGGAAGTACTCTTCTCCTGGCTTGGGAGTATAGTCCGGCAACGGAATGGTTACCTGTACTTTGGATCCCGGTTTGCCGGAGGCTTTGAACGTGCCGTTGGCTACAACCTGGTCATTCACCTGGAAAGACCATTCATAGTCATAATAATCCAGGTTGGTAAACTGATAATAATTGATCAGTTCGATCTTTCCTTTTTCCACATCCACCGGCTGGAAATAGATCCCCTGATAGGTTCTTTTCACCTGATAGAGTCCCGGGTGAACCGTACGGTCCGCATCCACCAGCCCATTGGCATTGAAGTTTTCCTGATGCACCCAACGTTCACCACCATGGTCTCCGCCATAATAGTAGTATTTCCGTCCGCTGGGAGCAGTCGCTAATAGTCCCTGGTCTACCCAGTCCCAGATAAAACCACCCTGCAGGTTATCCGAACGCAGGATAATGTCCCAGTATTCCTGGAAGTTTCCGGTACTGTTTCCCATCGCATGTGCATATTCACACAGGATCCACGGACGGTTGGTGTCCGTACGGTCTGCATATTCCTGCAATTTCTGCGGGGTGGTGTACATCCATGCGATAATATCAGAATAAGGTTCTTCTTCCGGTGCACGTTCGCACTGTACGGTACGGGTACGGTCCCGTTGTTTCATCCAGTTATAAGTTTCTTTATAGTTAGGTCCGAAATCACTTTCATTTCCGGTAGACCAGCCGATAATGGAGGGATGGTTCTTATCTCTTTCCACCATACGCTGTGTGCGGTCCATATGCTGGCCTAACCATTCTGTCAGGAAAGAGGGGTGGCGGGAACGGTCAAAACCATCCAGTCCGTGTACTTCTATATTGGCTTCATCAATAACATAAAATCCGTATTTATCAGCTAACTTATAGAATTCCGGGCTTTGCGGATAGTGGCTGGTACGGATCGCGTTCAGGTTGAACTGTTTCATGATCTCCATATCTTTGATGCGGGTTGCCTGGTCCAATGTATGTCCTTTGGTGGCATGGTGTTCGTGGAGGTTTGTACCTCTGATGATGATGGGTGTTCCGTTGATCCATACCTGTCCGTTTTTCATCTCAATCTTCCGGAAACCGGTTTTAACGGCTGTCATTTCCACCGGTTTACCATTTCCGTCTTTCAACGTGATCTGTACATCATACAGATTCGGGAACTCAGCACTCCACTGTTTAGGGCTGCTTACGTTCTGAGTAAAAGAGACTTTTTGTTCTCCGTTAGACGGGATCTGTGGAATAGCCACTTTTCTGTTAAAGATCGTTTTGCCGGATTCTTCGGTCAGTGCTACTTCTACGGAATAGTTTCCGGCAGCCTGTGCATTAAAATTACGTACGTTTACATCCATGCTGAAGATCCCGTTTTTATAGGAATTATCCAGATCGGAGATGACGAAGAAATCTTCCAGAGAAACTTTCGGACGGGCAATCAGAAATACATCCCGTTCGATACCGGCCAGTCTCCAGAAGTCCTGGTCTTCCAGATACGAGGCGTCACTCCATTTAAAAACTTCCACCGCCAGCAGGTTCTTACCCGGTTTCAGTTGATTGGTAATATCAAATTCCGCTGCTGTTTTAGAGGCTTTGGAATATCCGATGCGTTCACCATTCACCCAAACAGTAGCTGCTCCGGCGATGGATTCAAAATGTAGGATGATCTGTTTATTATCCCATCCTTCCGGCACAGTGAACCAGGTCCGGTAGGAACCGATCGGCAGGTCTTCATTATCCAGATAGGGTGGATTGTGTGGAAAGATATAAGGAATGTTAGTATACACCGGCACTCCATAACCCTGCAATTCCCAGTTGGAAGGAACTTCAATATCCCCCCAGTTATATTCGAAATAATCCGTTTTATAAAAATCCAGCGGTCTTACCGCGGGGCGGTCACTGAAATAGAATCGCCAGGTTCCATTCAGGGAGTGGGT
Organism: Tannerellaceae bacterium; assembly: GCA_021201865.1. Lineage (GTDB taxonomy): Bacteria > Bacteroidota > Bacteroidia > Bacteroidales > Tannerellaceae > UBA4116. The sequence goes on along the minus strand of JAJQEE010000055.1, from coordinate 1,415 downwards.
GTAGGGAGTATTGAATTTATCTCCGGTGAGGGCCTGGTCCATGCGCTGGTAAGGGACAAAGGTGGCACGTGCTTTTTCCACTCCTTCATTAACAATTGTGGGATCTTCCCAGAAATTCTGTGCCTGCAATCCTATAGAAAGCAGAAGCAAAGAGGTAATCAATAATACGTTCTTCATGTAGTAAATCATTTAAATAGATTAGTATGTAACAGGTCAAATAGTAAGACATGCATTCCCAAACTGACGCAATGTACAAAAAAAACAAAAATCCTTCTGCCTGAAAAAATGATTATTTTACACTAAAAATTGATTTTTCTTTTTTCTGTAACCCCTTTGGCCGGAAATGATCTTTTCATTTATCAATTGTTAATAGCCCTACCTCTCCATTCTAGCTAAGAAATCAGTTAGGGTCGAAAGACTTTTGTTAACGGTTATGCTGAGTTAGTAGCATAAATTTCAATATCTTCCTTTATTTTCATGATCTCCGGATAACCCTCAAACCGGATATTATGAATTAAAAGATCCTCAAACCCTCATAAGTAGATCACCTTTTCAAGTTGACTGACTTTAAAGAAAGCTAACTAATTATTTACTTTATATCAAATGTTTGGAATAGTAAACTTTTTAATTAAAGTATATTTATTCAACTTCTTATAGGATATATATAACAGACTCTCTGCTTTATTCTTCAAGTGATTTTCATAATTTGTTGAAGATTCTCCGGATCCTGTCTACAATCCCATACTGCAATTACAATCACTTGCTCATTTTCCACCTTATAAAAAACTTTATAATAAGGACGAACAAACAAAGCACGGTATTTCCATTCTTCCTCATCGGAAGAAATCTCCTTTTTTCCAATATCAGGAAAATTCACTAATCTATCTACTTCACTTATTAGTGTAGTATAAATTCTTTCGGCAGCTTTGTGGTTTTTATAAAAGTAGAAAAGGTAAATAGAACGTAAATCTTCGATAGCATTTGCAGACCAGATTAATTCCATTTCTTAAACATTTCTTTTACCTCTTCATGTGTATAGTAATTCCCTTCTTCAACTTGTTTAATAGATTCTTCTATTCTTTTTTTTAATTCTTCAACAGAGTATTGACAAGGAGCATTTTTTCCATAGATTGTTGTATAAGTAAGAACTTCCAGTTCTGACAAAACCTCGTCGTCCTTCACATCATTTTGAATTGCATTTATTAATTCGGCTTTACGTTCGGCAAAAAGAGGATTTTCTGAAATAGGAGATTGACTTGCATAATAGGTAAGAGCGGGTTCCTCAACCTTATTTTCCTCCGGATTTTGGCTGGGGCCGATCTTCGATTCTTCTGAGCATTTGTATTTCTTTCCCATAAGTTAAATGATTTGGATTAATGTACAAAGATAAAAGTTTCAGCAGAAGAGAGTTTTTT
>JAJQEE010000074.1 GCA_021201865.1 Tannerellaceae bacterium | reverse complement strand
GCGTGTAGGACGGCTTTTACGAATGAAATCCATTTGTAAAAGCCGTTTGTCGGTTTATTTTGCAGGCAAGAAGATCGGTGACAGATCTTTTCCGGAAGATATAAGGAAGGAATAGAAATCGTGGATGGAAGGATTTTTTCTTCCGATTTCAAAATCTTTCCAGAATTGGTCCGGATATTTGTACCGTAAATAAAAATAGTAGACATATTTTATACTTGAACGCCAAAACTATAATCAATCCGGAGCTTCTCTGAAAGAAGATTTGTTGTGGGAAGTAAAAAGTCCTGAAACCATTTCCGGTTTCAGGACTTTTCATAGTAAGTAAAAGAAAGATATTTAAATTTTACCTGCTTACTCAACAAACCTTACACAGCGTAGCCGGTAGTTAGGGGCTGTATATTTTTGAGCGTTAGTAGTAGTAGCAGTCAAAATGTTTGTAGTGAAAGTAGTTGCTGCATCCGAACAGGTGAGATAAGTAGCAGTAAGGTCCACTGCACCGACAGGAATTCCGAGGTAGCCACCGGTGTTAAAGTAGTTAGTTCTTGCAGCCGATAATGTACCTGTTACAGGTGCTCGCCACCTGCCCTGACCCGTCACCGGATCGTTTATACTTCCTTCCCAGTAGGCACCGCAACCGGTAGGCGTAACAGCGCTAAGGACATAATTGCCTGAATTCCAGTCTCCAGACAGGGAGAGCCGGGTTGTTTCATAATCGGGGCTGACCCCCAGTGCCTCTGTCCAGCTCCACCCGGTGTAGACACCGGTTCCGGGAGTGTAACCTCCGGGTGTATATTCCATATCGTTTACTGCCAGATAAATTCTGGAGTTGGTGGAATGTCTGTAGTTGGTACCTACGACTTCAAACGTGGCAAAGTCGAGCCATTCGGAGGTATACGGATTGTACCATTCAGTTACCAGCTTCATGTAATTGCCGGAAGTATTGGGAGTCATTGTAAAGGGGTCCGAATAAGAGTAGCCGGAAGTATTTCCCGGATCATCCACTTCAATAACCTCGTAGGCTGCATCTTCCGCTGATCCCTTTGTGATCCGGAATTTACTCGTGGGTAAGAGGCCGAAATATCGTATGGTGTAGGTCTCATGATTGGGAACGATGGCGGCACCATTCGGGAAGGTGGTACATGCCATTGAGATGTATGAAACGTTCATCGTAAAAGGTTCCTGTTCGAATTTGAGGATCATATGAAGGTCCGGATTGTCGGCCAGGAATATTTTATAATACCCCATTATATTATTGGCCGTTTCATTGTCCCTCAGAGCGGATATGGTTGCTCTTTTCACACTTAAATAATCACTGATTACCCCATTGAATTGTGCTGTATTTGTCTGGTTCCCGTTCTCATCGCAGAAATAGCCTTCGATCTGCGGCGCAGTGTTTCCCATATATTCAGCTTTAAACTCAAAATTAGTATAGCTACCGGAGGAAAAAGCAAATGACCGGTCATTGTTTACCAGTGCTATATAACCAACATCGTTATAGGAGTAGTATTTATATAAAAAATACTCATCCGGAAAATTTTGGGAAGGAATAAACTCATAGCTTAATCCGACCGGAAGATTATTGATGGCTTCATCCAGGGTAAGATACCCTTCACGGCGGACTTCCGTTATATTGAATGTATAGGAATAGTTCCGCATAATATCGACTAATTCTCTCTCCTGTCCGGTCACAAAGTCTATCCTGTAATAGGTCTCAATCGCATTCCCCGGATTGAATCCGAGGTAAACTCCTTTGATAATCACATAAGGCCGGTCGGCCGCTGCGGTAGAGGTATTATTGTAGGTTTCCGGAACATATATCGAGCTGAGACTACCATGTTGTCCGGGACTGATACTTCTTTGCACATTTACTTTAGAGGTTCCTGACACGGTAGGATGTGTGACGTATCCATCGCTACCGCGATTGCCGGAAGCCGGGATTACAAAGGCATTACTGTTTACATTACAAACTATGATCTCTCTCAGGTTGAAATCGGAAAGTCCTGAGGCTGTCCCATTGGATTGCAGATTCACCGCTATATCTATTTTAGACAAAGACCGCTGCATCTTTATGGCGTTGGTACCCGTAAGGTCCGGCTTTGCAGAGAGGGACAAGGATGCAGACTCTCCCCACATCGGAAAGCGGAATGAAGAGGCCGGTTCGGTGGTTATTATAGAACTAATATCGGTTGTGAGAGCAGATTCGAATGCAGCATAGAGCATCCCTTTGGTGATGGTGCTGCCGGCGGCTGTCAGAATTTCCTCTTCGATATTGGCCAGAAACACCAACTTGTGGGCTACAGCAGTATTCTCCACTTCGTTCAGGGTTATCGTTCCCGTAGTAGTGCCACCCGACGATGTAGTAATTGTGGCTTTTACCCAGTGATCCAGGGTGTTCGACACGGATTCGAAGACGAACACATACATATTATCTATAGCGCTCTCATCCGTAAGTGTCGGAGTTGCACGGGTAGTTTCCACGGCATCGGGTATCGTAAATTCGAATGGAATACTGTATCCTGTATTTCCAACTCTGTCTGGAGTATGGTCCTCCAGACATCCGCTTAAAAGAATAAGCGATGCAACTAACAGAGGTATGTAGTTACGAATCATTTTTAATTTATTTATCATGGGTATAAATTTATTTTTTAAACAGAGATCCGCAAGGTAACCACTATGATTGCGGTCATATTTCCCGCTGTGACATGAATGAACACAGTTCTGGTTAAATCTCCTGTAGATTTGCTGATAACCAGATTTGTCGTTCCCTTCGGCCCATGGTCGGGAGTGAGCACAACGCTGTTATCGTCTATAATAGAGTTAATGGCCGATGAAACCCGGGCTGTCCAGCCATCCGGATGATCTGTCGTTATGGCGACTGTTTCTTCCGTAATTGTTAAAAGATTCACCTCAGCTTTGCTTATACTAAGTTCATAGACGGGCGTTATAACATAGTCCTCATCCAGTGCTTTCTGCCAGTCTGTAACCTGAAGCTCCATACCGATCCTGTCCACTTCCACCGTACCCGTTATCCGGTAATTATTGTTCCGGTAAATAGCCTCGATTGTTTCTTCCGGATTGTTACCCTGCTGGAATTTGTCCAGGATAAATGTTCCGTTCCGGGTAGAGCCATCGGTAGAAGTTATATTGATTTCGATAGCTAATTTGTCTGCATTCTGATCGGCATGACAGGTTCTCTCGGGTGTATAGAAAGAACAGATCAACCGTGCACCATCTTCGGTGTCAGGGATTTCTTTCTCCTCCGTAGCCGGGGAAGAAGACTGTTCCCATGTCTGGCTTATAAATCCGGAGGTGACCGTCTGAACCGGTCCGAATAATCCGGTGCCATTCTTATACCGGATAAAATATTCTTTGTCATAGGTATTGTGCAGACTTATATTGGTTCCGTAGGCCAGGTCAGTCGTCACACCGGCTTCTTTCCGGAGATATACATCTACCCGTGCGACAGCCCGTTCCAGCACCAAAGCGGCTGGGGTAGCCCGGGCTTCTACCTCTGTAGGGTATACTTTGTTTGTCTGAATTTCTCCTGTCATAGGTAATCCTTTACCGTTTTCAGCGAGTTTCGTATGGTTTTCATTGAGGAAACCGGCAAAGTCAAGCGTCAGATCTTCCAGTTCGCTGAAATTTCTGATTCCACCTAATGAATAGGGTTCGTTGACGACTGCCACGACTATTTTACTATTATCACCATTCTCTTTTCTGGTGACCTCCAGGATGATTCTCAGTTCAGAGGCTTCTCCTGCGCCGGAAACGGCAGGTATATCAAAAAGTTCGTTTAGCTCCAGTTCAGGAAATCCGGATGTTTGTTTAAACACAAGGAAACGGATCGTGTTCATTTTATCTTCCGCTTCACCATCCTGCTGCACAATCTCAATTTCCATCACTCCTTTGGTTCCGGGTGTATCAGGGACATCCGGTTCGAATGACTCGGAGGCGCATGCCGAAAGCCATAGAAGCATCAGCGTTAAAAAGATATTTGCTGTAGTTTTCATCCTGTTATCATTTCCGGTATTATAAATCTATATCATTCAGCCATATGATCCAACCGTTTATTTCTATGGCTACTGCGATAAATGCTCCTGAATCGGGATCAGGGTCTTCGGGGTCAGGATCCTCAGGATCGGGATCTTCAGGATCAGGGTCTTCGGGGTCAGGATCCTCAGGATCGGGATCTTCAGGATCAGGGTCTTCGGGGTCGGGGTCTTCAGGATCAGGACCCTCAGGATCTTCTTTACAATAGATTATGATGTTCCAATCACATTCCCTGTCTAAATATTCCTGTAACGGGAGGATGGTTCCGTCCGGACGATAAGCCGCCTTTTCCAATAAACTGATCAGGTTATAACTCCACACCTCCTGTTGATTATCTGTCCGGCGAACTACGAGACGGTAGTCTTCTCTTTCGTTGGCAAACAGCCGCATGGTCGCAAGATGAGCTTCTGCTAACAGATCCGGTTGGGTACCTGAGACCAGATAGTAGGGGTGGTAAGTGACCTGCTCTTTGATGCGTGGCTGGTTGTCATACCCATACGCTCCGCTTTCGGGAGTAATGATGTCAAAAGTATAAAGGGTATTCTTTTTCTGTTGGTGATCCGTATTGGTACATTTAAGTGTCACATGGAAACGGTTTGTTTCCCGGATCATACGAGTCTGCCATACGGCCAGGTCGGCATTGTAATTGATGACGGTTGTTTCTCCAAACCAAAGGTGAGGAAATTCCTCGGAGACATCATTTGTTTCATGATAGAGAGAGAGTTTGGCCTCTTTATACGAAGTAACACCGGGCTGAAATGGTCCGTCATTTAAATCTGAAAAGCGAAAGTTTCCGGTTAATCCACCTACTGTGAGCAGATGGTAGGTTCCTACGGTGAATCCGTTGTCGAGCACCATCCGTTTGCGGCCTATCAGGTCGGTTGCGCATTCGGCATGTCTGTTGAACAGGTAGTAGCCATCCGCATCAAATACGTACACATCTACCATTTCCACCTCTTTTTCAAACGTGTCGGTGAACTCCATATTATAATCAAATATGAATTCCAGATAAACGTCACATGCCTCGTAGTCTTCCTTTATGCAGGCGAGCAAAAGGAAAAGGAAGGTTAGTATGAATAGTTTTTTATGATCGTGTACATATTAAGGTCGTATAAAAAATTAAATAAGGGCAGGCTACTTTACCTGCCCTTAAAAAATTATATAATTAATCAGAGATCGATTCCTCTATCCCAGATAATCCATGGTGCGGTTTGTATATCAATACCCAGATAACCACTTTCTTCATCTATCGGATCTGTTGGGTCAGGATCACCAGGACCTGGATTATCAATATCCGGATACCACGGTGTTCCGGGACCACTTACTGAATTAAGTGTCAAAGAATACCAGTTGTTGCGGACAACTCCATATTTACCGAAAGCCATATGTGCATCTGTATCAGCATGACGGATTTCATAATAGTAATAATTGAGTCCACCCTGATACCAGTGGATAACTGCGTTTTTACCATCTTTAATTACTTCTCCTCCGTTAGATACCGCACTTAAATGACCTGTCGTCAATGAACTAAAGTCAGATGCACTTAAGCTTTGTTGTAATACATTTGTGTAATAATCAGCAATTTTATTATACATTTTATCACAGGCAACCGCCAGGTTTGAACCAGTAGCTGCTTCATCATAGGCTGCCTGAAGAAGGGCCAACGTTTCGTAGTTTTTGCCGGCGAAACTAAACCAATCTCCTGACCAGTTCTCATCCGGATAGTAAGTGCCTTTGATAACTACACGGGTTGCATTTTGAAACAATTGTTCCTCTTTCTCCATTGTATTTTCAATGGTGTAAGTTTTGATTCCGGCAGCTAACCAATCAGTCCCATGAGGTAACAAAGGAGAGTAATCCGGCTGGATCACAGCAAAATCAATCCCTGTGTTTGTATCATAGTTTGGGTCTTTCGTGTAGAAATTGTTGGTATAGAAACCCAGAGTGGATGTATGGGAGCCAAGAAGCGTTTTCTCCGCAAAAGGGAAGAACGTACTGTTTAATCCGTCTACTGTCCAGTTTCCGAAATCGAATTTAGCCTGTACAGGATCATTCGGTACTACAATCGTTGAGGCTGTCTTTAATTCTATTTTAGCAGCCAGACGTTCAATTTTAACCGGAACCCTGGAGCCCGCTTCTTCCGCTTTAGCCTTCGCTTTAGCTTCTGTATCCAGATCGGTGTCATTTTCATCTACAACGACCATCTTATCTTCAATATCAATCAAAGGATCGGTGATCTTACTTCCAACATTTACTCCTGTTTCGTCACCACTATTTATCATGGTAAATCCTTTAGTGATGTTGGTTACATCATCGCTTACCTCACTTGAAGTTATGCCTGCAATCGCCGCATTAATTTCTGCAAAGGTACTGGCCGAGTGGAGAGAATAAAGAACCCCTTCCAGTTCATCCCCAGGATTTGCAATCACAAGCATTTTTTTTGCTTTGGCCGATACTTTTTGAGCTTCAGGAGTAGTAGAAACAGTACCACTTCCACCTTCAATCTTCACAAAGTAATTACTACTTCCCGGGATTCCCATCACGTTGTCAGTTCCATCAAAAATGATCAGGTAAATGGTCTTCAGGTCATTTTCATTTGCCCCTGCATCTTCTTCTGATGGGGCACGTGTTGCAGCCTCTGTTGCGATTTGTACGGAAACATAAGCAACTGCGCCTTCTGAAACTGCAGGACCACCCTCAGGGTACTCGTCATTTTTATTACAGGCAATGAGCATCATGGATGCCAGAACCAAAGAGAAAATAGATTTGATTTTCATACTAAAAAATGTTAGTTAATAAATTAGGTTTAATTGATATATGTTTGTCTCTTCCTATTATCCGCCAGGGGTATCTTTGAACTGCCGGATTTGGTTTAGATGGTTAGTCAGCAATACTTGTCTTTGCTTTGTTATACCGTTCTCTGATCTTTAGGTCTTCTCTTTTTTTCTCCACTTCCTGCAGATGTAGCTCTACATCCTGTTTGCTGTAAGGTGTGTCTCCCTGTGAAGCGGCCTGTAAAGCTTTCCGGAACCAGGCTTCTGCTTTATCCGGATTTTCAGTCAGGAGATAATAGGCTCCGACCGTGTTGTATGCGGCAGGAACCTCTGCGGCTTTTTCAATATAGGGAGTCGCTTTTTCTATTTGATTGTTTTCAATCCATCTGGCAATTGTATTATTGGCTGCTACCGGATCATCCGGGAACATGGTTATGATCAGATCACCAATCTTTTCCTGTTCCGGGGAGTGGTCCGGGAAACTCCGGTAGAGTTGCGTCAGTTCATAATGATTCAATTGCTCCGGATTCTTTTGCATAATCGCTCCGGATTCTTCCAGGGAATATTCTTTCACGGTAAACTCTACACGGTATACTACCCTTCTGAGTGAAGGAAACATTTCTTCCAGCATATACCGGAACGGACGGCCTCCTTCCAATGCCCGCAGACGGCTTTCCCGGGTGTCCGGATCACTGACTGTTTCGATAATTTCCAGTACTTTCTCTTTGGAAGTCATTTCTCCTTCCCGGATCATCCGTACAAGCCCCTCCCAATCTTCCGGTACATGACGGACTTGTATAAATCGACGTGTGGAGGAGTATTTCCCTGCTACATACTGCCGTAGAGCTTCTGCACGGGCCAGAGATAGCCGGTCATTACTTGCCCAACTTCCTTCCGGAGAGGCATATCCCGTAATCGAAAGCCTGGATAATTCGAAATCTGAATCATTAAAAACCTGTGCGAGGAGCTCTTCTATCTTAGCCAGTTCCTGCGGGTTGCGTCGAAAATCCGGGAGGATAACCGAACTTCCTACTTTAAAATCCAAATAAGCAGCTCCTTCCCGGTGAAGGATTTTCACCTCTTTCTCTGGTGTGAGATAATTCACTTTCACCCTGGGATGGTAAGGAATATAAGGAGGAAGAGTTATCCGGGCTATGTCATGGATCGTAAATGCTGTTTCTACGTCCGCACAGGAGGTCAGGAGCAGGTTGACCTGCAGAGAAGCCTGATCCATCCAATGTTCGTAAGGAGCCCTGAAAGAATAGTGAAAGGTCGTATCTCTACGAGGTTTTTTGTCAATCCGGATTTCCGGATAGTTCGCCATCAGGCGTTCATTTTGAAACTTTTCTTTTCGTTTGAATAATTGTGTCTTTATTTTTCCATTGACCATTACTTCTGGCATTCGGACAGTCTCCGGAGAGTCTGTGGTCATCAGGATAGGTTTGAAAGTCCAGCTCTGTTTTTCAGTCATTGCTTCAGCCTGGACATGAATATCCATTTCCAGCACCAACTGGTTTTCCCTTTCTTCCAGTAAAACAGGTGCAACCTGTATCCCTTTGGGTAGATTCTGGGCCATCGTTGTCAGAGAGCCGATCAGGAGAATCATCGTAATCAAATAGATTTGCTTCATAACCGGTATTACTTTTTAGAGGGTAAAAGGTAGATTAGTGAAACTCCTACCCGGGTAGGTCCTACATAATGTTTATGAGCTGTCTTCAGATGTTTGCCACAGGTCTGGCATTCATATTTATCATAATGGATGTAGGCATATCCTACACCAATCATTGCCTCCAGGTTCCAGTGTGGAGTCAGATACCAATGGTATCCGTAACTGATGCCGGCACCGGTAGTATATCCCTGATAACGATGTTCTTTTAATCCGGAAAGGATTTTTCCCGGCAAATGGATCCCTGCTACATTGAATTCACTGTAAAAGGCATGTAATCCGAAAAAACTGCCAACGAATTTCTCGCAGTTCCATAGACGTAATTCCGGTTGTATTTTCCAGTGTTTGAATTTTTTATCCTCCTGAAAACGGAATGGGTTATAAGCACCTGAAAGTTCCAGTGTTATTTTTTCCCCCAGTGCTGTTTCAAAAGACAGGTTAGGAGTAGTAGTTCCCCAATATAAAATATTAGTGCCGATACGGACTTCCTGTGAAAAGCAGGATGCCGTGATCAGTATAGATATAAGGGTATAAAACAATTTATCAGGGTTCATGCATTACAAGAGTTAAAGGGTAAATTTTAAACTTGTTTATTGTAATATTTCAATTATGCTATATAGAGTCTTTGTTTTTCATTTTTATATACAACTTTTAGTATGGATGAATTGATAAAGGAATTACTGCTACGAAAGTAGGCATGGAAAATTACTTATCGGTTCTTCATTTCTGCCTTCACATTCTTCATTTTTACCCAAACTTCCATAATTCTGAAATATAAAAGAATCCGTCACTTGGTAAGTGACAGATAAACTATATGTTTGTGGATTATTATTCTGGTTATGTGTTGATTATATCTATGGAGGTGACCGTTGTGAATAAATATAGGAAGATGCATCAGTCTTTATTTTTTGACCTATGTCAATTTTTATCTCAGAAATATTATTGAATCTTTAAAACAACTAAAGATCTGGAATACATTCTGTGAATGAAATAAATAAAGACTACAGTCAGTAGACCATTTTCAGAGTGGTTTGATAGAAGTAAAATAATTAATATGCACGTATAGGGATGAATTCAGAGGATTACTATTAGAGTTAAGCAGTGCTTTTGAAGCATATATAAATGAAAGTATTATCCCTATTGTAATGTTAGATTCTTTTTCTGACATAGATGCTTTGTTTGACGTTAAAATTCTCACTTCTCCGGAAGAGGAGGAAGAGATTTTATTGTCTTCTTTATCCGGGATTCTTTTTGTTCTGGAAGGGGAGTTATGTGTACATTCTGTTTTATCTAACGAGGTTCTGGTAGGAAAAAATAAAATGTGTTTTTTGCCTTCCGGCAGGAGGCATCGGATCATTCGTAAACAAAAGAGTCATAGTATTCTACTGATGATCCCTGAAATTGAAATGTTTTGCTACCATTTTTTCCCTCTTCCGTGTTTCGCCAACAAACTGTATTTAAATCAGATCCGTTTTTATTATCTATAAGTAACCATATGGATTTGATTTTACAGGATATTGAATATTATATCCTGAATGGTTTTTCCAGGCCGGTATTGTTGAAAATAAAAACCTTTGAACTCTTTTATTTTTTTGCAAATTTCCAGACAACTGATTCTTTAGCACATTTTTTGCTCCTGTTCTTTTTCCGGATTATGTTTTTTCCCGGTTTGTGTTAGAGAACTATCAATCGGTCAAAACAGTCGAAGAGCTGGCGAAACTCTCTCATTATAGTCCATCCGGCTTTCAGAAGCAATTTAAGAAAGTGTTTGGTATTGCTCCTTATAAATGGATGACCATAAAAAAACAGAAAAGATCTATTATGAAATCCAGGAGACATCTAAACCTTTGAAAGTCATTGCAGAGGAAGCCGGTTTTGCCGGATTATCCCAGTTAAGTGATTTTTGCCGGAAACGCTTAGGGAAGTCTCCGTCAGAAATACGTAAAAAGAGATAGAACTTCTTTAACCAACCAGTTTTTACAGGATTAATTTACAGAAGAAAAAGTCTGATCCATCCGTTTTCTATACGTTTATCTGTCACTTACCAAGTGACGGAATGGTAGAAGACTCTAAATCAGTTCAC
>JAJQEE010000222.1 GCA_021201865.1 Tannerellaceae bacterium | reverse complement strand
GAAATGGTCTGGCTGTTGTTTATATCCAACGGGATGCCTGCGGTGGTTGCTTTAACAAAATCCCACCTCAGAAACAAATGGACATTAAACTTCGTAAAAAAATTATCGTTTGCGAATATTGTGGTCGTATCATGATCGACCCTGAATTAGCAGGCGTTGAAGAATAAATAAAATTCGAATCTATCGCTTTGTCGTAGATGTCAGAGGAAAAATTGTTTGTAAAGATCCCCTTTTATAGGGGATTTTTCATATATGAAAACGACCGTACAAGCATACATTGAAAAACACGATCTTTTACCGGATAACCGTCCGGTGATCGTCGGATTCAGCGGAGGAGCAGACTCTGTTGTCTTATTGGATATACTTGTACGGCTGGGATATAGCTGTATAGCTGCACACTGTAACTTTCATCTGCGAGGTGATGAATCAGACAGAGATCAGGTCTTTGCACGGGAAATGGCAGAAACCCTGCAGGTTCTTTTCCTCACAACAGATTTCCGGACCACAGACTACGCTATGGAAAACCATCTTTCTATCGAAATGGCTGCCCGGGAACTTCGTTATGAGTGGTTTGAATCCCTCCGGAAACAGTACGATGCACAAGCAATTGCGGTAGCTCACCATTCGGACGATAATGCAGAAACTGTCTTGCTAAACCTGATCCGGGGAACCGGTGTCAAAGGTTTACGGGGTATGCTACCCAAACATGGATCCGTTATTCGCCCGCTTCTTTGCCTGACCCGTCAGGATATTATGGACTGGTGTAAGCAGCAGAATCTTCCCTATGTAACCGACCAAACGAATCTTTCCGATGAATACAGGAGAAACTTTATCCGGTTACAAGTAATTCCTATGCTGGAAAGATTGAACCCTTCGGTTAAGGATAGTATCAACCGAACAGCAGAACACATGATGGATACGGAAGAGATCTACAATCATGTGATTGAACAGATGGCATATAAAGTCTGGGACAGAGGAAAGATCTCCATCCCATCCCTGTTAAAATGTCCTGCGCCCGCAACCATTTTATATGAGTTGCTTAAACCTTACGGATTCAGCCGGATCGTAAGCCGGCAAATCTATGATGCCATCGGAAAAACATCAGGAAAAGAGTTCTACTCCCCCACTCATCGAGTGATCAAAGACCGGTCACATCTTTTACTAACTCCTCTGAAAAAAGAGGAAAAACAAATTTATCTGTTAGAAGAAAATGCGATTTGGGAAACTCCAGTTGAACTTTCACATGCTAAAACTGTTATTAATACAGCATTCAACATAGAAAAGGATCGGCATATCGCTTATTTCGACTATAACAAATTATCATTTCCTCTTATTTTACGTCGCTGGCAACCGGGAGATTGGTTTATTCCATTTGGAATGACAGGACGTAAGAAACTGAGTGACTACTTTTCCGACCATAAATTCAGCCTCTTCGATAAAGAAAATACCTGGTTGTTGTGCAGTGGAGAAGACATTATTTGGATCGTAGGCGAAAGAACTGATAATCGATTCCGGATAAATAACACAACTGATTGTGTATTAACCGTAAAAATTTCTGACGAAAAGCGGTGAATTATACAAAAAGTTACTACATTTGCAGAGAATTACTTCGCAGATATGTTAGTAATAGTTCAACTGAACTGAACTAAAAACAATCCGGTTTTTCCAAGAATGAATTTTTTATTATCAACTAATTAAGATACACTGACTGTATTTGACATGTATGTAGTACCTGACATACATGCATTCTATTTACATCATATACTTCGCAATATGCAGAAATATAACATTTTAGAACTAAACGAAAAGCTTCTTCCCGAGTTACAGACAATCGCGGAAGAGCTGGGTATTAAGAAGGTGCGTTCTTTTAAGAAAGAAGAACTCGTTTACAGGATACTTGATGAACAAGCTATTTCCTATGCCGGCATACAAGCTGAAAAGGAAAAAGAAAAAGAGGCAAAAAAAGCTGAGAATAAGAAAACCAAAGCAAAAAAAACTCCCAAAGCCACAGCCTCTAAACCTGCTAAATCTGAACCAAAACAAGAAAATGTTCTACCAGAAAAAGTTTCCGAACCTGTAGCCGAGAAAAAACCAGTCGCAGCAGCAGAGAAGAAAACTGAAAAGAAAGAACAACCGGAACGCAAAAAAAGAACCCGCATCGAAAAAGAGAAAGTTGCAACCGCAACTATGCCTGCTAATCCAGCCGAACAAGTAGTAGTTTCCAAAACACCTCAAAATGCAGCCCCGAAAGCTGTTACTCCACCAGCAGAAAAACCTGTTGAAAAAGAGAAACCTTTACTTCCTCCTGTTGTAGCAGAAGTAGAACCGGAAGTGAAAGAGGAAGCTGCTCCAGAAACGGAAGTTGTAGCAGAAGTTCAAAAACCTCAGGAAATAGTAGAAGAACCGGCAGCAAAGGCAACACCTGCTTCTGCCGACGAACCGAAAAGAGTAGTGTTCAGACATCCGGATGCAAAATCCGTCTTAGACCAGCTTTTCCCTCTCTCTCCAACCCCTGGAAAAGCTGATAAGAATCAGCCTCAGAATGAACAACAAGCAGCTACGCAGCAGCAACAAAATACACCCCGTCAGAATAACAACCAGAACAGTAACCGCCCGGGTAACCAGAATAACAACCGCAACAATCAGAATAATGCGAATAATGCTCCTCAGGAAAAACCTTTCGAGTTTGATGGCATTCTGAACGGAACCGGTGTATTAGAAATGATGCCGGACGGATATGGGTTCCTTCGCTCTTCTGACTATAATTACCTTACTTCTCCGGATGATATCTATGTTTCACAATCACAGATCAAACTATTCGGATTAAAAACAGGGGACGTTGTAGAAGGTTCTATCCGTCCGCCCAAGGAAGGAGAAAAATATTTCCCGTTAGTAAAAGTAGACAAGATCAACGGACGTACACCAGAGGAAGTGCGTGACCGTGTACCATTCGACCATTTGACGCCTCTTTTCCCGGATGAGAAATTCATGCTTACAGCACGTCGTGCTCCTAAGGTGAATGACCACATTGCTGTACGGGTAGTAGACCTGTTCTCTCCGATCGGTAAAGGACAGCGTGGGTTGATCGTTGCACAGCCTAAAACAGGTAAAACCATGTTACTGAAAGATATCGCAAACGCAATTGCGGCCAATCATCCGGAAGTATATATGATCATCCTGCTGATTGATGAGCGTCCTGAAGAGGTAACGGACATGGCACGCAGTGTGGATGCGGAAGTGATCGCTTCCACATTCGACGAACCAGCGGAACGCCACGTAAAAATTGCAGAAATCGTACTGAACAAAGCAAAACGGATGGTTGAATGTGGACACGATGTAGTGATCCTGTTAGACTCTATTACCCGTCTGGCCCGAGCATACAACACTGTCCAACCCGCTTCCGGTAAAGTTCTTTCCGGTGGTGTAGATGCAAATGCATTACAAAAACCGAAACGGTTCTTTGGTGCTGCCAGAAATATTGAAAATGGAGGTAGCCTTACCATCCTGGCAACTGCGCTGACAGAAACGGGTTCTAAGATGGATGACGTAATCTTTGAAGAATTCAAGGGTACAGGTAATATGGAACTTCAGTTAGATCGCAAACTGTCTAACAAACGTATTTATCCTGCAGTAGATATTATATCCTCCAGTACCCGCCGTGATGATCTGTTACAGGATAATGCAAGTGTAAACAGAATGTGGATCCTGCGTAAATACCTGTCAGATATGAACTCTATCGAAGCCATGGAATTCGTTAAAAAACGGATGGAACAAACCGTAGATAATATGGAGTTCCTTGCTTCTATGAATGGATAAATCATTTAAATAACTTCATAAAAAATCCCGGTCGTATTAATACAGCCGGGATTTTTTATGTTTGGACTATATCGCTGGCACAGATTTGGAAATTTCCACCAGCGATATAAACTAAAAAATTCAATCTTCCTTTATTATTACTTCTTCAAGTATTACTTCTTTCACAGCGAGGATTTTCCAGACTAAAGCTGCCAATGCACCTCCTAACAGCGGAGCCACGATAAACAACCACAATTGTGACAAAGCAACCCCTCCTTCAAATAAGGCCGGACCGATACTCCGTGCCGGATTTACTGAAGTTCCGGTAATAGGAATACAAACGATATGTACCAGTACAAGAGTCAATCCAATCGCCAACCCTGCAAAACTGGCAATATGCCCGGTTGCAGAAGTCGTCCCCAGGACAACCAGAACAAAGATAAAGGTAAAAATAAATTCAGCTACAAAAGCAACCCATCCATACCCTTCCACATATCCATTCGCACCAGTCCCGGTCAAATCCAATCCCTTCACAAGAATAGAAAGAACCAGGGATCCCAGAATAGCTCCTGTTACCTGCGAGACCATATACAGTAGGGCTTGTCCTGCGGGCATTTTTCCAGACAACCAGACTCCCAACGTGATAGCCGGATTAATATGACAACCCGATATACTGCCGATCGTATAGGCCATAGCCACTACAGACAGGCCAAACGCAAAAGCAATCGTTAATACGGCTGCTACGGAAACTGCTCCTCCATTCATCACGGCACACCCGCAACCCATTAGTACCAATACCATTGTACCAATACATTCAGCTAAGTATTTTTTTAACATATATTTAAAGTTTAATTAGTAATTTGTATTTCCTTCTTTTAAAACATTTCTTATATATATAAAACATAAAAGATTATGAAATAGTTGCAAAAAAGAGACACATCCATCAAAAGAACAGCCATGATATTTCACAAAAAAACCATTGCTATTCATCCGAAAAGCTGTTATTTTGTTGTTTCATACAAAAAGAAAATCATACAGATATGAAATCAGATATACAGATCGCCCGAGAAACACCCCTTGTGAAAATAAAAGAGGTTGCATAAAACATAGGAATATCCAGACACGAAGTTCAGAATTACGGGAGATATATAGCCAAAGTACCTCTCCAGCTCATTGATGATGAAAAAATCAGCCAAAACAACCTGATCTTAGTCACAGCGATCACACCAACTAAAGCCGGAATTGGTAAAACAACTGTTTCCATCGGTCTGGCACTGGGGTTGAATAAGATCGGTAAGAAAGCGGTCGTGGCTCTGCGGGAACCCTCTTTAGGACCCTGTTTCGGGATGAAAGGAGGAGCAGCAGGAGGGGGTTACTCACAGGTACTACCTATGGAAAATATTAATCTTCATTTCACAGGAGATTTCCATGCCATCACTTCAGCTCACAATATGATTACGGCCCTACTGGACAACTATATTTATCAAACACGCCATAGTTGTGAAGGGCTGAAAGAGATCAAATGGAAAAGGGTATTAGATGTAAATGACCGGAGTCTGCGTAATATCGTATCCGGTCTGGGAGGATCAGCTAACGGTGTGCCGGCCGAAACCGGTTTTGACATTACACCGGCTTCTGAAATCATGGCGATCCTTTGTCTGTCTAAAGATCTGGAAGACCTGAAACGCCGTATCGGGAATATTCTTTTAGGATATACAAACAATGATGAACCTTTTACGGTGAACGATCTGGGAGTTGCCGGGGCGATCACTGTTCTTCTGAAAGATGCCTTGCTGCCTAACCTGGTACAAACAACAGAAAATACGGCTGCATTCGTACACGGTGGGCCGTTTGCTAACATTGCCCACGGCTGTAACTCCATACTTGCCACTAAAATGGCACTCACGTATGGTGAGTATGTGATTACCGAAGCAGGTTTCGGTGCGGATCTGGGAGCGGAAAAGTTCTTCAACATCAAATGCCGGAAAGCCGGACTGGCTCCTAAAGTAACCGTCATTGTCGCAACGGCGCAAAGTTTAAAGATGCACGGAGGTGTACCGGAGCATGAAATCAAAGAACAAAACCTCGAAGGTCTGCGTAACGGACTGGCAAACTTAGATAAACATATCGAAAATATGAAAAGTTTCAGTCAACAGGTTATTGTCACTTTTAACCGGTATGCAACCGATACAGACGAAGAAATCGCCTTAGTAGCTGATCACTGTAAAAACCGGGGTGTCGGTTTTGCGATGAACAATGTGTTTGCGCAAGGCGGTGAAGGAGGTAAAGATCTGGCACAATTAGTTGTAGATACCATTGAAAACAATCCATCCGGAGCATTGACCTACACCTATGAAGACACAGATCCGGTACGTGAAAAGATCAGAAAGGTTTCTGAAAAAATCTACGGAGCCAATGCAGTCGTTTACGCCACACTGGCAGAAAAGAAACTCAAACAGATCGAGAGCCTGGGCATCTCCCACTATCCCATCTGCATAGCTAAAACACGATATTCTTTCTCTTCTAATCCGAAAGCCTACGGAGTAGCCAAAGATTTCGAACTAAAAGTCCGTGATGTGATCATCAATAACGGAGCGGAAATGATCGTTGTGGTCATGGGAGAGATCATGCGTATGCCCGGTTTACCCAAAGTACCACAGGCACAAAAGATCGACATCATTCATGGCCAGGTGGAAGGACTGAGTTAAGGGGTGTTACCCAGTCATGTTCGGAAGATTTTTTACAGGGCTACGCCCTGTATTATAGCCCCCGGCAACGCTGGGGGAATGATTGACCGGGAGAGAGTTGCGGGCGGTACGCCCAGTATAATAAGAGAGTAATAAACGGTATTTATCCTGGATGACAATACTCTTTACTATACTGCACCTACGGTGCGCAACCCATGGGTTATGAATACACCCCGGCGTTGCCGGGGCCTATGGTATATTAGGGCTACGCCCTGTTTGATAATCTTCCGACCAACACTGATTTGTACTTCGAACGAATATGGTTATAAAAATGTGTGTAGAAAATAGCTCAAGCTTATCCCTTCCTTCTTCTCCGGCCTCAGCGAATGGGCGTTAAGCCGGAGGGGAAAAGAGAGCGTTAAAAAATCTCCGTTGTCTGAGCGCAGCGAGTTTCGGAGATTTTAGCGAACGTTCCCCGCAGGTAGCCCAGGCGGTGCAGCCTTGATTTTTTGCTTCTTTTTGATCAAGCAAAAAGAAGAAGCCCATCAGTCAACAAAACCAACAGGCTCCCCAACAAAATTTAGTATATATAACCAGCGCTTACTTCACTCCTTCCGGTTGAACAGCACGAACTTCCTGTGGCAACCAGACAGCCATTTCCCCTTTACCCCGGTGCGCCCAGGCATAATAAGGGATCAAAGTCAACAGAACATCCTCCACAGACAAACGCCCTCCAGCATCATATTTCAACAATTGACCGCTCGTTTTAATCTGATTGATCCCATATAACAAATCCGACTTGTACTCCACAGAAAACGCAGGCTTCTTATTCAGTAAGACACCAGAAACAGAACAATCATTATCAGCCCATTCCGCACAATAAACAACCGGCCCTCTTTCAATCGCAACCCGTCCACGATTAGCTTCCACCTCTTCATGTGCTACCACCATCCGGGGTTCCATATCAAAATGAATATCAATCACATCCCCTTTTTTCCAGACCCGTTCAATCGTCAAATACCCTTTTTCCGGAGAAACCGGGACAACCTCCCCATTCACGGAAACCTGATACCCCAGTTCCCGTTGATCCGCATACGCATATAAATCTCCCGGAACCACTTCACCCTGTACCCATCCCGGCAGGCGTACCTTCATGGTAAACTCCTGCTTACCGGAAGGAACTACATCGATCCGTATATCCCCATCCCAGGGATAATTTGTCGTTTGTGTCAATTGAAGAGTCTTATTCTTCACTTTCAACTCCGCCTGATTCTCCATAAACAGATTCACATACACCTGACCTTCTTTCACCGCATACACATATCCCGGCAAAGATGGAATGAACCGGCAGGCATTGGAAGGACAACAGGCACAACCGAACCACGGCTGGCGTTCATGCTGACCGGATGAAGCTAACGGATTCGGATAGAAGAAGCCACCTCCATCCAAGGAAATACCAGAGATTAACCCATTATAGAGTGTCCGTTCCAGCACATCAAAATATTTTGATTCCCCATGCAACAGGAATAAACGATAGTTCCAGTACACATTGCCGATCGCCGCGCACGTCTCACAGTAAGCCGTCATATTCGGCAACTCATAATTCGCACCGAAAGCCTCTCCGTGACTTGTAGCTCCGATCCCACCGGTTATATACAATTTCTTATTCACCACATTCTCCCAAATCTTACCGATCGCCTCTACATATCCCATATCTCCGGTCAAAGCTGCCACATCCGCCATACCGGAATACATATAAGCAGCCCGGACAGCATGCCCGACAGCCTCCTCCTGTTCCAGGACCGGAAGATGCGCCTGGCTATATGCATCCACCCGGGTCGTATATCCCCGTTTATCCAAGAAAAACTTCGCCAGATCCAGATATTTCTGTTGTCCGGTAACCAGATATAATTTTGCCAGAGCCATTTCTGCGATCTGATGTCCCGGTACACGTACTAACTTATCCGGAGCTTCCCCAATCTCCCGGTCAATACAATCCGCATACCGGATCGCAATATCCAGAAAGTTCCGTTTACCGGTGGCCTGGTAGTGAGCGATTGCCCCTTCAACCATATGTCCCAGATTATAGAATTCATGGCTCAATTCCTCCACCTTTTCCCAACGCTGGCTTCCTGCCCATTCATGAGGATGATCCGGATTCATGGTCCGTGCAGTAAATAAATAACCATCCGGCTCCTGCGCAGCAGCCACCACAGTCAACACACTATCAATATATTTTTCCAGTTTCTTATCCGGATAGGTCTGCAACAAATAACTGGCCCCTTCAATGGTTTTATACACATCCGTGTCATCAAAAGAGAACCCACCGACCTGATAGTCCGGACTGGGACAGGCAGCTTTCACAAAATTGTCATACCGTCCGGTTTCCTCACATTTACTGAACGCTAACGGAATAGTTACTTCACGACTGGCCCGGAGACGCTGTCCCCAGAAGTGATCCGTCACTTTTACCGAAGTAAAGGGAACCGGAGAAATGGGATATCCACCTCCGGGAACCTGTGCGGAAGTACACATACAGACACAGGCAAACAGGGCTAAACATTTCTTTTTCATATGAGTATCAGATTATTTTACACAAAGAAAACAAAAAAATGATCATGCACTCTATTAATAGTGTACTTTTTACTCTGAAATTATTATTATATGACTATCCTGTTTAGAGAGTATTAAGTTTCAAATTCAAGGTTCCAGGTTTAAGCCTGAAACTTTGAACTTTACACTTTCATCCTGAAACCTTGAACCCAAAACAATTCCTTCCTTAAAAAATTCAGGACAAAATAACCTGCCTCCGATTTGTCCGGATATATCTTTCAGGACTTCTGTAAAATATGGTATACATACTTTTGTAAGGTTTACTACATATCCGAACAAACGCTACCATTATTATCTCAATCCGGTATTCAAAAACAGCATACAACCAACGTACAGAAAGATCCTTTCGGACAATTATAAAAAATAACATACAATGAAAAGCTTAATTTTAATCTGTTTTAGTTTATTGACCTGGCCCGGTGAATATAACCGGGAAGAAAGAATTCAATATGTCATGGTTATTTTCTTACTGATCTCTACTATCATCCTGATCATACAAGTCATACCAACGATATGCGATAACCAGCGAAAAAAAAGAAATACAGGGAAGAAACATCAGCAATGACAGGAAAGAAAAATAAGCTATGCACAACCTATACTCCAACTTCTGAAGACAGGAAACTGGTAGAACGGGCTCACCGAAAAATAGTAGAAGAACGCCTTTACTGTAATCCGGAACTCACACTGGATCTTTTAGCCAATCAATTACAGGTTACCCGTAATACGCTCTCACGGGCTATCAACCATACGACAGGTAAAAACTTTAAGAAATATATCAATGAATACCGGATAAAAGAAGCGATCCGGCTACTACAGATCCCTGAAAACCAAAACATAACTTTAGAAGCTATCATCGAAATGGCGGGTTTTAACAGCCGTACGCCTTTCTATGAAACATTCAAATCAGTAACCGGATATACCCCCACAGAATATCTGCGTAAAAACAAGAAAAAGAATCCGGAGAAGGAGTATTCCGTGTAGAATACAAACTCCATAAAAGCAGATTATCACAAAAATACGCTCTAAAACATCCAAAAGACAGGATATAAGCAATTAAAAAAACACAGCACTTTTCTTTTTCCTATAAACGGGCAGGAAAAAAAGGATTTATGAGCGGATATTCTCTCATTCATGGGCATGAATCTGTCAAAATCCCCGGCATGATCTTCTCAAACGGTAGGCATAAACCGGCAAAAGGGTAGGCAGGAATGGTCAGAACGGTAGGCATGATTTTTTCCGGCACCTGCCTGATGCGAAAAAAAGGAATCAACTGACCCCTTTTTTCGCTTTTTAACTATTAGTTGCCCTTCCTATATGATAACTCTACGTGTTGACAACCTGCAATCTTTCTGAGGGTTCGTCTATACAACAATAAAAAAGACCCGGCAGCGATTCAGCTAATCCCGTCAAAGAGAAAGTGTTTTTTTATGAAAAGCAAACTAAATGAAAACACTAAACCTCATGAGAATGGCATACATGGCTATCTCTCTTACCCGGGTAAGAAACAGAACAAACAGAAAAGACAAATTTGTCACTTTG
>JAJQEE010000058.1 GCA_021201865.1 Tannerellaceae bacterium | reverse complement strand
GAGAAGAAGTTTGAAATCATCTAAAGAAACAGTAAAGGAGAATTAATTTATGGCAGCTCAATCAGAAATCAGATATTTAACTCCACCTTCAGTAGACGTTAAAAGAAAAAAATATTGCCGTTTCAAAAAGAACGGTATCAAGTATATCGATTACAAAGATCCTGAATTCCTGAAAAAATTCCTGAACGAACAGGGTAAAATTCTTCCACGCCGTATTACTGGTACTTCCCTTAAGTTCCAGCGTCGTGTAGCTCAGGCTGTAAAAAGAGCACGCCACCTGGCCTTGCTTCCTTACGTAACCGATTTGATGAAATAATAAAATTAAGAGGAGACAGAATATGCAAGTTATTTTGAAAGAAGATGTAGTAAATTTAGGCTACAAAGACGATATCGTAACAGTGAAAGACGGTTACGGACGTAACTTTCTAATCCCACAAGGAAAAGCAGTAATCGCTTCAGAATCTGCAAAGAAAGTATTGGCTGAAAACCTGAGACAACGCGCTCACAAATTGGCTAAAATCAAAGAAGATGCTCAGGCATTGGCTGCAAAGCTGGAAGGCGTTTCATTGACGATCGGTGCAAAAACAAGCTCTACCGGAACTATTTTCGGTTCAGTTACCAATATTCAGGTAGCAGAAGCGTTGGCTAAAGCAGGCTTTGATGTGGACCGTAAAGTTATCTATATCAAAGATGCTGTAAAAGAAGCCGGCACCTACAAAGCGACGATTAAACTGCACAAAGAAGTTTCTGTTGAAATTCCTTTTGAAGTAGTTTCTGAATAAGATGTAGTCTGTAAAAAGACATACCAAATAAAAGGGTAGTTCAAAATGGACTACCCTTTCTTTTTGCCGGGACAGGTTATTTTGTACCCCCATTCATCGCCGGCAAATCTTGTATTGTACTTAATAAGACGAACATAATTTAGAAAAAATCCACTTTTTCTCAGCAAAAAAGCATTACATTTGTCTACAAAAACTTACAAGAGTCAGTCAAGTGGGCAAAAAGCTGTTTCTATATATCAATCTTTTAACTGCTTTGTTTTTCCTTGTCCCGGGGTTGGAAGCCGCGGGGGATAAGTTTACGGTCGTGATCGATCCCGGACACGGAGGAAAAGATCCGGGTGCCCGGGGAGCTACGATCGATGAAAAGACGATTAATCTGGCTGTAGCCCTTAAAGTCGGAAACCTGATCGCGGAAAAACATAAGGATGTAAATATTGTTTATACAAGAAAGACAGATGTATTTATTTCGTTAGATGAGCGGGCCAATATTGCTAACCGGCACAAAGCGGATCTGTTCATTTCCATTCATACAAATGCAGTAAAAAACAGTTCTGTCCGGGGAACGGAAACGTTTACCCTCGGTTTGGCAAGGACACAGGAAAATCTGGAGGTAGCCATGAGAGAAAACGCGGCCATCCTGTTAGAAGATGATTACCTTCAGAAATATGAGGGGTTTGATCCTAATTCCTCCGAATCGTATATTATTTTTGAATTTATGCAGAACAAGCATATGGAGCAAAGTATCAGTCTGGCATCGGAAATACAAAAAGCTTTTGCAAGCAACAAACGGGGGGACCGCGGGGTGAAGCAGGCCGGATTGCTGGTCCTTCGCAAAACAAGTATGCCGAGTGTGCTGGTGGAGTTAGGATTTATTTCCAACCGGGATGAGGAGAACTATATGAAATCAGCGGACGGCCAGAATAAACTGGCCAGGGCTATTTACAACGCGTTCGATAAATATAAACATGCATATGACCGGAAACAGGGAGCACTGACCCATGGGAATACGGTCGTAGCCAATACAAAACAGACGGCTACCGGCGGTAACAGTTCTGCCAGCCAGCCCAAAGCAACCAACGTATCCGCAACCGGTAAACCAGCGGCCGCTTCCGACCCAAATCAAGGAAAAGTAGTGTATAAGATCCAGATCCTGACTTCTGACAAAAAACTGCCCTCCAACTCAAAACAGTTGAAAGGCTATAAAGACGTGAGTTTTTACCAGGAAAAAGGGATGTATAAATATACTTATGGAGAATCAACAGATTTTGAAAAGATCAAGGCTTTGCGTAAAAAGGTAGCCAAAGATTTCAAAGATGCTTTTATTATCCGTTTTAAAGATGGAAAGAGATTAACAAATTAAAAGAATAAATTCTATACATAAATAGACAAGATGAAAAGTGTATTCACAAAAGAGGTAAAGATTGGTATAGTAACGATCATCAGTATTGTGTTATTATATTCCGGAATTAATTATCTGAAAGGGATCAATCTCTTCAAACCGGTAAACCATTACTATGTATCTTTCGATAATGTTAAAGACGTAACTGTTTCCAGTCCGGTCTATATTGAAGGCTTCAAAGTAGGTTTAGTCCGTTCGATCGCCTATGACTATTCCAACAGTGGTAATATTGTGGTAGAAGTCAGCCTCGATGAGGATATGCGTATTAATAAGGGTAGTTACTTCACGATCGTAAAAAGTTTACTGAGTGGGGGCGAACTTCACATACATCTGAATAAATACACCAATGAGTATTACAAATCCGGAGACCATATTGAAGGTCGTATGGCAGATGATGTTTTGGGGGCGGTACAGGACCGGCTACTTCCGGATATAGAAAATCTTATACCTAAGATCGATTCCATCCTGACAGGACTGCAAATGGTCATCAACCACCCGGCACTCTCCCAATCGCTGACTCATATCGAAAGAGCAACCAATAACCTGGAGATTTCCAGCCGGGAATTAAACAGCTTGTTAAATAAAGATGTTCCGGTCATTGTGGATAACCTGAAAGCCATTACCTCCAACTTTTCCGACATGAGTTCGGATCTGAAGGAGCTGGACCTGAACACCACAGTAAACAGTATCAATGCCACCCTGGCAAATCTGCAACTGACTACAAACAAGTTGAATTCAAAAGACAATACGATAGGCTTATTATTGAATGATCCTTCTTTGTATGAAAACCTGAATAGTACAGGAGAAAACGCATCCAGATTGCTTTTAGACTTTAAGGAGAATCCTAAACGATACGTTCGTTTCTCCCTATTCTAATTCTAACAACCGGTAAAGGAAAAAGTTTTCGTTATTTGGAATCATTCCAATTAAGAAAAAAACTTTGGAGTTTCATTTTATAAGTTCCGTGAAGCCTTATTTTGAGAGGGATTCAGAGGGGAAAAAGAGGGAAAGAAAGAATATCATACTTTCATTTATTAAAACTCAAAATCCTTTAAAATAAAGGTATTTTGAGTTTTAAGGAGTGAGAAAACCAATAAATTCATAAATAATGCTAACTCTTTGATCACTAACTAAATATTAAAAGATTAAATTTACCAAAGAATTAGTTACTTTTTTTTTTTGATTAAATTCCTAAACTTTGTAGAGATAAAATAATGTTATAAGGAAGCATTTCAAAAGTAGCTGAAAGAAAAAGGTAAAAAGAAAGAATTTCAAGAAGAAAAAAAACAACGATGCACGCAAATTGTCATACACTGTGGAGTAAATGTCTGTCTGTCATTAAGGATATCGTACCGGAAGCAGCCTATAATACCTGGTTTGTACCGATCGTACCTCTGTCCTATGAGGGAAATAAGTTTACTATTCAGGTCCCTAGTCAATTCTTTTATGAATATCTGGAAGAGAAATATGTCAACGTTCTGAAAGTTACGTTATATCGCGTAATCGGTCAGGGAACGGTTCTCAACTACCGGATCATGGTTGATAAAACCACGGGAGGAACGGTTGATTACCCTGCGGAGAACGGATCTGTCATAGTAAAAAAGTCCTCTCCCAAAGATATCGGAAAATCTCCGACTCCGTTTACACAGACAGCCCCTCAGGATTTAGATCCCCATCTGAATCCCAAATATAATTTTGAGAACTATTTTGAAGGTACCAGTAACAAGCTGGTGCGTACGGCCGGTGAAGCAGTTTCACAAAATCCGGGAAAAACAACATTCAACCCCTTGTTCGTATTCGGAGCATCCGGTGTTGGTAAAACCCATTTATGTCATGCGATCGGTACCCGGATCAAGGAACTCTATCCGGAAAAGAGAGTGCTCTACGTGTCCTCTCACCTGTTCCGGATCCAGTTTACAGATGCGATCCGTAAAAATACGACAAACGATTTCCTGAATTTCTATCAGAATATTGATGTCCTGATCTTAGATGATATTCAGGAAATGATCGGTATGGATAAAACACAAAATACGTTCTTCCATATTTTCAATCATCTTCATCAGTTGGGAAAACAGTTGATCCTGACTTCGGACAAAGCCCCGGTAGATCTTCAGGGCATGGAAGAGCGTCTGATCACCCGCCTGAAATGGGGATTGACAGCGGAACTATCCCGTCCGGACCTGGACCTGCGTAAAAAGATATTACGAAATAAGATTAGTCATGACGGGATAACGATCCCGGATGAAGTATTTAATTTCATCGCAAATAATGTGACGGAAAATGTGCGTGACCTGGAAGGAATCCTTGTTTCGTTGATGGCCAATTCCGTTATTAACAACCGGGAGATTGACCTGCCGTTAACCAAACGGGTCATCAGCCAGGCAGTCCGGCTTGAAAAGAAACAGATCTCTGTGCAGATGATACAGGAAATTGTATGTAATTACTTTAATCTGGAATTATCTGCCATTCAGACCAGGTCCAGAAAAAGGGAAATTGTACAGGCCCGGCAGATTACGATGTACCTTTCAAAAAAATATACGGACTGTTCTTTTTCCCACATTGGTAAGATTGTAGGTAAAAAAGATCATGCGACTGTTTTGCATGCCTGCAAAACGATCAAAGATCAGATAGAGACGAATAAATCTTTCTGTTCAGTCGTAGAAGAAATAGAGGGAAAACTGAAGAATTGAACAGGTTCCCGGGAGAACCTAACAAGTAAAAGGTGGATCTTTACAGATTCACCTTTTTTGTTTACCTACTTTTCAGGAGATTTTCTTTTTGGCAAACATTCAATAAGCTCATAAAATCACAAATATTTATAAAACAAAGCATTAGCAACTCAATCCGGAAAACTTTCCACTACTATTATTTTTTATTTATTCTTTTTTTTGGTCAATAAATAAAGTATTCGTAAACTTGCAGAATTATTAAAAACTCTAATTACAGTGGATAAGAAAACTTACACTTTTGACGAAGCTTACAAAGCATCATTAGATTATTTTACCGGAGATGAGTTGGCTGCTAAAGTATGGGTCAACAAATACGCATTAAAGGATGCGTATGGTAATATCTATGAGAAATCGCCGGTAGATATGCACTGGCGTCTGGCCAAAGAGATCGCCAGAATTGAGAAAAAATATCCTAACCCTCTGTCTGAACAGGAATTGTTTGATTTGTTTGATCATTTCAAATATATCGTCCCACAGGGAAGTCCCATGACGGGTATCGGAAATGATTTTCAGATCGCTTCCCTTTCCAATTGTTTTGTGATTGGATTAGACGGTGACGCAGATTCGTATGGAGCCATTATCCGTATAGATGAAGAGCAGGTGCAACTGATGAAACGCCGGGGAGGTGTTGGACATGATCTGTCTCACATCCGGCCAAAAGGTTCTCCGGTAAAAAACTCAGCGTTGACCTCTACCGGGCTGGTTCCTTTCATGGAACGGTACTCCAACTCTACCCGTGAGGTTGCCCAGGATGGCCGCCGGGGAGCTTTGATGTTAAGTGTTTCCATCAAACACCCGGACTCAGAGTCTTTCATTGATGCAAAAATGACAGAAGGAAAAGTAACCGGAGCGAATGTTTCGGTGAAGATCGATGATGAGTTCATGAACGCTGTAATTAATGGGACTACCTACCAACAACAATATCCGGTCGATTCTTCGAATCCGACTACGGTAAAAGATATCCAGGCCGCTGACCTATGGAAAAAAATTATCCATAATGCATGGAAGTCGGCAGAACCGGGAGTTCTCTTCTGGGATACGATCCTCCAGGAGTCTGTTCCGGATTCCTATGCTGACCTGGGTTTCAGAACTGTTTCTACCAACCCTTGCGGTGAGATTCCTCTGTGCCCCTATGATAGCTGCCGTCTGTTAGCGATTAACCTGTATTCGTATGTGGTCAATCCTTTCACAAAGGATGCCTATTTTGATTTCGATCTGTTCAAAGAGCATGTGGCTTTAGCTCAACGAATCATGGATGATATTATTGATCTGGAATCTGAGAAGATTGAAAAGATCCTGGAGAAGATCGATTCGGATCCGGAATCGATGGAAGTAAGACAAACAGAGCGTCACCTGTGGGAAAAGATCCAGAAGAAAACCCTTCAGGGCCGTCGTACCGGAGTAGGTATTACTGCCGAAGGGGATATGCTTGCCGCCTTGAACCTGCGGTATGGTACGGAAGAGGCAACCTTGTGTGCGGAAGAAGTTCAGAAAACGCTGGCTGTCGCGGCTTACCGTTCTTCGGTAGTGATGGCCAAAGAGCGTGGTGCTTTTGAAATTTATGATACCAGACGGGAAGAAAAGAATCCATTCATTAACCGTTTGCGGGAAGCTGACCCGGAACTATATGAAGAGATGTCTCAATACGGACGCCGGAACATTGCCTGTCTGACCATTGCTCCTACCGGAACAACCAGTTTGATGACCCAGACCACTTCCGGGATTGAGCCGGTATTCCTTCCGGTTTACAGACGCCGTCGCAAAGTGAACCCGAATGATGCATCTGCCCGGGTGGATTTTGTGGACGAAACCGGAGATGCTTTTGAAGAATATACCGTATTCCACCATAAGTTTGTGACCTGGATGATCGCAAACGGACATTCTGCTTCTAAAAAATATACACAGGAAGAAATAGATGCTTTAGTAGCGGAATCTCCTTACTATAAAGCTACCTCTAATGATGTGGATTGGTTGCAGAAGGTCAGAATGCAGGGACGTATCCAGAAATGGGTGGATCACTCAATTAGTGTAACCATCAACCTTCCGAATGATGTAGATGAGGAATTAGTTAATAAATTATATATTGAAGCATGGAAGTGCGGATGTAAAGGATGTACTGTCTATCGTGACGGTTCCCGTTCCGGTGTATTGATCTCTACTGAAAAAAGCAAGAAAAAGGATGACTGTAACTGCATGGAGCCGCCTGTCATTGTGGCTAAACGTCCCCGGGAGCTGGATGCGGATGTCGTGAAATTCCAGAATAACCGTGAAAAGTGGATCGCTTTTGTGGGGTTACTGAACGGACGTCCTTATGAGATCTTTACCGGGTTGGCAGATGATGATGAAGGAATCATGTTACCTAAGAATGTAACCAAAGGTACGATCATCAAGAGTTATGATGAAGATGGACAGAAACATTATGACTTCCAGTTTAAAAATAAACGCGGATATAAAATGACCATCGAAGGATTAGATGGTAAATTTGACCCGGAATTCTGGAATTATGCTAAGCTGATCTCCGGTGTACTTCGTTATGGTATGCCTATTGACCAGGTGATCAAACTGGTACAAGGAATGGAATTGAATAATGAATCCATTAATACCTGGAAGAATGGGGTCGAACGTGCGCTGAAGAAATATCTGCCGAACGGCATGGAAGCCAAGGGACAAAAATGCCCGAACTGTAGCCTGGAGTCCCTGATCTATCAGGAAGGCTGTCTGATCTGCACCAACTGTGGAGCTTCCAGGTGTGGATAAACCAATGAAACAATTCATTTTATCAGATAAATGCGGGGACTATTCTCCGCATTTGTTCTATATTCGTACTTGTGTTAACTAAAAATATAATCAGGAAATGATCTTATCATTTAATATCAACTATCATACCCGTTTTGGCGAACAGATCTATCTGGTGGGTTCTATCCCGGAACTGGGATTGTGGCAAACGACTATGGCCCGGGAGATGTATCCGGTCGGAGATGGGAACTGGCGGGTGGAAATAGAATTACCGGATTACCCACTCACCATTGAATACCGGTATTTTGTCCGTGCAGGCGAAATGATCCACTGGGAAGAATGGGATCAAAGACACCGGGTGATGGTAGATAATTTTTCGAATCGCTACACGATTTTTGATTATTGGCGGATCGCTCCTGCTTATCATGCATTTTATACTTCCGCTTTTACCCAAAGCCTGTTTGCTCCTACTTCCGGTTTTCAACTTCAGCCTACCGGCAGTAATAAAAAATTAACGATACGTATATTTGCCCCTCAGGTAGAGCGTCATGAGTATGTGGCCATCACAGGGAATCAGGCTATACTGGGGAACTGGCAACCCGCCCAGGCTGTCCGGATGGACAGTTCTTCTTTTCCCGAATGGACCATTCAACTGGATGCGAACCAGATCATCTATCCGATGGAATATAAATTCCTGATCCTGGATAAAGAACAGCAACAGGCCCCTTACTGGGAGACCGGAGAAAATCGCTTTTTGTTTCTGCCTCTGCAACAACCGGACGAAGAGATCATCGTTTCGAACCTATTCCTCCGGGATGAACGTCCGTTGTGGAAAGGAACAGGAACTGTGATTCCGGTTTTTTCCCTTCGATCGGAAAATAGTTTTGGTGTGGGAGATCTGGACGATCTGAAGATAATGGTGGATTGGGCTAAAAAGACCCGTCAGCGTATCATCCAGATATTACCAGTGAATGATACGACGATGACCCTTGCCTGGGCTGATTCCTATCCCTATAGTGCGATTTCCATTTACGCTTTACATCCGATCTATATTTCGATCCGTGGTTTAGGACCATTAAAGGATCATGAAAAGGCCCTGTTCTTCAAGGAAAAGCAGATGGAACTAAACGAAATGGAATCTCTTGATTATGAAGCGGTGATCCATCATAAATTAGCCTATTGCAAAGCCTGGTTTGATCAGGAAAAAGAAGAGATCATTCATCTGCCGGATTTTAAGGAATTCGTTGAACAGAATAGCTCCTGGCTGATCCCTTACGCGGCTTTCTGTTATTTACGGTTCCGGTACAACACCTCTGATTTCAACCAATGGGAAGAGTTTGCCATATTTAACAAACCGGCTGTTTATCAATTATGCAAAGAAGAGAGTGGAGCTTATCCGGAGATCCTGTTCACCTTTTACCTGCAATATATCTTACACAAACAGTTCAAAGCGGTATCTGACCATGCCCGTGAAAATGGTGTCGTACTGAAAGGGGATCTCCCTATCGGTATTAACCGGACCAGTGTGGAAGCCTGGGTGGAACCGGAATATTTTAATATGAAGGGGCAGGCGGGTGCTCCGCCGGATGACTTTTCTGTCGTAGGACAGAACTGGATGTTCCCGACTTACAATTGGGACCTGATGGAACAGGATGGGTATTCCTGGTGGAAAAAACGTTTCCGTAAGTTAGAAGATTATTTTGACTGTTTCCGGATCGATCATATTTTAGGATTTTTCCGGATCTGGGAGATTCCCCTGGATTATATCCAGGGCTTATGCGGTCATTTTAACCCTGCCCTTCCCCTTGCCAGGGAAGAGATTGAAGCATGGGGCATATCATTTGATGAAACTTGTTTTACTATTCCACGCATACATAAGGATTTCTTACCTGAATTGTTCGGAGATCTGGCTACTGAAGTAAAAGATAGTTACCTGGCACAGGCTACTTCTGACTATTTTGTCCTGAAACCATTTTGTGACACCCAACGGAAGATTGATACTATTTTGAGGGATAAAACAGATGATTTTTCTTTTATAATCCGCAACGGTCTGTTTACGATCACCAACGAGGTTCTTTTTTTAAGAGATCCGTATCAGAAAGATAAATTCCATCCACGGATTGCCGGTAATCAGTCCTATCTTTACAGGAAGTTAAGCGAAGCTGACCGGGTGGCGTTTGACAAACTCCATGAGGATTTCTTTTATCACCGCCATAATGAATTCTGGAAAGAGACAGCCCTGAAAAGACTCACTCCATTAGTCACGGATACGGACATATTAGTTTGTGGTGAAGATCTGGGAATGATCCCTCAATCTGTCCCGGAAGTAATGAATCAATTACAGATCCTAAGCCTCGAAATAGAACGGATGCCTAAAGCTCCTTACCGGGAATTTACAGATATGAGGACACTTCCTTACCTGTCTGTTTGCACCACTTCTACTCATGACATGGATCCACTCAGAAACTGGTGGAAAGAAAACCCGGAAAAAACCCAACGTTACTATAATCAGGTTTTACAGCGGGAAGGAAAAGCTCCGGAGGAATGTACGGCTGAAATTGCAACTCAGATATTATCCAATCATTTACTTACACATTCCATGTTAACGATCATTCCCCTACAGGATTGGTTTGCAACGAATGACAGGATCAAAAACAAAAAAATCGAATCGGAACGGATCAATGTGCCGGCAAATCCCAGACATTACTGGCGTTACCGGATGCATATCCCTTTGGAAAAACTACTGGAAGCGGATGATTTTAATCAGCACATTATCTCTCTGATAGAACAAAGCGGAAGAAAATAAAAGAGTTTTTTGGATTTTGACCTGATAAGATAAGGAGGTATCCCAAAAGTAAAACAAAAAAATTAAAAAGTTACGATTTATAAGTAATTACTCCGAAAGGAGTTATATGTGAATCGTAGATCGGCCTTAGCCAATAACCCCGGGTGGAACCCAAGCATGTTCGGAAGATTTTTCGAAGGGTGATTGGCAAAGGGTAATTTTGATCTCTTA
>JAJQEE010000025.1 GCA_021201865.1 Tannerellaceae bacterium | reverse complement strand
AGGACCCTCTGATTAACAGTCAGATGCTCTAACCAACTGAGCTAAGGAAGAATCAGTATGTTTTTTAGTCTTTCCCAATGTCTTTTGCTCTTCCTCTTGGACTTGAACCAAGGACCCTCTGATTAACAGTCAGATGCTCTAACCAACTGAGCTAAGGAAGAATCAATCTTGTACGCCTATCAGAACGCTTTTCTGAAAATGCTTTGCAAAAGTACAGGATGTTTTCCAAATATGCAATATATTTGAGCAAAAAAGTTTAAAAGATGGCTGTTCTTCTTTACCAGGTATATGCCTCAAGTTCCCATGGGATCAGAATTTGAGGGAAGATAGACCTGCCGGATAGAAGATCCGGATAGAAGTGGATGGGATCTCAAAAGAAAAAGGGGGACAAATAAAGTTAAAAGTAAAAAACAGATGAAGGAAAGAGATGTATTATTATATACATTTACGGCTTAAATTAACATACTTGATATATATGTACAGATTAAGTAATACTAAAAATATAATAGGTTTATTCGTTCTTATCTTTCTTTGTGGCACATTTTCCCTGGAAGCACAACAGGATAACCGGTTTGAAGTAAGTAAAAACCTGGAAATCTTTAATGCTTTGGTAAAAGAACTGGAAATGTTCTACGTAGATACGATCAATATTGAAAAAACAGTGCGGCGTGGTGTAGATGCTATGTTGAGCGGAATGGATCCCTATACAGAGTACTATCCTGAACAGAATATGGATGAACTCAAAATGATGACTACCGGGGAATATGGAGGTATTGGTTCTTTTATTCGTCAAAGACCGGAGGGGGTAATGATCGTAGAGCCTTTTGAAGGTATGCCGGCGGCTGTAGCCGGTTTAAGACCCGGAGATATCATTCTGGCTATTGATTCCGTCAATGTAGAGAAAGCAGATACAGAGCGGGTGAGCGAACTTCTGAAAGGAGTTCCTAATACGAAGCTTGTTTTAAAAATACAAAGGCCGGGAGAAAGTAAACCGATGTTTGTCGAAGTGACCCGGAAGCTGGTGGTGGTGGACCAGGTAACTTACTATGGAGTGAAAGATGGGGATGTCGGTTATATTTACTTAAAAGGTTTTACGGATAAAAGTGCTTCTGAAGTAAAAAGCGCTTTTGAAGATCTTAAAAATAACCATCAGATCAAATCTTTAATACTGGATCTTCGTAATAATGGCGGAGGATTGTTGGAAAGTGCCGTTCAGATCGTTAATATGTTTGTTCCGAAAGGAAAAGAGGTGGTTACAACTAAGGGTAAATTAAGCCAGTGGGACAGAACTTACCGTACATCCAGTGAACCTTTGGATACAGAGATCCCGCTTGCTGTTCTTATTAATGGTTCTTCTGCATCAGCCGCGGAGATTGTTTCCGGGGCCTTACAGGATATGGATCGTGCGGTATTAGTCGGACAACGCTCTTATGGAAAAGGGTTAGTGCAGAACACCCGGGAACTCCCTTATAATGGCAATGTGAAACTCACCATTAGTAAATATTATATTCCGAGTGGACGTTGTATCCAGCATATTGATTATTCCCATCGTCAGGCAGACGGAGGTGCGGTCGCGATTCCGGATAGTTTAACCCATGTGTTTTATACGGAAAATGGCCGTCCTGTTCGTGATGGTGGTGGCGTTCGTCCGGAATTTGAAGTGGAGGAACCGAAAATGCCTACTATGATGTATTATTTATTAACGGATAATGTCCTGTTTGATTTTGTTACGGAGTGGGTTCAAAAACATCCTGTTATTCCTCCGGTAGAAGAATTTGAAGTAACAGATCAGGATTTTGAAGCTTTCAAGGCATATGCAAAAGAAAAAGAATTCAGTTATGATCGTCAGAGTGAAAAAATGCTGAAAAATCTGATAGAGGTGGCAGAGTTTGAAGGATATATGGATGGAGATTCCACCTTATTCAAGGAGTTGGAAAAGAAACTAACTCCGGATCTGGATCGTGATTTTGATCGTTTTAAAAAAGATATAAAGAAAATAATGGCTTCCGAAATAGTGAAGCGTTATTATTATCAAAGAGGAGAATTACTCGAAAACCTGAAAGAGGATGCGGTTTTGCAAAAGGCTTTGGAGGTTTTAAGAGATCCTCAGTTGATCAAAGAAACACTAAGTCCGCTTCCTGCTGAGGCGGAAGTCTTTTCTGATGAGATATTAAAAGTCCGGAATAAGACAAAACATGGCTTAGCTTTGTATGATATAAAATCTTTCAGCCGAATGTTCATGGAATTCGTGTGATTTCACGAAGCTTCGAAAGTGATATGGAATATGATCAACTCGGAGGAGGTCCCTATCCGGTATGGAGGTCCGGCCACTCCGATCCCTGAGGATACATAAAACTGGGTATTCCCTTTTTTATAATACCCATACGGGCATTCGTGTACGAATTTCATTAATAAAGGATAAGGCCACAATTGGCCGTTGTGAGTATGTCCATGTAGCCCCAGGTCTACTTTGTTCATAACCATTTCTGCAAATGACAGGGGTTGGTGGTCTAATACAATCACCGGTTTATTTTCGTGAACATCTTTCATGATCGTCTGTAATGGTTTTCTTCTCTTATTAACCCGGTCATCCCTTCCGATCAGATAGAAAGAGGAATCCGGCATGACTACGGAATCCACTAACAATGTAGCTCCTGTTTTTTGAAACCAACGGAATTTAGCATGCCTGTTAGCCCGGTATTCATGATTACCATTTACCAGGTAAGTTCCTAATGGCGCCTGAAGTTGTTTTAAATCTTCCTCGACAAATGCTTTCTCGGCATGCCGGGATTCATAGTCGATTATGTCTCCTACCAATACTACGATATCCGGTTGTTGGGCATTGCAGAGGGAAACATATCGTTGAACCATTTTCTTCCCGATCACTTCACCAATATGAAGATCACTCATCATTGCCAGTTTAAGACTATCCCGGCCAGAGTCTCCTTTAGGTAGGGTAATATAGACATGTTTAACGGTTGGATAAGCTACGGTTCGATAGGCATGGATCATTAAAAGAGCAACACCAGCAATAATTCCAAAGAAAAGTAGGAGCTTCGTTCGTTGCCAGTGTTTAATAATAAAAGCGGGATACCATGGATAAAAGCGATTTGAAAGCCGGATGACTTCCAGTAGAAGGAGTGCCATGGTTATGTATAGAGAGGAAATATACCACGTATTACAAACATGCATGATGGGGATCATGATGTCATCCGGTAATTCTTTCCGGAAAAAATAACCGGTAAAGAAGAGGATTAATTCCAGAATAAAAAAGGTAATATAAGGAATCCTCCAGCTTTTCCGGGCAGGGATTGCCTGATAACCCCTCCAAAAGATGTAGGGTGTCAGTATAAGCTGACCAAATATGGATTGAATAAAAACCTTCATGCGGGTAAACTTATTGGAAGGAGATATTGAATACGACTAATTCACTTTGTGTCCCTATACGGAAAGGAGGCCCCCATAAAGACAGTCCGGAAGAAACATATAAATGCGAATTCTCTTTTCGGAGGTATCCATGACTTAATTCAAAAATCTTATCCGTTAATAAACTCACCGGCCAGATCTGACCCCGGTGAGTGTGCCCACTAAATTGTAGGTCAATTCCCGCCTGGACAGCTTCCTGCAGGTGGTAAGGCTGGTGATCCAGTAAAATAACCGGCAATTCCGGATCCACCTGTTTCATCAACAGGTCCAGAGAGGCTCTGGAAGGATTAGCCCGGTCGTCCCTGCCAACAATCTGGATCTGATTCGGTAATGTGATGACAGAGTCTATGAGTAATTGGATCGGAGTTTGTTGGATGAAGTCAATACTGGGTTGGATGCCACTTATATATTCATGGTTTCCCGGAACCATGTAGATCCCTAATGGAGCTTTCAGTTGTCTCAGTTCTTCCTCCATCTTTGCATGGCGGAGTGGACGTACACTATTATCGATCAGATCTCCTCCGATCAATATCAGATCCGGCTGTTGTTCATTGATCTTTTCAACATATTGTTTCAACATGCTTTTTGTAGTTCCATATCCCAGATGTATATCGCTGATAGCTACTATTTTCAAATTATCCTGATTTTCCGGACGTTTGTTGATAACTATGTTGATAACTTCCGTTTTGGGATGGCGGTAATGATTGTAGCCATACAGTAGAAGACAGATGACAATCCCTAAAACAAGCTGGAAACTATATACAAATTGAATATGGAATAGTTTGAGTATATCTACTACCAGCAAAAGAAGTACCATATAAAGAGTAAAGACAAACCAACTGGTCCCCACTTCGTGAAGGAATTGAAAAAAAGAATCCGGTAATGTTGCATTCCTTAATTTGAACATGGCAAAAAAAGAAAGTGCACACCCCCAATAGACTATACCAATCAAAATCTTTAAACTGACCGGTAATCCGGACATTGCATGCCACGCTTTCAGAAAAATATATAGGTTTCCACCGGAGTATATACAGAAAAACAGGATGATAAATATAGGCATATGGTCAAATTTGAGGCAAAGATAAAATAAACCATAGAGAAAAAAGCCAGGATATTTTTTCCCTATGGTTTATTAACTCTTTTTACTGGAAACAGGGCGAAATTTTTATTTCGGATATCCCACAGGATTATTCATCAGGAGAAGCTGATTCTCATTTAGTTTTAAAAGTTCTCTTAAGACTTTCTGATCCATGGTTGCGCGTGGAACAGTAACCAATCCCAATACGACACAAGCCAGATTGATATTTTGATTGACAATACCCACATCCACGGCTCCCATTAATTTGGTGTGTTCTTTGATCTCGGAACCAAAGCGTGATAAATCGGTTACCAGTACAAGACTAACCGGAGCTTCTTTGACAAAATCCTGTCCGGCTGCTACCGCACCGCGATAGTCTCCTTTTGCAACAGGCTTTAAAGCATGTTGAGTGTGATCATAGAGATAAACTCCTTGTTTCATGAATACGTATACATCTACATCCTGTTTGTTCATGGCGGATGGGGCGGTACGTTTTCCGTCCGGACGGTTTATACCGTTGGCGGCCCAAAGCAGATCTGCCAGATCCTGATCGCTCAACATCTTATCACTATATTCCCGTACGGATTGCCGGTCGCTTAATGCTTTCATGACTCCGGTTCCACGGGTAATGTCCGGAGATTTGAGTTTGATAGTAGACAAATCCTGTGCATACATGCTGAATGTAATGCCTGCAATACATAGAAGTAACAATAGTTTTCTCATGATTTATATTATTAATGGTTTCTATTTACAAAAATAAGTCAGTATCCGGTTTATCCAAACATCAAAATACATAATTTATATATCTTTAAACTATATGTTACGTTTGGAGTATTTTATTCCTTTATTTTTGTGGTCATTACTAAAATGTCGTACTCTATTGTTGTCCTTATATAATTGATGAATTCCATGAGAAAGAAACTTTGTATCCTGTTTGTATCTTTATTTTATGTGTTTACCTTATGTGCCCAGGCAGACAAAAGTGGTTTGTATACAGTTAAAGGCCAGGTAGTAGATTCTGTAACGAATGAAACAGTTCCCTATGCAACCCTTAGTATCGCTTTTGAAACCAACCCCCAAGAACCCGTGAAGTTGTTAGCGTGTGACATAGACGGTAAATTTGAAACACCTTTAAACAGTTCGGGTAAGTATATCATTTTTATGCAATCCGTGGGAAAGAATCCTTCCCAAAAATCTTTTTCAGTGACAGAAGATAAAAAGTCCGTTAATTTAGGTACCTTATATATGACGGAGGACCAGCAGCGTCTTGGTGAAGTGACTGTGACAGCTCAGAAGCCGCTGGTTAAGGTGGAGATAGATAAACTCACGTATAGTATGGAAGATGATCCGGAATCCCAAACGAACAGCACATTAGATATGCTCCGGAAAGTGCCTATGGTAACTGTGAACGGGGATGATGAGATTCAATTGAAAGGATCGGGTAACTATAAGATCTATCTGAATGGAAAACCATCCAATATGCTATCCAGTAATAATGCTTCGGATGTGTTGAAAAGTATGCCCGCAAGTTCTGTAAAAAATATCGAGGTAATCACCGATCCGGGGGCAAAATATGATGCAGAAGGAGTAGGGGGTATCATTAATATTATTACCTCTAAAAATGCATTGCAGGGTTATACCGGAAATGTACGGGCCGGAGCAAGCGCTTTGGGGAGGTATCATGGTGGGGCCTATTTATCTACCAAAGTGGGCAATCTGGGAATCACCGGAAATTATAATTACCATTATCAAAATACACCCTGGAATGACTCGGAATCCTACCGGGAAAACTATGGAGCAGATGGAAAGCCCCGCAGTATATTATCTCAGGAGGGAAGGAACAGATACCGTGGTCCTTTCCAATATGGTTCTTTAGAAGCCAGTTATGAGATTGATTCCCTGAATCTGCTTAGCCTGGGCGCCAATATTCACCGTGGAAATTCCAAACAGCGTTCGGAGTTGGCAGTAAGAGGAGAAGACCTGATGGAAGACTATTTTTATAAATATGATTTGAATGCCGATTCCCGCTATACCTATGGCTCTATGGATATGAATCTGGACTATCAGCATTCAACGAGTAAACCGGATGAATTATTGACCGTTTCTTATCGTTTTAGCCATTCTCCCAGTGATAATGATAGTTATATCAAGGTGGACAATGTAGTGAACTATGAGGGCTATACTCAGAAAAATATCAATGATGCCTCTACCAATGAACATACCGCACAGGTAGATTATACTACGCCTTTAATAGAAAACCATACACTGGAAGTGGGTGCAAAATATATTATGAGGCAGAGTAAAAGTCATACTGACCGGTTTTATTTAGATAGTTATGCTCATGATGATCCTTTATTATGGGATGCAAATAATGATTTCAGACATACACAACATATCTATTCAGCGTATTTGGGATATGCGATCAAATACAAAAGTTTTGGTTTCAAGACAGGAGTCCGGGCAGAAGGAACAGCGCTGAATGTCAAGTTCGCGTATGCACCGGAAACGAATTTTGATAAGAATTATTACGACGTCGTTCCCAATGCGACTGTCTCCTATCAGATCAATATGGCTCAACAAATCCGTTTGGGATATAATATGCGGATTTACCGTCCGGGTATCTGGCATTTAAATCCCTATATTGACCAGACCAATCCGGACCGGGTATCCTACGGTAATCCTTTGTTGAATTCAGAAAAGAGCCATGGGATCAATTTGAATTATAGTATGTTCACCCAGAAATTTAACCTGAATGCGAGTGCCAGTTACCGGTTTGTAAATAATGCGATTGTCCGTTATACGTTTATCAATGCAGATCAGAATGGTAGGACAGAAACTACATTTGATAATATGGGTAAAAATAATAATGTAGGAATGTTTTTATATGCCCGCTGGAATCCTATTCCGCTGTTTAATGTGTATATGAATGGAGGAATAGATTATACGGATATAGATGCCCGGGCAAACAATATGTCCAATAGTGGCTTTAGTGGCCGGTTATTTGCAGGAAGCCAGATTTATCTGCCTAAAGACTTCCGGGTGGATCTGAATGGCGGATTTTTTACTCCCTGGATTGAATTACAAACCAAACGTTCCACACATTACTTTACCTCCTTTACCTTGAACAAAGATTTCCTGGATAAAAAACTAACAGTTTCGCTGGCTGCTCAAAGTCCATTCTGGAAAACGATGGATATGACTACCACAACAAAGGATGATACTTTTTTCAGTGAAGACATGACCCGGTTCCGTATGCGCGATTTCCGGATCACAGTAACCTATCGTTTCGGAACGCTGAAAGATTCGATCAAAAAAGTCAGAAGGGGAATCTCTAATGATGATATGAAAGGGAACGAAGATGGCAATATGGGAGGAGGACCAGCCTAATAGGTTCTCTGATAATAATAAAAAGCAGTTGGTTCATACGGCTGCTTTTTGTTTTTATAGGGGTTGTCTTATGGGAAAAACTAATATAAAATGTACCTTTACAAACTAATACTATTTGTAAACTTTACTTATATCCCGGAGACTTTTAACCAGGTATGCAGAACATTAAATCCAGATATATAATTTCCTTTTTCCTAATATTTACTATAGGCTCATTTCTCTATTTTGAGATAAATTATCGCTATTGGACTTCTTTTATGGAACAATATGTCTTGTTTTTGTATAAGCAATCCTATTTTATACAGTTTCTTAAACAGCCTGGAGGTTTAAATGGCTATATCGCTGAATTCTTTACTCAGTTTTTCTATTTACCATATGCCGCGTCTGTCATTCTGTCCCTGTTCATAGATGGCATTTCCTGGTTATTTTATCTTTTTGTAAAACGATGTGGCGGTAGGATCTTTTTACCACTGCTCCTATTTCCGTGCTGTATGTTCTGGATATTCCCCTTAGAATCCATAGCCTCTATAATTGCTATTTTTATCTCTTTTTTATTTGTCGATGGATATACCTATATTCCTAAGCCGGTGTGGCGATATATCACAGGAAGTCTGTTGATAACATTTACTTATTATTTATTTGCACCGGCGCATTTTTTTATTGTCCTCTTTCTATGTATATATGAGTTTTCCATTCATGCCAGGAAAAAATATCTGATCAGTTTTTGCTGGGTGGTTTATAGCTTTTTACTCCCTTTAGTCAATCTTCGTCTATTTTATATTTTACCCATGAGGGAAGTCTTTCTTAGCCGTCATCTTTTTCATCCGGAATTTCCTGTTCCCTTTTCTTTCTTTTGGATATGGTTTTCTTTTCCTGTGATAGCTATTTTCTTACGGTTGATAGGAAATAGGCGTTTTAGGTTTTTACAGCAAAAATATATGTATCCGGCTTCTTGGATTATTTTAATCTGTTTTATAGGATTTACAATTCTCTATAGAAAAAATCCCCTTGAACAGGCTTACCGGTATGACTATTATGCCCGCCATCATCAGTGGGATAAAATTGTAGAGGATGCCACCCGGGTAGGAGTGAAAGATGTATCCTCGCAAAGATATGTGAATTTGGCTCTCTCTTATGAGGGGAAATTCAATGAGTATCTGTTTTCTTTTCAACAGATTGGTTTGGAGGGGCTGGTCCCTGCGGATCCTAAAACCCGTTTAGAATTGATTCAGGCGTCGGAAATTGCCTGGCATCTGAATCATATCAATAGTAGCCAACGTTTTGCTTTTGTGGGTGTGTTAAGTTCGGAGAGATGTATCCAACCCCGTTTAATGAAACGGTTAATTGAAACTTATCTGGTAAACGAAGAGTACCGGATGGCTGAGAAATATATAAAGATACTGGAGGCTTCGCTCTTTTATAAAAAATGGGCTTATAGTCAACGGAAGTTTCTGGACCCTGTAATGGCAGAGTCTGCGGACTGGATAAAAAAGAAAAGAGATTGGAGTCCGGTGCATGATAATATGTATGATCTGACCAAAGCATTTCCGGTGAGTCTGGCTCATCTGTTAGATGATCATCCGGAAAATAAGTTTGCGTTTGAATATGCAATGGCGTATGTTCTCCTATATAAAGACTTTCAGACGTTTATGT
Organism: Tannerellaceae bacterium; assembly: GCA_021201865.1. GTDB lineage: Bacteria > Bacteroidota > Bacteroidia > Bacteroidales > Tannerellaceae > UBA4116. The sequence goes on along the minus strand of JAJQEE010000025.1, from coordinate 1,150 downwards.
ATTATATGGAAAAAATGCAGCAGTCAGGAGACTCTTTTCCTGTACTCTATCAGGAAGCAATTTGTCTCTATTTTGCAGCGGTTAATCGAAATCCTGAGGTTTTTCGCACCTATCCGATTGAGACGGAAGTGTATGAACGGTTTGTAAACTTTCTGAAATCAGTTAACCGTTTATCTCCGGAAACTCTATATGAGCAGTACGGAAATACATATTATTATTATGCACAATTTATTCCTACCCCTAAAGTAAATTTATAATGGCACCTCCTTTTTTACCTTCTAAACTATGTTCTTTGTTAGTCCTTCTTCTGTGGTGGACTATATGTATTGCATGTTCCGGGAGGGGCGAAAAACCATCCGGTATGTATGAGGAAAGTAGTACGTTGCCGGCTATCTATCCGGACTATGCGGAAATATCTATCCCTCCCAATATTGCACCTTTGAATTTCCGGTTTAAAGGAGAGGCTGAAAAAGTCTACCTAAAGATCCAGGGAAGTAAAGAAGGAGAAATGGAATGTTTTGGAAAAGACAGGATCCTTTTTAATGAAAAAAAATGGAAGCGGTTATTAGTTGCTAACAAGGGAGGTGAGCTTCTTTTCTCTTTATTTACGAAACAGGAGGGAGAGTGGATTGGTTGGAAGTCTTTTTCTGTTCAGGTTGAAAACTCGCCTATAGACTCTTATCTGGTGTATCGTTTGATTGAGCCTGGATATGAGAAGTGGCATGTGGTAGGTATTTATCAGCGGTGTCTGGAGACTTTTAAAGAAACTCCCATTGTCCGGAATGATATGACAGGATATGGTTGTATTAATTGTCATTCTTTCTGTAACGGAGATCCTGAACAATTTCTGTTCCATGTGCGTGCGGCCAATGATGGTACTTACATCGTCCGTTCGGGTGAAATTGAAAAGTTAAGAACTAAAACAGAACAGACCATTAGCAATTTAGTTTATCCTTACTGGCATCCTTCCGGAAAATATGTAGTGGCTTCAGTGAATGATACCCGTCAGTTTTTCCATGCGATTAAAGAGAAAAAGATGGAAGTTTTTGATATGGAATCGGATGTGGTTGTTTATGACGTGGAAAACAAGGCTATCCTGTCACAGTCATCTTTGATAACACAAGATGCATTTGAATCGTTACATTGTTTG
>JAJQEE010000108.1 GCA_021201865.1 Tannerellaceae bacterium | reverse complement strand
GAAGAGAGTTTTTTAATATATAGTTTTATAACACCTTCCCCAAAAGTATTTCCTAAATCTCATTCCATTCAACGTTTACATGTTATAGGTATCCTACTTTCCGTTAGCCGGCAGGATTCTTTTCGGGAGTAGACACTTCTGTTTCATCAGAAGCCGAAACAGATCCGGTAATACGGGATTTAACGAAGCAGTCCGGATAGTTTTCCTGAATGAAGTCTATGAGTTTTTCACGGATATCAGTCCGCAGGTCCCAGTTCGTAGAGGAATTCATCGTGCTGAGCAACACCCTCAACTCTTTATAGTTTTGTTTGGTATCGGTTACCTGTATATTCGCCACCCGCCTGTCCCATTTGGGATGAGTAGCCAGCAGTTCCTGCAAATGTTCCCTTAAAACAGGGACCGGAAATTTATAATCCACATAGAGGTATACTGTTCCTAAGATGGTAGAGGTGGTGCGGGTCCAGTTCTGGAAAGGTTTTTCCATAAAATAATTCACGGGAAGTACCAGCCGTCTTTCATCCCAGATCTTGATCACCACATACGTCAGGGTGATCTCTTCCACTCTTCCCCATTCGCCTTCCACGATCACCACATCATCCAGCCGGATCGGCTGGGTAATGGTAATCTGTATACCCGCTAATATGGCTCCTATACTTTTCTGTGCGGCTAACCCCACGATGATACCGGCAATCCCCGCGGAGGTAAGCAAACTGACTCCTACCGCACGTACCTTATCAAATGTCATCAGGCAGACAGCCACGATTACCATAGTGATCAGCCCCACCACAATTCCTTCAAAGATTTTCATCCGGGTCAGATTCTGACGAGCCACCAGATTATCTTCGCTGTTAATGTCCAGTCTGTGCTGAAAATGATAGAAAATGACCCGGACCATTTTAATGATGATCCATCCGGTAGTCATAATCAGTAATATATTATTAATATTACTGACAATATCCAGAACGGCAGGACTGGTTATATAGGTCTGGCTAAACACTTTCAGCAGGATCCAGATCACTAACCAGAGTAGAGGGAGTTTTAGCAGATCGATGACAAAATCATCGATCAGTGTTTTTGTCCGGGAAGTTGTTTTTTTTAATATCCGGAGTGCATATTTATAAACCAGATACATCACTAAGGAGGAAATCAGGAAAAAGAACATCCCGACCCACACCTGGTACTCCTCATTTTTTAAAATATCCCGAATGAAATCCATCCTTTATTTTTTCCCCTCCTTCGTGATCAATTCCTTCAGAAACCGGATGGTTCCCTGCTGGGTAGGGATATTATATTTTGCGGCATTCGAGCATTTCCCAACCTTGATGGTCACTGCCTCTTCCGGGAGTGCCTGAAACATCTCTTCATCTGTCGTGTCATCACCAATAGCCATCACCAGATCAAAGGTTTCTTCCGATATCAGCCGCATGGCTTCGGCTCCTTTACTAAAATCGGAAGATTTGACCTCCACAATTTTATTTCCCCGCATAATCTGGAGATTGGCCCGGGCACAGGGAGCCATCAGGGCATTGACCAGTTGATTCACACGCAACTCTGCCAGCCACATATCCACACTCCGGTAATGCCAGACCAACGCTGTCTTTTTAATTTCCAGACGGGATTTAGGGGTTCGTTTGACCGTATGTTTCATGATCCGGACTATCTCTTCATCCCATGCTATTTCATGGATCTTCTCATGCCATTTTCCCTTCTCTTTATAGAATGCCCCATGTTCTGCCGCCAGGTCGATCGGCAGGCTTCCTAACCATTCATCCAGCTTCTTACGATCCCGGCCACTACTGATCACGACCCTGTTTTTAGGATCTTTCGCCAGGATAGCCAGTAGTTCCATCAGATCTTTTGAAGGAATGGCCTGTTCCGGTTTTTTATAAAACGGAACTAATGTACCGTCATAGTCCAGCAGAATCAATCTCTTCTTCGCTTTCTTGTATTGTTTTTTGATTAATTGCAGATTCTCCTTTTTTACGATCTTCTCCTGCAACACATCATTTTTCTTTTTGACCTCTTTCAGTTCATCAATAAAGTCTTTCGCCCACTGTTCCACTGTCTGGCAAGAGATGATCTCCTGCATCGCATGAAGAGATTTCATCTGTTCTTCAACCGGCATTTCGAGAGCTGCCAGAATTGCATCCTCTATTTCTTTGGTATCTGTCGGATTCACGATTAACGCATCTGAAAGTTCAATAGCCGCTCCGGCCATTTCACTCAGAATCAGGACACCGGGCTGGTCCCGTTTAGTAGCGAGGTATTCTTTGGCAACCAGATTCATGCCATCCCGCAAAGGGGTGACTAATGCAATATCTGCCATATTATACAAAGCGGTCACCTCTTCAAAATCAAAAGCCCTGTAAAAATAGTGGATGGGTGTCCAGTGGCTACTTGCATATTTACCATTGATCGCTCCTACCATTTTATCAATTTTATCTTTCAGTTCGGCATAGATATCAACCGTATCCCGTGAAGGGGAAACAACCATCACCAGCGATACTTTCTCCTGGTATTCCGGATGATTTTCCAGAAAACTCTCAAAGCTGGCCAACCGTATCAGAATTCCTTTACTATAGTCCAGACGGTCTACGGAGACGATCAGCTTGACATCTCCAAAGTTTTTCCTCAGCTCTTTTGCCTGCCTGCTGATATGTTTATCTAAGATGGCATCATGATATTGAGTATAGTTAATACCCATCGGAAAAGCATCCACATCAACCACCCGGCTGTCTAACTGGATCTCATCCAGATTACACTCCAGATTCAGAACCCGGTAGACCGCACTGATAAAGTGCCGCATATAGCTATGAGTATGGAAACCGACCAGATCGGCTCCCAATAGTCCATTTAACAAGTCTGCCCGTTCCGGCAAAGCCCGGAACAGCTCATACGAGGGAAAAGGGATATGATGGAAATAACCGATACTGACATCCGGCACACATTCCCGGATCAACGCCGGTAACAGCATCAACTGGTAATCCTGTACCCAGACAATATCGCCGGGTTCGATGATCTTACAGGCTTCATCACTAAATAATTTATTGACCTCTTTATAGGCTTCCCAATAACTGTTCTCATAGTTCATATAGGTGGAAAAATAGTGACACAGAGGCCAAAGTACACTATTACTGTATCCTTCATAATAATTCTCGATCTGTTCGGGTGTGAGATAGACCGGATGGAAATGCTGCGCTTTTAATTCTTTATGAATTGCTTCTTTCTCTTTTCCATCCTCTACATACATACCTGGCCAACCGACCCAGTGTTTGGCATGCGTGGTTTTTAAAGAGTCTAATCCGGTAGCTAAACCACCATCACTATGAACGATTTTATACGTTCCCTGCTCTTCAACAATTTTAAGAGGCAATCTGTTAGATATAATAACAAGTTTCATATGGATCAAATCTGAACAAGTACACTCTGAAAACAGATCGCACAGTGGTTTAGTTCATATAATCAAAGGAAGTTGTCTAAAAAAAATACAAGCATACAGATGGCAAAGAGAATACAGGTTTATACGGATTTGAATATATGAAAAACCGGTGGTCCTCTGTGTCATTTCATTACATACAAATAGATGGATACATTAGACTATGGAGTGATCGGGAACTGTAAGACAGCGGCACTCATTTCCCGGGAAGGAAGTATGGATTGGTTATGTCTGCCCAACTTTGATTCTCCTTCTGTTTTTACGAAACTACTGGATAAAGAGAAAGGGGGTAGTTTGTCTTTTATCGTCTCTGATAAATATCAGGTCAGTCAAAAATATATTCCTTTTACCAATATATTATGTACTCAGTTTTTGTCTGATGAAGGTAGCTTTGAGGTACTGGATTTTATGCCCCGTTACCGGACCACGGAGAATGATCATTATATGCCGGCTGAGATTTATCGCTATATCCGGCTGATGAAGGGAAGTCCGGTCTTTCGTATTCATTATGAACCGGTGATGAATTATACCCAGGAAGCGGCCCTGTTTAAAGAGTTACCTCATTTTATTAAAACCTACTCTTCTGTGAATGAGCAGGATAATTTTTATTTATATTCCAGTTTGGATTATTCCTCCCTGTTAAAAGGAAAAGAGATCCGGCTGGAGAAAGATGAATATCTGCTCCTTTCCTACAACCAGAAACTGATCCCCATCGATATGGAACGGGTTTACCTGGAGTTTGAACGAACCAAGATCTACTGGTTGAACTGGTGCAACCGTTCCCGTCGCTTCAAACAATATGATGACGCGATCTCCCGGAGCCTTCTGATCCTGAAGTTAATGTCTTTTCAGGAATCCGGAGCTGTGCTGGCAGCCTTAACGACCAGTATCCCTGAAACAATTGGAGAGATGCGTAACTGGGATTATCGTTTCTGCTGGTTGCGGGATGCTTCCATGTCGATTGATACGCTGATAAATATGGGACATCAGTCTGCCGCTAAACGATTTATGGGCTTTATTAAGGGAATCCTTAAAACCAAAACAGAGACTTTTCAAATCATGTATGGCATCCATGGGGAAAAGAATTTAGAAGAGAAGATTCTTCCTGATCTATCCGGCTTTGCCAATTCAAAACCGGTACGTGTCGGGAATGCCGCCTATTTCCAGAAACAAAACGATTCACTGGGTTATCTGATGGATGTGATGTATCGCTACTACATTCATTTTCCAGGCACCTTAGATGAATTGGAAGAGATGTGGGAAATGGTAAAAAGTATGGTCCGGACCGTTTATCAGGATTGGTCTGCCCCCGACCAGAGCATTTGGGAATTCCGGAATAAGGTGGATCATTTCGTATTTTCCAAAGTCATGTCCTGGGTAGCCTTAGACAGAGCGGTTAAAATTGCCCGTTGCCTGCACAAATCCTGGCAGGAAAAAGAATGGAGAAAAGAGGCGGACCGGATCAAAAAGGATGTATTAACACATGGATGGAATGAACAACTTCAAAGTTTTACACAGGCATATGGTAGCGAAGATATGGATTCCTCGCTGTTATTGATGGAGTATTATGGTTTCATAGAACCGAAAGATGAGCTGTTTATTAAAACCGTATGGAAAGTAAAAGAAGAATTATATCATAATGGACTGATGTTCCGCTATCGGAATCATGATGATTTCGGCCTGCCATCTTCCTCTTTTACCATCTGCAATTTCTGGATGATCCGGGCCATGTTTGTGATTGGTGAAGAGCAGGAGGCACTCCGGATGCTCCATGAGGTGCTGACCTATTCCAATCATTTAGGGTTGTTCAGTGAAGACCTGGATTTCCAGACCAAAAGCCAGTTAGGGAACTTTCCACAGGCTTATTCCCATTTGGCCCTCATTAATACGGCCATCCTTTTCTCTGAAGAACGAAAGGTTTCCCAATTCATTCGTCCTTAAAAGATCACTCAAACGTGTTTCCCTGTGAAATGTCTCCGGTCCGGTAACCTTTGTAAAACCAGTCATGACGTTGTTGGGAGGTTCCATGGGTAAAAGAATCCGGAACACTATAGCCCTGGGCCTCTTCCTGCAGGCGGTCATCCCCAATCGCAGTGGCTGCATTCAGCGCCTCCTCAATATCACCCGGGTCCAGGCTTTGAAACAGCCTTTCCGTCTGATTGGCCCACACGCCCGCGTAAAAATCCGCCTGCAACTCCAGCCGCACAGAAAGATCATTCGCCGAACGCTGTCCGGAACGGGCCATAAGGGTATGCACCTGATCTAATGTACCCAACAGTTTCTGTACGTGATGCCCCACTTCATGGGCAATGACATAGGCATAGGCAAAATCCCCTCCAGCCCTGAACCGGGTTTCCATCTCATGGAAAAAAGACAGATCCACATAGATCCTCTCATCCTCTGAACAGTAAAAAGGGCCGGTAGCACGCTGGGCAGTTCCACAGGCAGAAGTAGTGTAGCCGGTAAAAAGAACCAGGGTCGGCTTCCGGTACGTTTGCCCCATCTGACTGAAAATATCCGACCAGACCTCCTCTGTATCCGCTAAAACCACCGCGACAAACTGAGCCAGTGAATCTTCCTGAGCCGAGGGTTCGTAATTCTGTACATACCCGGAAGAAGGAGATTGCGTTCCTTCTAATATCCCCAACAATTGTAAAGGATTGCCTCCGAATAACCAGAAAGCCAGCACCAGAATAATAGTCCCTATTCCACCACCTAACGTACATCCGCCACGACCGGACAAACCTCCGCCCACTCCTCTCCGGTCCTCTACATTTGTACTTACTCTTCTACCCTCCCACTGCATAACGATAAAATTTAATTGATTTATAAAAAAACAGACGGACAGGAAGAGAAGTTTACTAACGGCATGAATAACCAGGCATTTTCACAGATCCGGTCATCCATTTACTAAAATCCACTTCAACCCTTCCGGGTTATTTGAAGAGTACCACAGTATAGGTATTGCTAATAACAGATATACCGGAATTGGAATTCACATGAAATATAAATCCTGACTATTTTGCTGTCCCTCTATTTAAAATGAAATCAGAAATCCACACCGGTAAATATTCTTATATACATAACATAAATTTAAGGTAATCTTAAGATTTGCTATGTTTATTGGGGTACATTTGTTGAATCATCCGGTTGGATATCAGCATAAACAACACGTGTGTTTTCTATCTATTTTGAATACAGAACAATTATGAACAAAATCATTTTTTTACTTGCGTTGGTTATAGGAACCACTTTTGCGTCTGCACAGACAAAAAGCCTGCATGATTTCACCGTGAAAGACATTCAGGGAAATGAATGTGACCTGTCACAGTTTAAAGGGAAAAAAGTACTGGTAGTGAATGTGGCTTCCAAATGCGGATTAACTCCCCAGTATGAAAAGTTGCAGGAACTCTACCAACAACATGAAAACGATCATTTTGTGATCCTGGGCTTTCCCTGTAATAACTTCCGGGAGCAGGAACCGGGAAGCAATGAAGAGATCATGGAATTTTGTAAACTAAATTATGGGGTTACTTTCCCTATTATGGAAAAAGTACAGGTTGTGGGTGATTACAAATCACCTCTCTATAAATGGCTGACTGAGAAATCGGAAAATGGAAAGATGGATGCGGAAATACGCTGGAATTTCCAGAAATTCATGATTGATGAAAATGGTCAGATAGTGGATTGCATCCTGCCTCAGGCTGAATTCTACGATCAGGTAACTGCATGGGTGGAAGGGAAATAAATCAGATCCGTACCACCTGATCTGCTACCTGTTCAAACTCGGTCAGGTGGGTAGCCATTAAAATAGTGATTCCGGGATATTGACATCTGATATTCCGGAATATAGCGATTGCATTTTCAGTGCTAATACCCGCAGTAGGTTCATCTACAATCAATAGTTGTGGGTTTTTAAGGAGTGCCTGAGCCAGTAACAGCTTTTTACGCTGTCCGCCACTCAAGGTTTCTCCGTTTTCTCCCAGCCAGCTTGCCAGTCCTTCGGGAAGCGTGGCAAACCAACTTGTCAGATCCACCGTTTTCAGCACTTGTTTTATGGCTTCATCAGGATAGCCTTCAAAATTCTCCCGTAGTGTTCCGGTAAGCAGGTAGGCTTTCTGGGTCACATAAATACAGGCTGGTACCGGCAAATGGGGCAATGTTGTCTCACCGTTCCACAGGATAGAACCGTTCCGTCGGTATTCAGGATAAAACAGACTGTTTAATAGTGTGGTTTTTCCTTGTCCGGTTTCTCCGAAAAGGGCGACACATTCTCCTTTTTTAAGTTCCAATGAAATGGCAGGAGTCTGTACAGAAGTACCGGGAATACCACCACTTATCTCCCGGAACATTACTTTCTCCAAATCAGCCTGAACCCGGACTGTCTCAATGGGTTGCTCCCCTTCCCTGAAAATAGTAGCCAGATCCCTGATCTGGTTAGCGACCGAACTTCTCTCCGATTTTCCGGAAAAGAGCATTTCCGCCAGTTCAGCCTGTGCCATAATACCAAAGAAAATCCCGATAGCAAGGGGAGCGTCTATTTCATAAGTAGCAGAATCCCAAAACAGAAAGGCCGCTACATAACTAAATCCCAACCCGGCGATCAGTTGCAGGGTGAAAGAATGGGTTTGCAGTTTGTTTTCTACCTGTTCAACCTTAGACAAACGTTCCTCATATTGTTTAATTGCCTTATCTTCGAGGTGGTATTTCGAAATTTCTATCCGGCCTCTGAAACTCTGGATAAGAGAGTGGTTATTCTCCTCACGATGTTTTTTTAGCTGGCTGTAGAGGATTTTATTTTTCAGGAAAAAGTATTGAGGTACGATAAACAGAAGAATAGCGGATGAAACTAAAAATTCGATTGCGATGATCCGCGAGAAAACATACAGAAAGAAAAAGTAAATACTGAGTGAAAGGATCAGCGCAGTAAACGGCAAGAGCCACAACAGGAGGTAATTTAATATTTGGTCGACTCCCTGTGTACTGTTTTCAAGCAGTGCGGGATTATTATTGACCTGCTTTTTGAAATAGGGAAACCGGGCGACTGATTGAAATATTTTTAACTGCAACCGTTGCTGTACTTCCAGCGTTGTTTTATGGTTTTCCAACCGTTCGAAATAGCGGGTACCTGTACGTACCAGGGAGATTAGACGAATCGTAGCAGCAGGTAGCAAATAAGAAAACAGGGTGTTTGCCGTAACAAATGCTACGCTACACATCGCTAAAAACCACCCTGAAATAGCCGGAAGGGCTATAAAGGCCACAGTCCAGACTAACAAGAGGAAAATGCCACTCAGCCATCTACCGGCGAAAGGTTGTACCATCTGTTTCAGAATAAACTTATTCATAAGCTGTCTGTTCTCCTCAATTTAAGTTTACAATCAGATCTGCCACTGTGTCAAACATTTTCTCATGTGAGGCAACGATCACTAACCGCTCCCGGGCTAATTTCACAATTTGCGGCAGAATAATTTCCACGGTGCCGGTGTCCAGATTGGCCGTCGGTTCGTCCAGAATGGCAACCGGTTTCGGGTGCATCATCATCCGTGCCAGGGTAATTAACTGTTTTTCACCGCCTGAAAGTTGTTTTCCATTATGACTCAACCGGGTCTGCCAGCCCTCTTCTTTTTTTGCAAGAATTTTATTCAGGAAATCCGGATATACTTCTTCCTTCACGGCTTCTTTCTCCAGAAAAACATTGTAGTGCAATGTTCCATCAAAGATAAAGGGATATTGATTCATATAGGATGAGTTTTCTTTCAGCCACCGGTAGGACCATTCATTCTCCTGTCCGTTTACTGAAACCCTCCCCTCCTGTGCTAACAGGCTCCCGGCACAGATCTTGAGTAGTGTGGATTTTCCCGAACCGGAAATCCCTTTCACGAGTACCAATCCTATAGTGGGGAATGTAAGGTGGATGTCGTGCAGCACTTTCTGCAGTGAACCCGGATACCCAAAACTGAGATCTGTGATCTCTAATCCGTTGAATACTCCCTTCGCTTCCTCCAAAGGAGGTTGCACCTGATTGTCTAATACAGGCATTAATAGTTTAGCCGATGCCAGGGCTCTGTTCCGGTCATGATAGGCACTGACAAACCTCCGCACATAAAAGAAAAAAATAAGGGCATAGGGTGAGCAGGAACAGGGCGACACGAAAATCGTATCCTTTCCCGTAGTTAGGGCCATTCATAATCCCCAGCAAACTCATTCCCAGATAAATGGCGATTGCGGCGATTGCAATTGTAACAAACAGTTCCAGCACAGCCGATGACAGGACAGCCACCCGCATAACAGTAATAGTTGCCTTATTCAAGGCCTTACTTTTTTCAGCCAGAAAATGATATTGAGGTTTGAAGTTATCCAGATTGACAATTTCAGCAATGGTCTGGAGGCGGTTGTAGAAAACGGCCGAATACTTCACAAACAGGTTGATATGCTTTTTGTGGAGCTCTTCAGCACCGATACCAATCACGATCATCTGCATCGGGATGACTAACAGAGAAACCAGCAGCACAAATCCCACCCATTTTTCGAACCAGAGACAAACAAGCAGCAATGGGATACTAACCAAAGCAGATGCTAAGGCATTGGGGATAAAAAAGGCAAAATAGGCTTTCAGATCATCACTAATGCGGGTGACTAATAGAGTACTGGCTATGGAGTCCGACCGGCTATCGTTAAGTAGTACCGGATACAGCTTTTTTTCATGTTGGAAACAATGGCATTCGCTGCCTGATAGTTACACAGGGATGCCACATGAGCAAACAGATATCTGCCCGTCAGGAATACCAATCCATACAGCAATATAGTGGATCCTATAATTCCATCCCTAAGCCATAAGGCGGCAAATCCTGATAAATACCAGGAAAAAACAACAAAACACCCTGCACTTAACAACGTGCATACCGCAGCCGAAATATAAGCCCTTTTGGCTTCGGTTACCTTTCTGTTCAGCCACCGGGAAGCGCTGTCTTTATTTGAACTCATAAACAAATATAATCAACTTTGCGGTTGGTTATTTATTTATTTCCTTGTCAAATCTCTTTCCCCATTAAAAGAAGCAATATTAAATAATTAATTATAAACCCATTAGATCAAAATCAAAAAAGATAAAAAACATGTTTCCCGCGCAGGCGGGAACAAAATCTATGATCTGATAAATATTTATGGTTTATATATTTTCATAGGATTAAAAAAAAGTCGGATCTTGAGCTCCTCATACTAAAAAGATTCAGATTACAAATCAGTCGTGCTCGGAAGATCCGTAAATACCCCAAAGGGGTACCATCAATAGCCCAGG
>JAJQEE010000015.1 GCA_021201865.1 Tannerellaceae bacterium | reverse complement strand
CGGTAATCATATTTATCTCCTTTCCCTTTTATTAATGCAATGGCAGTAGGATACTGGTCTATAATAATTCCTGTGTTTAATTTGTTAAAACCGGATTATCTTATAAATTTGTGACAAAACTTTATATACCTACTCTTAATGTCTGATCTGTTACAACTTAACCCTGTTGGTAGTCTCTGTTCTATTGCGAGTCTATTTATTGCTATCTATACTTTATGGTTGGTAAAATCCGTGGCGCGGAATGTAGAGGAGAATGAAGACAAAATTCTCTTTCATAACCGGATTGCGGAGCATTTGGATGAACTTCAACAGGCCAATTTTGCACTGGCAAAATCTATTGATTTTTATAACAGTAGGCAGATTAAGGTTCGCCTGAGTACGCTCCGGGGTAAACTTACCTTTATGGTGAAGAGGTTACCGAGAGGAGAAAGAAAAGAATGCCGGAATCTTATTAAAATAGTTCACCGGCAATATAAAAGTCCATTGGAAGAGTGGGAAGGAGAGAGGCAATATGTTGGTTTTTTTCTGGGTAACAGACCAGTAAATAAGAGTGACCTGTGGAGTACATATGATAATATATCTGCTTTTATTGACAGGTTGAACAATATAGTTAATGATAAAAGAATAGTTCCATGAATATTATTTCTTCACATACCACAATGGATGAACAGCGGGGAGATAACTTTCTGAGGGAACTGTTCAGGAATACACTCAGCCGCAAATTGCAGTGGGAGGTATATACAGCTCCGTATGATCTGGAGCGACTGGAAAATAATTATCTGACCCTGAATGGGAATCTTTACTCGATCGTTCTGCAGGGCCAGGCTATGCGAATTGTCCGGTTAAGGGATTTCTATATGGAAGTAGATTTGGTAAGATTGGAAGTGTATGATTCGGAAACGCTGAAACAGCAATATGTTTATCCGAATAAAAATGTCTTGAATGATCTTTATAAAGCAGTTGATGAACTTTATCAGGAGGCGCAGCCTGTAGATGAGCCGGAGCAGGAAGTCTTGGCTAGTCCGGTTGTTGAGGATAAAGGAGTTACTGCGGAAGCATCCGGCTCCAATCTTTTTAATTATTTGTATATAACGAGTAAAGAAACTGATTCCTCTCTGGAAGACCGACTGGTTGATATGCGGGAGGTTATGCAGGGATTCGCAAATAAATTAACTCGTAATAAAGGGGATGCAGAAGATCTTCTGCAGGAAACGATGTTGAGGGTGCTGGAAAACAGAGAAAAATTGGCAGAAGGGGGAGATTGGAAAAGATGGGTTTTAAAGATTATGAACTATGTGTTTCTCAATAATTCTTTTAAAATACGTCGTTCTTATAGTATCCTTGATTCAAATGTGGACTCTGTTGACTTGGATAATATCTTGGCAGAAAACAGATATCTGGCCGATGCTAATTATACTGTGAAAAATATTCATGAAGCGATTGAACGATTAGAACCGGAACTTAAGATCCCTTTTACTATGTTTATGTCAGGGTATAAGTACCGGGAAATAGCGGACCAGTTAAAGATACCCTTGGGTGCTGTTAAATCGCGTATCTTTTTTGCCCGCCAGGAACTGCAGAAGTATTTGAAAGATTATAAGTTTTAGACAAATAGATTTTACTTTAGGTCGTTTTTATGCCATAAGGAAATGTAATGAATTTATATACTTTCTATTTTTTCTTTAATAATCTCCTGAACCTCTATAAAGTCCTGTCCATATCTCAATTCGTATTGGTTTGAATAGTCATCTTTATGGGTAATATCTATAAAATCTTCACATCTGTAATCTGTTTGAGAATAACGGATGGTGTGGATACTGCGTTTACCATATATCAGTTCAGAGTACTCATTTGCAGGTATTAACCTTCCTGAGTAGTTTGGGGCACTTGTATGTATGCAACGACGGATCGTATTATAAAATGTTTTTAATTTACTCCTCCCTCCACTTCCTAAACTATGGGCTGAGAATTGGAAACAACTGGTATGTATGATGCGGTAATCATATTTATCTCCTTTCCCTTTTATTAATGCAATGGCAGTAGGATACTCAGGCGGAGTGTTGGCTGAAAAGAATATAACCTCTTCGAAAGGGGCGTATGTGTCTATTAAACTGAAAAGGGCATACTCCAGGCTTGCTGAGAAACAGTGGTTACTGAAAGGTGCATCTTTTCCTGTTAGAAGCCAGTCTTTATCAATATGATAATATTCGGAAAACTGGTTAATAAAAGTCAGGTCCGGAAATCTTTTCCCTTCTAAAATATGAGCGATCTTTTCGATATCGTTTATTCTTAGGTTGTCGCATATAGAAGCGGGAGTTAATGGCAGATCATTGTAGCTTTTACGATCGTTTAATGAGTGTACAGCCTGAATAATCCGTTGGTTTTCCTGTGGTATAACAGGCGTAATTACTATTTCTTTATTTTCTATGGATTCCGGAGCGACCTTTATTAGTATCTTGTTCTTTTCTTTGGGGATAAAGATAGATGATAGCATGTTCCCAAAGGCATTTGCAAGTATATTTTCCAGAAAAGTCATAAGAAGGATTATTATTTTAGCCATTGTTTGTGTATGTCTTAATATAAATCTAGCCCAGTCCCGTCCCTTATTATAACGATAATGTAATGGATTTACCGGATAGTCAGGCTCCAACAAGGTGGATCTTTCGTTTATCGGTGCTGATGAGGAGTTATATTTTTATTAAGTAAATTCTGTTTTTTGATTTTGTTCTTTTTTCATAAGTCAAAATGTTTGGATAGTTACTGGTCTAAAAGTAAAGATTATATTCTAATATACCCTATAAAATCTCCCTTTTTATTCTTCCAAGGACTTATCCTAAAGAGATAACATCTGAAAATCGGCCTTAGCCAAAATTATTTGTACCAATCCTGTTAAACTATATCTTCGTGAACTTATTAGATTTTGCAATTCATTTTTTCGGCCTGTTTACGAATCAGGGCTGACGATCCTCTCTCACCTATACTTACCTTTTGTTTATCATCGATAAATACGACGGATACTTTGCTACCCGTATAAGGTCTTCGATTGTTTTAATGAGAGCATATGAGTTGAGCGGAAATCTTATGTATGGAAAAATGAAAGTATCTTTACCGCATAAAACTTAAACCGATGAAGAATATCTACAGGCAATTAAAAAGGTTAGAACATAAGAGCAGGTCTATTGAAAAACGAAACCGGAAGTGAATACTTCTATCCGGATTTCTTTGGCAGCACTATTGATCTCATTTGTAAGCTCCCTTATTTTAGGTTGTACTTTATATTTCCAATTCTTTTATAAATCACATACGATCCGGCTGACCGTAAATGACATCGATGTTTGTAATGATTCGATCATAAGTAGCAGGATCTTATTCACAAACCTTGGTAATCAATATGTTTCTATCAATGATTGCCGGTTTTTTTATTGTTATGATAATGACCTGGATGATTACCTGCGGGCTCCTTTGTATAAAAAAGCTATTAATCCTTTCACATTACCTCCTGGACAACAATCTTTTTATGAAGTAGAACATTCTCTTATCCTGGGTGAAGATTACTGGCTGCTTAGAGGTAATTATGATTTTATGGGATACAAGGATGAAAGTTTTGTGTCTCTAATTTCGAATGATACTATCGTACGGCATAAATTTACCTTATGTCTGGAAGTTGAATATTTTAATGAAAAGGGAATTCTTAGTTACCACTATGAGAAAATGGGTGTTATCAATTTCCGGAGAAAAAATTACGAACGAAAAGCTAAACCGGAAAATATAGGATATATCCCGAAGATGTTTTTACTAAGGGAGATGAATTCGGTTGAAAATACCCCTTTTGCTGTTCTTGTTAACTGATCCATAAGCTCCTTACTCTCAAAAAGAGTTAGTATCCTAGCAACAAAGTATTGTGTGGGCAAACAAAAGAGCAAGTGTATTAAAAAAATGTTTGTCTGTTCATTCAAAAAGAACATAGGAGTTTTAATAAAAGCCTCCGGGGAATATTCCGGAGGCTTTTTCTTTGCAGGTTCATGATCTTGTCTCTTTCAATAACCTTTCAGGATTTTGCCGGCAATCCCATACTGCTACAATATTAATAGTATCATCATCAGTAAAATATACAATCTTGAAATTTTCTCTAACTATTAATGCTCTGTATTTCCTTGGTTCTTTTTCCAATAAAGGTTCTCTTTTTGCCAGTTGTGGAAACTTACTAAGTAACTGAGCTTTTTTTCGGATCTGTTTGTATATACTGAGGGCTGCCTGAGGACTTTTATCAAAGTAATAGCGATAGATTTGTCTGAATCCTTTTATAGCGTTCGGCGACCATTTGAGTTTTTTCATCGTAAGATCAAATCATCAAGTTCATCGTCTGTATAAAATTTTCCTTCTTCTATCTCCTTGGTACCTTGTCTGGCGCCTTCTATTAGTTCTTCAACTGAGCGGTAATAACTTTTGTCTATTGCTTCTTGTGTTGTTGGAGAATAAACGAGAGCAGGTTCTTTCAGTTTGTCATTTTTCTGATTCTCTGTTTTGTGTTTGTATTCCTTTTTCATAAGTCAAAATGTTTGGATAATTACGAGGCTAAAATTAAAGATTATATTCTGAAAAGTCTTATAAATCCTTTCTTTTTCTTTCCTGATTTGGGAAGTATTTCTATATCTTTGTAGTACCCAATCTAATTAAGTTTAATATTAAAATCAATTGCTGTGAAATGATCCTGTCATTTAGTAAATTAAAGGTATTGAGGTGGACATACGGGTGTAAGTCCCGGAGTTTTACTATGCAGCAATGCTTAGTTGGATTGGGCGTGATCCACCTCTCTTTTATTCATCTCAAAATTTTTCTATTATGCCCAATCCAGAAAAACGAACATTAAAACCGTGTCTCCCTGACCCGGAAAAGAAATCTCCTCTATGTAAGAAAAGCCAATTACCCAATGGTGAGTTTAAACCGCGTAAACTGACCCTTTCTTATGATCATAACCTGAAGTATGATAAAGAGAGCCGGGAGCGTTATTACACTCCTAAGGTACTACTGGGTGGCCAGTGGATGTATGATGCCGGTTTCCGTTGCGGCCAGAAGGTCGAAGTGATCGTTCGCGAACGCGAACTGACTATACGGGTAGTGGAAGAAAGCAAGCCTGCTTTTGTTTTTTCTATTGACAGACGTGTTCCCCGCGGAGGCGGGGATCGCAGAAGAATGAACAGTTTTTGATAAATGAACATTTGAGATACATTTTATCGTTTAGTATATAAGAAAAATAAAATATCTATCTTTAACCAATCCAAACTAAAACTCAAAAAATAATAACTATATCCTATTAACTCCATAATCCATGAAAGACCTGGCAATTATAGAAGAAATTACCCGTTATTTCATATCCGAACTGAATTACTCCCCGTGGGAAAAGGAAAAAGATTTTAATTACTATAAGCTGAAAAATGGTAGTGTGGTAGAAATATCTTTGTACGAACATGTCCTTACGGATGTTTTTTTTGAAACGTTGGCTTTACTCCTCGGTAAACTTCCTAAGTTAAGTATCTGCTATATAAAAATGTGCGACTTAGAAGATATCACTCCATTAAGACACCTGACACAAGTGAGAGTTTTAGATCTTGCATATAACAATATACATGATCTTTCACCTCTAAAATCGTTAGTCAATTTAGAAGAGTTTTCTTTGGAGGAGAATTGCATAACATCCCTTGAACCGCTGAAAGAGTGTGGTAGTTTACGTTCTTTTACGTATAGTGAAATGGAAGAGCAGGAAGAAGGAGTCCGGGATTTTTCTCCTCTTTTGAGTTTACCGGAGTTATCATCCATTCATATTTCGAATGTATCTTTAGATAACCTGTCAGTATTCAGCCGGATAAAAAAATTAAAGTCACTGACTCTGAATGGAACCGGCCTAAGAGATATCTCAGTATTGGCTGAGTTTCCAGTCCTGGAATCAGTGGACTTAAGTTTTAATCCTATCCGGGATATTTCCTGTCTGTCCGGAGTTACAAACTTAAAAAGTTTGAGTTTAAATGATACGGATATAACAGATATAGAAGTGCTGAGGCAATTTCCGGGTTTAAAGAAACTGGAAGTTTCAAATACAAGAGTACGGGATTTCAATGTAGTAAAAAATTTAACAGCATTAGAAATCTTTAAATGTGCTGAAACAGAACAGGAAGATTTTACCTTTTTGCAAGTTTGTACTCATTTGAAGGAACTGGATTTAAGCATTAATAAACTACAGGATATATCCTTTATTGCTGGTTTACCTTATGTGGAAAAGCTAAATTTGAAGGAAAATCAAATTAGTGATATTAACTCTTTGAATTCATTAATACATTTAAAGGAATTAGATCTTTCCGACAATAAAATCCGGAATATAGATGCTATTGAAAACCTGGCTTCGCTGACAACTTTGAACCTGGCGAATAATCATATCGTTAATATAAAGCCTTTAAATAAATTAATTTTTCTGGAACGTTTAATGATAGATTCTAATGAAATAGAAGATATATCCTCTTTAGCAGGAATGAAGTCTCTGTTTCTATTACATCTATCTGAAAATAGAATAACAGATATTGAAGTAATAAGAAATTTAACCTCATTAAATTATTTAACGTTGTCTGATAACCAGATAACAGATATCTCTGTTCTTAAAAATTTATCATTACTGGAATGGCTTCAGATTGCCCGGAATAAAATCTCCGATATCGAACCCTTGAGGGAACTAAGCAGTTTATCCTATATAAACCTGCAAAATAATTTGATAACCTCTTTACCTCTTTGGGCAATGGATTACACTATCAGCACAAGAAAAGGGGATATAATTACCAATAATGAAATCCAACTGGCAGGAAACCCATTCTTTGATCCTCCCCTTGAGATAATTGAAATGGGAAAAGGGGCAATCCTCCGTTATCTGAAAAAGAAAAAGACAGAAAAGTTTTCTGCCTTGAAAGAGGCAAAGCTAATCCTTGTAGGAGATGGCGCAGGCGGTAAAACTTCCCTGCGTGAACGATTGCTGGATACAAAAGCACCTTTACCTGCTTTGGATAAAAGGACCCGGGGGATAGATGTTTGCGACTGGAATATCAGGAGAGGCTTTGTAGCACATATCTGGGATTTCGGGGGACAAGACGTTTACTATCCGGTGCACCGGTTTTTCCTGACAGAAAACGCTGTGTTTGTCCTTCTTGCCTCCACACGGAATGAAGCACATAATTTTGAATACTGGATACCAACCATTTTCCAGTTCGGCGGTAAAAGTCCCATTATCATTGGGCAAACCAGCCATGAAGGGAATGTCGTAGCATGGAATGACCTCGGAAGATATATCCGGCATGATGATTTTAATATCATCCGGACAGTAGAAGGTAATAACTATTTCGAGTTGAACCTACCCCGGCGTAATGCTGGCCTGAAAGCGATCCGGGAAGAGATCATTCATCAATTAACCCGCCTGCCTCATTGCCGGAAGAACGTACCGGTATCCTGGATAAAGGTACGGGAAGAGCTGAAAGAGTGGGGAGAAGAATATTCCTCTATTTCATTTGATACCTTTGAAAGTATATGTAACAGGCTGGCTCCCGATTCATTTATTTCATATGTTGACCATCAGGACTGTGCCCGTTTTCTACACCGGATTGGTTCCATCCTTTGGTATTCGGGTAATCCCGTTTTACAGGATTGGGTTATCTTACAACCCAATTGGGCGGTAGAAGCAGTTTATAAAATTATTGACGACCCTATCATACAGGATAACCGCGGACATATCCGGGCGAAAGATTTTACCCGCTTGTGGAAAGGGAAAGCCTATGCAAGGAAACACGACCTGCTTAAACAGATGCTGGTCGTATTCCGGGTAGCATTCCCCAAAAAGCATAAGGAAGAAGAATTTATTATGCCTGCCCGCCTGATATCATGCCCCGGAGAAAAGCGTTGGAAAGAGAACGAATGCCTGTGGATTGAATATGTATATGATTTTATGCCACGCGGATTACTGAACCAGTTAAGTGCAGAGTTAAGCCGTTATATACCGGTAGATTCCGAAGGTGTAGAAGAGGTCTGGAACAATGTGGTCAATTTTTCGCATGCAAACGCCAGTTACCAGATGGAAGAAGACTTTTATAAACGAAAAATCATCCTTCGTGCCAATGGGAAAAATGCCAGAGGGCTTGTGATGGTTATTATGCATACGCTTGACCAGATCAATGCATACTATAAGGGTGTAACCCCCGAAATTACCGTACCCTGCATCTGTCGTGAATGCCGGAAAAGGGGAGAAGGAACCCGGTTTAAATATTCTAAATTACTGGAGTGGGAAGCCAGCAACAGAAAATATGTCTATTGTAATGAATCGGAAGAACAGATCCTTATCGATAAGCTACTATACGATGCCGGACTGGCAGCACCCGTACATGTTCCGGCTACTATAAAGAACTCAGTACGGGAGGTCCGGATTTTTCTTGCCTCTTCTTCTGAGCTGGAGATCGAACGGAAAGAATTTGAAATTTTTATTAACCGCGAAAATAAAGAGTGGATTAAAAAAGGCATCTTCTTCCGGCTGGAAGTGTGGGAAGATTTTATCGATCACATCTCGTCTACCCGCCTGCAGGATGAATATAATGAGGCCATTAATGACAGCCATATTTTTGTAAGCCTTTTCTGGACGAAGGTTGGCAAATACACAGAAGAAGAATTCAGGAAAGCGTATGGAAATTTCATACGTTATGAAAGTCCATTGGTGTATACTTACTTTAAAACAAGTGCTATCCCCATGAACCAGATCAAACGCGATGACTTTCTTTCCCTGGATAATTTCAAAAAGCAATTGCAGGAGATAGAACATTATCCTACTTACTTTGATACCAGCGAATGCCTACAGTTACACTTCAAACAACAACTGGATAAACTTATCTCTTCCGGGGAATTGTAGTGTTGTAACAACAGCCTCCGGAAATAATCCCCGGAGGCTGTGTATTTTAATAGAAAATCAAATACTCCTGATCTTAACTATCAGGATTTTCATCCCAGAATATTTTCCTCATCGAAGACCGTCCGATCACCTCACTCTACCTGGATGTAAGCTTTAGTTCGTCCAATAAATTATAAAGATGGAATACGGAGTTCAGTAAGACATGGAAGTTCTGCCTCTAACTATGTAGATTCTAATAGAAGCCACAATACATCTAAAAATGAGACACAAAACACCACCCTACTTTTTAAAGTATGGAAAAGATTTATGTTATGTATCTTATCCACGATCCAAACAAACTACATGGTCTTTTTTCTTTACCAAACATGTAGATAATACCTACATTATAAGGTATATTACAAATAATCATGTGGCGGGGCATTTGTTGGAATAAGCTATTGAAAAACTATCCATTAAAAATATACTGTATAAGTAATCTTTATCTTTGTGAGTGAATAACTAAATCTTTTAACTCATTATAAAGAAGCACATATCTGTAAGCTTTCTTTAAAACTATAGCTTTGTCCCTTTTTCTCATAATACTGTTTCTCTACTTTTTCGATCAGGAAGTGGATTCGTTCTACGTCCGGATATTTGCCTGTATGGTCAGTAATAAAGTTTTTTAATGCACTCACTACCTGTATAAATTGTTCCTCAGATTGTATTGCCAGATGAGTGAGGTTATGCTCTATTTTACTGCCATTCCATTCTCTGGTAGGTTGGATTGTATCATCCAGGCAAAGTTCCAGATAGTTTAATAAATCGGGTAAGAGGGATATGTCGTTGTATTCCAGATAATTTTCCGGTAGGGATAATCCTGTGTCCATCCAATGGAAAGGATCGTGGAGGGCCATCTTCTTGTTTTTCTTTGTGTATTCAACAGAGAGTTGCAGGGCTTTGGGATCTTTAAGCCAAATCAGTAAATTGAGGGCTGAGATATAAATTTTATCTGACTCCGGCTGATCCAGTAATTTGGGAAGGATCGCTTTTGCCTGCTCGTTGTAATTTTGCCGGATAAGTTGTTGGCATAACTCTATAAGGAGTGGTTGGTTAAAGGTTGTACGTATGGCCAGGATAGGATCAACAGGTAATTGGTTTGTGAACCATTCTTTTAATAAGTTTTCTTTACATACAGCGTCAAAATCACTTTGTAATATCTCTACTATAATAGGATAGGCTTCTTTTATTTTTTGCTTCATTCCATAGACTGCCCGGTCTCTGATTATAGTATCTATTTCGTCCGGATAGTTTCGTAAGAGTTTTACTATTTCCGAATGTAACAAATCTTTATTTTGTATGCGGTTAGAAATGAGATCGAAGTCCGCGTAAGGATTATTGATAGCTTCACAGAGCTTTTCATCAGGAACGATAAAGTCGAAACTCTGTAGATAATAAAGTAAAGCAGGAGCTTTCAGATACATATTGATTTGCTTCTTTTCTATCTTATTGATGGTAATATTTAAATGTGTTACATTGATTTGCTTATAAAACCAGTTTGAGATATGCTCGTACTGGTTATCAGTTAAAATAATCTCACCCTCTTTACTGGATTGTAATGCTTTAAATATTTTATTGTGGAGATAGTCTTCTAAATAACCCGAATAATTTTTAAAATATTCTTCTACTTCTGTTTTCGTAAGATTCTCTTGCCCTTCAGGAAGGAGGTCAAATAAAAAACTTAATAAAGTACGGTTAATTTGTTGTGGGTTATTACGATTAGAAACCCGTAATTTCCGGATATTTATAGTTGTTGAACCTATAGTTTGAAATATATTCAAAAATGCAAGATAGAATTTTTCTTTGTCAAAGAA
>JAJQEE010000191.1 GCA_021201865.1 Tannerellaceae bacterium | reverse complement strand
GGGCTTTGCCAAAGAATGCGTTTCGTTCCGGGGCTTTCAGGCTACGGGAGTCATTCTGGTCCCCATTATCTGTTCCGGCGATGAATCCGTTCCCTTCCACAGAGAAGCGAATGAGCTGGTCCGCATAAGGAACGATATTTCCTTGTTGGTCTACTACATCCACAGTGATAAAGGCCAGGTCTGTTCCATCTGCCGATAGGGTCTGCCGGTCTGCTGTGAGTACCAGCGAGGCAGCTTCTCCGGCTGTCCGGATCTCCTTCACCATCACCTCTTTTCCATTCTTTCTGGAAACTGCTTTCAGGGTTCCCGGCACAAACTCCGTACGCCACCAGACATGAAAGGTACTGTCTGTTTTAGACTGACTGCCAAGGCTCACTCCATTCAGGAATAATTCTACTTCGTCTGCCTGATTATAATAGGCCCAGATATCTACGGTTTCACCCTCTTTCCAGTTCCAGTGGGGGAACACGTGAAGAACCGGTTTGTCGGTCCATTCACTTTGATACATGTAATAGATATCTTTCGGGAAACCAGCCAGATCCACAATGCCAAAGAAGCTGCTACGGCTGGGCCACCCGAAAGGGGTCGGTTCCCCTAAATAGTCAAAACCGGTCCATACGAATAATCCGGAGACAAAGGGAAATTTCTTCACCTCGTTCCAGGTCACTTCATGGGTGGAACCCCAGGGTACATGACAGTTATCATACGCAGAACACATATGGATGGGCAGATCAAACGGTTTATCCCAGGAATCAGGCCGTATGTACATATGATCGGAAGGCATTTCGTAGTATCCCCGGGTCATGAGACCGGAGGTAGATTCGCTGATATGCAATTTTTTACCGGGAAATGTTTGCGGGAAGGGAGCAAAATCCTGATGATGGTAATTAAATCCATATATGTCTAATGCTCCGGACCGGAACAGGTGGTTTCCCGGACTGACTTCATTATTGCCTGCTGTGACTACCCGGGTCGTATCCATCCGTTTGACAATGGCTGCCAGGGACTGGGTGATCATCGATTGTACGGTTCGTGTGGTATCTTCCAACAAAGCCGGATCGATTGAATGGCCGGCATTCAGGATCAGGTTCGCTTCTGCCAGGCTTAAGGTATCTGCATCTGCATGGGTCCATTGTTCCAACACCTCATTCCCGATGCTCCACATAAAGATGGAAGGATGATTCCGGTCCCTCAATAACTGGTCTGTGAGGTCTCTTTCGTGCCATTCATCAAAATACTGGGCATAATCGTATGGAGATTTACGTTTTCTCCACATGTCAAACGTTTCGTCCTGCACCAAAAGACCCATATGGTCACACAGGTCCAGTAACTCCGGAGCCGGAGGATTATGACTGGTACGGATGGCATTCACACCCATCTCTTTCATAATCTCTAATTGCCTTTCGATCGCACGTGTGTTAACCGCGGCGCCCAGACAACCCAGGTCATGGTGGAGGCATACGCCTAATATTTTAGTTGCTTGACCATTCAGGTAAAATCCCGTTTGTTCATCCCAATGGAACCAGCGGATCCCGAAAGGGGTTTCATACCGGTCCATCAGTTCCCCGTTGGATTTCAGTTCTGTGACAGCCGTATACAGATAGGGTTCTCTCAGATCCCATAAGACCGGATTGGAGATGGATAAAGACTGAACTATTTTTTCCGCAGTCAGGTTTCGTATCTCTTTTGTCCCTTTGGTCCGGGTCACAATCTTTCCTTCCCTGTCTAAAATAGTAGTGACGATCTCAATATGGTTGGTCACTCCCATATTCCGGACCACGGTTTCTATTTGTACTCCTGCCTGGCTCCGGGTAATTTCGGGAGTCGTGATGTAGGTACCCCAGTGATCTACATGGACCGGACTGGTTTTTACTAACCAGACATTCCGGTATATCCCTGACCCGGAATACCACCGGGAATTGGGTTGTTGGGAATTATCCGCCTGTACCACTAAGGTATTTTCCCGGTCATCAAAGTGAAGATAGGGAGTCAGGTCATAACGGAAAGAGACATATCCGTTCGGTCTGAATCCTAACAGGTGGCCGTTGATCCAGACTTTACTTTTACAATATACCCCATCAAAATCAATATAGATGATCTTCCCCTGGTCCTCTTCGGCCAGTTTAAATGTTTTACGGTACCAACCGTTGCCACCTGGCAAAGCCCCACCGCCGGGAGTTGCCGGGAAGGTATCGGAAAAATCAGATTCAATACTCCAGTCATGTGGAACATGCAGCATACTCAAGCCGGAATCATTCCATTGTGGGGAAGAGGCATCCTGGTCGTTATTCAATAAAGCAAAACGCCAGTTATTATTAAAAGAAATTCTTTCTCTACCCGCTGTATGGAAACACAGAAAAAGGGAAAAAGATAAAAAAAGATACTAAGTTTATTCATGGAATTAATAATGAGTAAAATAAAGAAAGGATAAAGATAGATAAGTCAGAAGAGAAATGAAAATGGAAAATTAATTTTCCATTTTCATTTCTCTTTTTTTCAATTTAATTCAGGTTTATATCCAGAGTTCCTCCACTATACATTAGTTGAGTTTCTGTGCCGACCGAAGAAGAAGGGGAGATGTAGATCACCGTGATCGACCGTTCATGATGCATTTCCGGGTAAGAACCTTTCCGTGCGCCAATGGTCAGTTTTTGATCTGTGTCATTATAGTGGAAATCAATCATGGTATAATTCCCTTTTTCGTAATCATAGGTCACTCCATTGTCTTCGTACAACGTAAAGGATCCGTCTGCGCCTGCATATACATATACGGTCAGGTCTTTCTGCGTCTCCGCTGTAGACTGGATCAGTTGTCCGGTTGGAATGATTGATCCGCCCCGGACATACAGAGGCATTTGTTCATAAGGAGCATTTACCTGTACCCTTTTTCCTCCCTGGATGGTCTGTCCGGTATAGTAATCATACCAGACACCTGCCGGGAAATAAACCTCCCGGTTTCTTGCTTTGTATTCATACACCGGACAAGCCATCAATGCCGGTCCGAACATGAACTGGTCATCAATATTGTATGTGTTTTTATCCTGGACGTAGTCCATTACTAAGGCCCGCATGATCGTGTAATCATTGAAATAGGTCATTCCGGCAAGGCTATACACATACGGCATCATCCGGTAGCGTAGTTCTGTGTAATATTTCATGGAACGGTAGGTCGGTGATCCTTCCGGTGAGATGTGATAGATCTCTCTGTAGGGATATTGTCCGTGGCTCCGGAACAGGGGACAGAAAGCACCGAACTGATACCAGCGGGTGTTTAGCTCCCGCCATTCATCCATATCTTCACTACCCTCCCGGGCAGCCATATACCGGTTCTCTACACTAAACCCGCCAATGTCCATCGTCCAGTAAGGAATGCCGGACATCGCAAAATTAAGACCGGCACTGATCTGGGCTTTCATATCTTCCCAGCGGGTAGCAATGTCTCCACTCCAGGTGGCTGTGGAATAGCGTTGCTGGCCGGAAAAACCGGAACGGGTTAAGAGGAATACCCGGTCGTCCGGATTCACTCCCCGCTGGCCGTCGTATATTGCTTCCGCATTCATCAGGGCGTATGCGTTAAAATATTTAGTAGAAGGACCTAAGGCTGTCGGTCCGCATAATAATTTGCGGTAATCCATATCTGTATTATCCTGTACATTCGGCTCGGAAGCATCCATCCACCAGGCGTCAATACCTAAGCTGTAGAGGTGTTCATTCATCTGTTCCCAGAATAGTTTCCGTGCCTCTGCGTTATAGGCATCATAAAAAGAACCGATATATCCGGGATAGATCCAGTCGCGGATACTATCTTTTATGGCTTGTTGGTACATGGCTCCGATGGCATCCAGCTCTTTAAAATGTTCGGTGGTAGCATAAAATTTAGGCCATACGGAGATCATGATCCGTGCATTCTGTTCGTGGATCTGGTCTACCATGCCTTTCGGGTCGGGGAAACGTGCTTTGTCGAATTCATGGCTACCCCATGCATCTACCGGCCAGTAACTCCAGTCCTGCACGATCACATCCAACGGTACTTCTCTTTTACGATATTCAGCTAAAGCCTCCAGTAATTCATCCTGGGTTTTATAACGTTCCCGGCTTAACCAGTATCCCATCGCCCATTTAGGCATCACCTGGCTTTTTCCGGTGACTGTACGGTATTGGCTGATGACCTGGTCCATATTGCCGCCACCAATAAAATAATAGTCCATTTCATCCCCCATTTCACTCCAGAAAGCTAATTGATTCTGTTCTTCTTCAGACAGGGGACTTAATACTTTGAGTCCCACATAAGAGACATCTCCGTCAGGATACCACTCGATACGGAAAGGATATTTTTTCCCGGCTTCCATATCGACCTTTACCTTGTAGTCACTTGGATTCCAGGCAGCCCGCCATCTTTCGTTGATCACCTCTTTATTATCAATGAATACTTTGGTGTAACCGGCATAATGAAGCCGGAAGTGGAAGGCTCCGCTTTCCTGCGGTTCGATCTCCCCTTCCCAGGTTGCATAGGATTGTGGAGTAGGGAAATGTTCCGGGAAGTCCAGGATTGTTACCAGATCTTCATAATGAATCTTGTTTTCTGCTCTTTTCAGGGTAGGGGCAGCCGATCTGCCATGTTGGTGGTAAGAAGCGGTAAGCATCCCCTCTTTTCCCTCTTGATCAAATAGTTTAAAAACATCTCCTAATTCTGCATAGGGACGTTTATCTCCGAAACGGCTTAAGGAGTAGTTATTCCATAAGATACCATAGCCTTTGGTCGATACGATAAAAGGTACACTCACCTTTGTATTATACTGGAAAAGCTCTTCGTTTTTTCCTTTGTAGTTGAATTCATCGCTTTGATGTTGCCCCAGACCATATAATCCTTCGTCACCGTCGCTTTCAAAAACGTTCCGGAAGGTATATCCTTTTGTTCCCTCTACTTCGATGGGAGTGAATTCTTTTCCTCCTCCCTGTTTTTCACGCAGGATCAGATTGCCGTCGGCGTCAGTAAAAAGGATCTCACCTGTGGTGCGTAACACACGGGTGTTTATGGATTGCGTACTCAGGATGATCGTGTCTCCGGAGGTTCTTACCTTATAAGAGATCGATGGTAATTTTTTGGTGTCGGCGATCAGGTTCGGATCTTCGGAAAAGTCTCCGGAAGGAGAGGCTTTCACATGAATTACCTGGTCTGTCACCGGGATTATTTGAATGGCTTTGGCGGGACCGGATTGGGGATGGATGATCATACCTTCTGCTGTTCTTTCGTATCCTTCCGTCTCACATGCACTGAACAGGATAAGCCCGGATGTGAATACTGTAATGATCTTTTTCATGAATATTATTTTATGGTTTTTAATTGTCTGAATCACTTGGATCTTAACATAGAAATCAGGGGTATTTGATTATAATCATTAGTCTATTGCTATAATAAATGGACGTTTGATCCAGTCTCTGTGTCTGTGTTATGGAATAATCCTTCCAATAAAGTTTTATCTTACCTGGATGGACATACTGTTTTTGATCTGTTCGGCAGAGGTGGCTACATGGATAATGAACTCGCCGGGTTCTACTACAAACCGTTTTTGATTTTCGTCATAGAAGCCCAGATCAGAAACCGGGATCGTAATCTCTACTGCTTCTGCCTCTCCCGGTTCCAGAAATACTTTCCGGAATCCTTTCAGCTCTTTTACAGGACGCAGGACAGATGCTTCCACATCGCTGACATATACCTGGGCCACTTCCGCACCACGGTATCCTCCGTTATTGGAAAGAGTGAACAGGACATGAATGGTGTCTTCCTGTGTATATTCTTTTTTGTCTGTCATGAAATTGTCAAAAACAAAATCAGTATAGGATAATCCGTATCCGAACGGATAGACAACCGGTTGATTCTTAGTATCAAACCAACGGTAACCTACTAAGATGTCTTCATCGTAATTCACGATCCCTTTACGGCCCGGAAAGTTATTATAGGCATGGGCGGGGATCTGGTCTAATGAATAAGGAATGGTAAACGGCATCTTTCCGGAAGGAGTAGCTACGCCACTCAGAATATCCGCAAAGGCATGTCCGGCTTCCATCCCGTTAAACCATCCCCAGATAATAGCCGGAGCAACAATCGAGGTGGCCACCATATCCACAGGCGAACCTGCGATCATAATGACTACGGTGTTTGGATTCACTTTACAAACTTCCTGGATCAGCTCTACCTGTCCGTAAGGTAGATCCATATAAAGTTTATCAAAAGACTCAGTGTCATAATCATGATTCAGACCGCAGAAGATCAGCGCAACATCTGAATTTCTGGCCACTTCGATCGCTTCGTCTAACAAGGCTTCATTAATTCCTCCACCATCAGTGAAATAACCGGAACTTTGGCCGTTATTAGCACCTTCTATGAAAGTAGATGTTTTTTCATACCCCTGTGCAAAATTGATTTTCACCTGATCTCTCCACCTGTTTTGGATTCCTTCCAGTGGGGTAATCTCATATAAGGCCTTGATCTCCGAGCTTAACCCTCCGTCTGAATGTTTACGGGTGGCGTTATCACCGATTACAGCTACTGAGTTTATTTTTCCCAGGTCCAAAGGTAGCAGGCTATTTTCATTTTTTAGTAAAACCACTGCTTCGACAGCAGTCTGATAAGCCTCCTGCTGATGTTCAGGGGTATTGATGCTTCCCTGATTAAAACGCTTTTTAGGGTCCAGGACGTTGGTACGGATCATGACACGTAATATATTTGCCACTTTTTCGTCTACTAAGCTTTCCGGAATTTCCCCTCTTTCGACCGCCTCGATCAGCGGATTAGCAAAGTACCAGTCATCATAGTTGGCAATATCAGTACCCATTTCAAGATCCAGCCCGGCCAGGGCCGATTTAACCGTAGAATGGGCGGCATTCCAGTCTGTTAAATATACACCGTCAAATCCATATTCTCCTTTCAGAATGTCGCGTACCAGATAGGTATTCTCGGCACACCATTCCCCTCTGAATTTATTATAAGCCGCCATGACGGTGAGCGCTCCGCCTTCCTCTACAGCGGCTTTGAAAGCAGGCAGGTAAATTTCACGAAGGGCCCGTTCGGATGCATATACATCAATGGTGGTACGTTCGGTTTCCTGGTTGTTCAGTGCATAATGTTTAACACTGGCGGCCACATCCCGGGATTGTAATCCCTGAATATAAGGTACTGCCAGACGTGCACTCAGGAAGGGATCTTCACTTATATATTCAAAATTCCGGCCATTTAATGGGCTACGGATAATGTTTACCCCAGGGCCTAACAACACATCCTTTTCCCGGGCACGGGCTTCTTCTCCCAGTACCTCTCCCCGGCGGTAAGCCAGTTCCGGATTCCAGGCAGCGGCAAAGGCGGTCCCGGTAGGGAAATAAGTGGAGGAGTCGTTCGTCCATCCGGCATAGGCCCAGTCATGCCGGTTAATTTCTGCCCGGACTCCGTGAGGACCATCGGACAAACTCCACTCCGGAATACCTAAACGGGGAACACCATCCACATAAAATTTAGAATTCCCATGTAGCATGCCCACCTTCTCTTTCAGGGTCATGCGTTTGATTAAATTTTGAATACGTTTTTCCACTTTTGGATCTTTTTCATAAACATGTTGTGCATATAGGCTATTACCTGTAAAGACAAGTAAAGCTATCAGGCAGCCCACCAATTTTTTCATATAAAATTAATTTAGAAAGGTAATGTAATAATGATTATTTACTCATATAACAAAGATACGGGGCTACCGGTTATTCTTCCGGAATTTTTGTTGCCGTAAAAGGGGGGGATCGTTAAGGACAGGGGTCAAAATGTAATCAATCAGGAGATGGTTTGAAAAACAGGTTCGGGAGGAAGGTATATATGAGTACACAGATGACACAGGTTGGAGAAGATAAACACAGAGCGAAATATCTTTTTTATCACCTACACCCCGGCGTTGCCGGGGCCTAACATAGGATAGGCCTACGGCCTGTAAAAGATATGGGTAGGGATTAACTCTTGAGAGGGGCAGGGAGTGTGTCACAGAGATAAAGACAGTTCTTAACACACCCCTGTCCCTTTCAAGAGGGGAGAGTAGACTACAGGATATATATTTATTTTAATTCTTTGATCTTGATGTTTTTGAACCATACTTCATCTCCATGATCCTGTAAGAGGATGTGTCCTTCTGCCAGGTTGCCGAATCTGGGCCAGTCACGGTATTTGCTATAAGCAACCAGCGCATTGAACATCTGGGTGTTGCGTTCATATTCAACGATCTTTACCCCATTCAACCAATGCTCCACTTTATTTCCGTTAACAATGACCATGGCCGTGTTGAAATCATCCATGTTAAAATGGAAGTCAGCACCCCGCTCAGAAGCGATCAGGTCATATAAAGACCCTAAGGTCCGGTTCCCATTTACGCCTAATTTAGCATCCGGATGATTGTCATCGTCTAAGATCTGAAATTCACAACCAATCGCAGAACCTTCTCCTTTATTCAATTCCGGATCTACGAAGTATTTAATGCCGCTATTAGCTCCTTTGGTGATCTTAAAATCTACTTTCAATACAAAATTTTTATATTTCCGGGTAGTAATAATGTCCCCACCATTAGTGGATTCTCCACCGTCACTTTTCACCACTTTGAGAATACCATTCTCAATGATCCATCCCTGTGAAGGAAAAGCATTGATCTTGGCTCCCCGCCATCCGTTTGTTGTTTTTCCATCCCACAGTAGTTTCCATCCTTCCCGGATTTCCCCTTCTGTTAACTGGTTTGGTGTTTCCGTTGTGTAAAAAGCTTCCTGGTGGACAGGGAGTGCAGGTTCATTACCCTGCAAAGGTTCACTTGCAAATAAGATACCTGTGAAACAAAGGGATGCTACAGTTAGTAATAGTTTTTTATAGGTCATTTTCTGATTCTTTATTTATGAAAATGGTTTATATTTTATAAAATTCTTCCCATCCTTTGCGGGGTGGAATACCGGTGAGCATGGCATTTGCAAAAGGATTGTTGGTGACCTCTTTGGTGTTCCGGTCAAACCGGAGCGGAGCATTCAGGCGCTGAGCCATGACACCTAAAGAAAATACCTGGCTGAGAGGGCCGGCGATCTCGAAAGGAGACCGGGTTTTTTCATCTCCACAGCACGCTAACAGGAAGTTCGCATAGTGGTTGGATGGACTTTCCGGTACCGGAGGCAATTTCGATTCCATCTCTTTGGCCACCTCTTCCGGGATGATAGATAAAGTACTCCCATGACTACCTCCTTTGAAGATCAGGTCTTTGCTGTAAATAATCTTACCAGGGTTGAGTTTGGTGGGTTGTAACTTTCCTCCTGCTACGGTTGGAATATTGGGGTCTATATCTGATGTCCCATATCCGGCAGGAACAGGCGGCACATTATTTACTCCGTCATACCAGGTAATATCTACCGCAGGCATATCTCCTCTGCGTGGGAAACGGAATAAAAGTGTCGAAGACATAGGAAAAAAGTAATCATTATGTCCTTCCAGTTTAAGAGGAGTTACTTCATACGGAAGCCCCAGATCCAGGAATTCATGGACCGTATCCAGAATGTGTGCACCCCAGTCTCCTAAAGCACCCATCCCAAAATCATACCAGCAGCGCCAGTTACCATGATGAAACCTTTCATGATAATCATGATGTTGAGTTGCCATTAACCAGGTGTCCCAATCCATTCCGGGAGGAATAGACTGCGCTTCGGGGAAGCGGGTAATGTTGGGATCCCACGGATGCCATCTCCGGGCCGAGTTCATATGGGCGGTCACTTCTGTTACATCTTTGATAATGCCGGCTTCCTGCCAGGCTTTAAACTGGAAGTAATTGGCTTCGGAATGACCCTGGTTACCCATCTGTGTGACCACGTTACTATATTTTTTTAGCTGCCTGAATCATCAATTCCGATTCCAGAAACGTACGGGACATCGGTTTTTCAACATAGACATGTTTCCCTAATGCCATTGCCATCATACAGATCGGAAAATGGGCATGATCCGGTACACCTACCGTAACTGCTTCGATTTCATTTCCCATTTTGTCAAACATCTCTCTGAAATCTTTGAATTGTCTGGCTTTAGGGAACTTTCCCATAATCTCCCGGGTATGTTCCGCACCCATATCCACATCACATAAGGCAACAATGTTTGCTAATCCGGTTTTATCAAATTCCTTGATTATTTCCCCTCCGCGGAATCCGATCCCGACACAGGCCAGATTAATTTTACGGTTGGCTCCTTCTACTCGTCTGTAGCTTTCTGCACTCATTGCTGTGGCGGAACCCAGTTTATTAACAGCTAATCCGGCTGTGATCAGGCTCCCTTGTTTAAGAAAATTCCTACGTGTTACCATCTGTTTGTATTTCATGTTATTAGATATCTCTTTTCTCTCAGGAATAGAATAGGATTTGATCCAGGTCTGAAAATGGTGTTTTTCAAATCCAAAGTTAAAGAATTTAGAGAAATACTACTCCATTTTCCGGAATAAGTTTACACAAAATGAGCGGAGAACTAAAAAAACAAGATGGAGTGGCCAAAATAGCTTACATAGAAGTCGCTTTTCTCCTGAGTCCTATCTTTTTTCAGGCCGTAGGCCTACTATATGTCAGGCCCCGGCGATGCCGCAGGGCTGTTAAATTCTTTTGCAAATGTTTTATATGTTGACATGCTACCCTGCAAGGGTACCAGCAATAGCCCAGGGCTGAGCGAAGCGAGCCCCTGGGTTGTAAAGAGGTATGATTCAACCCTGCATGGGGTTGCATATGTATTATTGACTCATTGACAGAGAGTGAAACCCTTACAGGGTTATTGTTTTGGTAACCTT
>JAJQEE010000179.1 GCA_021201865.1 Tannerellaceae bacterium | reverse complement strand
TTCTATATTAGCATCTATCCATAGACTATAAATGTAATTTGGAAGTACTATATGGGGATTTAATTTAACATAACGTGATAATCTCGTTTTATTTCCATGAAAAAAAGGTATAGGACGGATTTGCCATACACCTATTTTCTGTTCTTTTATATTATTTGAAAAACATATATAATCAAATTCTTCACAAACAATACCAGGTTGAGATAAACTATCATAGTTACCCACTAAGCATGTATATATAACTTTTTTATTCATTTCAACCTGTTATTTAAATTGATACCTGATGATTTTATTATTGTATAATTTTTTTTATCTATCATTCATTATTTCTGTTTTACTTAATTTACTATAAATTTTTAATCGATATATCAATTCTACTAAATAAGTCAATACCGTAATCCACGCAAATGTTATGACATACTCTAAAAGTGAAAATGCATAAGCTACACCAATAAATACTACATAAAAAATAGTAGTAATAATAACACTATAAAAGAAATATTTAAAATATCCAAATGCGACCAAATAATTGCGTGAAATAACCACACTCAAGGATAGAATAATCGTAGATAATAATAATATTCTACAAACAATTAAAGTTCCTTCCAGGTTATTAGAAAGGAAGTTCAATATATTATTTAAAAAAGGCTGTATAATAATAACAAGAATAATAGATGCTAAAAAAGAATATTTAGCAAAACGTTTTACAAATTGTAAATTTTTCTCTCTTGATACTTTAGGAAATACGGCATTGTTTGCAATTGTAATTACTTGCATAAATATATTCATAATCTTAATTCCTAAATCGAATATAGCAACTTCTCGCATACCCAAAGTTGCTCCAATAATAATAATACTAAACCGATCTTTAACTGAAAGTACTATATTAGATAGAAAAATCGAAAAACTATTCTTAATATAATATTTTAAACGATATACAGGTTGAATTTTTAATGATATATTATCCTTAAAAATTATTATATATAACCCTATGATCCCTCCAATAAAAGCTGCTGCTCCATGAAATAAAGGTACAAAATAATAATCCTTAGGGGATTTTATGAAAATAAATATCAATATTAAAAAAAAGAACCTTTACACTTCCATTTATTAAAGTTATAAATTTCATTTTTTCCATACCCTGAAAGTACCATACCGGAAATAGAAACTCGTTAAAAGTAAGAGTAAAAGTAAATAAATATAGAATTTTATTATTACTGAAAGAAGGTAACAGATATATTAAAATTAGAAGTATTATAAATGATATTAGCCACAAAAATAACTTTATTTCCAAAACACTGGAAACTATATTTGAGATTTTTATTTTATTTCTTCGATTAACAGAAATATCTTTTGTAGCAGAAGCTTCAAAACCATAATTAATAATGATTGAAAAATAAGATATTATAACTTGTGAATAAATTATCATTCCATACAGATCAGCTCCTAAAACCTTTATAAGATAGGGATAAGTAATCAGAGGTAATGCTAAATTAAGAATCTGAAGAATAGATAAATAAGAAAAATTTTCTATAATTTTCTTATTATTATTTATAATTCTTTGAATTTTATTTAAGAACATAAATTAATTATTATAAACTTTGTGCATCTTAAATGAAATAATTAATAATAATCTTTATACCAATTAATAAAATTATGTAAACCTTCATTCAACAATACGCGAGGTTTATACCCTATCTCAGTTTGAAACTTTGTTGTATCTGCAAATGTATGATAAACGTCACCAGACTGCATAGGTAGCATATTTAGGATTGCTTTTTTCCCTATAATTCCTTCCATAATATTTATAAAATCCATTAAATCTATAGGGGAAGAGCATCCAATATTGTAAATATTGGATAGTGTTTTACTTTCAGATTTATTAGATTCCAACACTTTAATAATCCCATTTACAATATCGTCAATATAAGTGAAATCCCGTTTTAAATTTCCACCATTGAAAACGTTGATTGGCTTTCCTTGAATAATCGAATGTGCAAAAAGCATAGGAGCCATATCAGGTCTTCCCCATGGTCCATATACTGTAAAAAAGCGTAATCCGGTACTTGGTATCCCATATAATTTAGCATACGTAAATGCCATCAATTCATTTGCACGTTTTGTTACGGCATATAAACTTACCGGCATATCTACACGATCATCTTCTGAAAATGGCACTTTATCATTCATTCCATATACACTACTCGAACTTGCATATATAAGATGTCCGGTACCATAATGCCTACAAGCTTCTAAAATATTTAAAAAACCTGTTATATTACTATTGATATATGCATAAGGATTTTCTAAAGAATATCTGACACCTGCCTGAGCTGCTAAATGACAGACTCTATCAAATTTCTCTGTTTCAAAAATTGAATCAAGATCTTTTTTACTTTCTAAATTAAGTTTTATAAATTTATAGAGAGGGTATTTGATACTTTTTACAAAAGTATTTTCTTTTATATATTCCTGTTGTATACCCGCTTCTTTTAAACGATCATATTTCAGGTCTACTGAATAATAATTATTTATTGAATCTAATCCTACTACTGAATGCCCATTTTTAAGTAGTTGATTTACTGTGTGAAATCCAATAAACCCAGCTGCTCCCGTTACGAAAATTTTCATTAACCAATTCTATAATAATTAAACCCAAGATGAACTAACTCTTTTTTATCAAAAATATTACGTCCGTCAAAAATATTTTTAGAACGCATTGTTTTTAATAGAACAGACCAGCTGGGTATCCTAAATTGTTTCCATTCGGTAATTAACATCAAAGCATCCGAATCTACAGCAGCATCATACATATCTTTACAATAAATAATTTGATTACCAATCAGTCGTCTTGTCTCATCCATTGCAATCGGATCATAAACTTTAATTTTACATCCCTGAGAGATCAGTTTATCAATAAGGACCAGTGCCGGAGCCTCACGCATATCGTCTGTCTCCGGTTTAAATGCCAATCCCCACAAGGTAATCGTTTTTTCAGATAAGTCACCTTGAAAATGGTTTTGGAGCTTTTCAAACAAAATACTTTTTTGCTTATTGTTGACTTCTTCTACAGCTTTTAAAACTTTCATTTCATATCCATTCTGTTCAGCTGTTTTGATCAACGCTTTTACATCTTTAGGAAAACAGGAACCTCCATATCCACATCCTGGGAAAAGAAATTTATTTCCTATCCGGGGGTCCGCACCAATTCCCTTACGTACCATATCTACATCCGCACCCATTATTTCACAAAGGTTTGCAATATCATTCATGAAAGAAATCCGTGTGGCTAACATGGCATTTGCAGCATATTTAATCATTTCTGCTGAAAGAATATCAGTAAAAATCATCCTATAACTATTTCTCATGAATGGTTTATATAATTTATCAATAAGGGACTTAGCCTTTTCACTTTCAACTCCAACAACAACCCTGTCTGGTTTCATAAAGTCTTCGATCGCAGCTCCTTCCTTGAGAAATTCCGGATTAGATACCACATCAAATGGGATATTCAGATTTCGTTTAGTTAACTCTTCCTGAATTACTTTCTTTACTTTCATTGCAGTTCCTACAGGAACAGTACTTTTTGTCACTAAAAGAGTATATTTTTTAATCTGTTGACCAAAAGTTCTGGCAACCTCCAATACATATCGAAGATCTGCACTACCATCTTCATCCGGCGGAGTACCTACTGCACTAAAAACAACTTCAATGTCATCAAGACAATCTGTAAGAGCACTTGTAAATTTAAGCCTCCCCTCCTTTGTATTTTTTATTACAATATCTTCTAAACCTGGCTCATAAATAGGGATAATACCATTTTTTAAATTTTCTATCTTTTTTGTATCAACATCTACACAGGTAACATTGACCCCCATTTCTGAAAAACAGGCACCAGAAACTAAACCGACATAGCCAGTTCCTACAATTGCTATATTCATACTTGTTTTTGTATTAAAATCAATAGAATAAAAATTATTCCCTTAAAAGGTTCGAGACGCATATTATTTCTCGCGGGCTGCTCTCAATTTATTGAACCACAAATTAAGAGAAACCCATATAACAATATCTCCTATGATCAAGATGTTAATATTGATCATGGATGCTAAGATGATATTAGCACAACTGAAGATGCAGGCGAGGGATAATATGCTGATCATCGCTCTTCTTGGGGTGAAGCCCATACCTAAGAATTTGTGGTGTATATGGCTCATATCGGGTTGGAAAATATTTTTTCCGGTTCGCAGACGGTATAGGACCACCCGTACGACATCCAGCATCGGGACTAATAAGGTGGAAAATGCCACAATAATTGCTCCCTGGGTGTAGGGTAGAACGGCGGTGTTATACATACTGAACTTTACGGTCAGGAAAGAGAGGATATATCCTAATGTCAGACTGCCGGTGTCTCCCATAAATATTTTTTACCCCGTTCGGCCTGGCCAAAAACATTGCAATAGAAAAAAGGTAATAGGATACCGAACGTGGTGAAGGCGATCATGGCATATACCCATAGGTCACTGAGCAGGAACAGAGTGCCCAGGACCAGGAGGGATACAATACTTAACCCGGAGGCTAATCCGTCAATACCGTCTATGAGATTAATGGCGTTTGTCAGGAAGATCACTAACAACATGGTAAGAGGTATCCCTACAAACATGGGGATCTCATAGATCCCGAAAATACCATATAGATTATTGATGTATAAACCACTGAGGGGGAAGAAGGCGGCACAGATAAACTGTACAACTAATTTCTGGCGGTATCTCACTCCTACCAGGTCATCTGCAATTCCAACGATATATAATAACGTCAGCCCACAGACCAAAAAAAGGATCTCAGCGATAAACTGACTGGTTACAACAGATGGAAAACCGGTGTGTATAAAACAGTAGATTCCCGTAACCAGACATAAAGAGAATAAGAGCGTAGGAAAAAAACTGACTCCTCCTAAACGAGGAATAGCATGCGTGTGTACCTTTCGTTCGTCAGGAACATCAAAGAGCTTTTCCCGGAACGAGATGATCAGTATCTTTGAAATAATGACCCTCGCTATATACATAGCGATTAGAAAGCTTGCTATGACAAATAGATAATCCATCGAGTAAAGTTTGAATTCCACTTCTATGCAGGAATTGATCACAGTATTATTCTGAACATTTATCTATCAGGTCTTTGCTTACTGAATATAAGCAAAACGGGTTAGCGTATGACCTATAAATAATATAAATATCTTCTGACTAATAAAGAGGGGAATCAATTTCCTTTCTCACAAATATTCATAAAAGTATAAATATTTATGCTATAAATAAACTTTTTGACTTTGCTTAACTTTTATTCACAAGTGCACAGCAAAGTTCGTCACTCCCATATTTATATAACGTAGAGTAACTATCTTTTATTATTATGTAAGCATTAAAATACTACGCTCACAATTCCTGGAAATAGAAATTCCATTGGTCCGGTTTTGTGTAAAATAGTATCTGTTTTTGAGGTGCAAAGGTAGCGATAAAAAACGAATAAGAAAGGATCATTCGTGAAATATGGACTACACAATTATTAAAGACAACCGGTTAGGTTAAGAGCGACTCACTTGTAATCCTTTCCCTGACAGATTCATTTCAACAAAGCGTGCATTCGGAGAGAAGGCTTGCTTTTGTAACAAAGTACGGATCTTTAAAGCTGCTTCCGGATCTTTCGCCACTATATATAAATAGCCCCCTCCCCCTGCTCCGGGTAGCTTATATCCTAACGCATACTCTTTAATCAGGGAAATGATCTGTTCAATAGCCGGAGGATTCGTTCCGCTGTCCAACGCTTTATTCTGTTCCCAGGTTTTTCCGATTAATTGTCCATACGAGTCGAAATTTCCCTGCTGAAGGGTTTCGTAGAGGGTGATCGCATGTGCTTTCATCTCATTTAGTAAATTCAGATGTTCCCGGCTGTTCAGGAACATGCCTCGGACGATCTCGGCTAAAATATCTTTTGCCGTGCGGGTAATCCCCGTATAATAGAGCAGATGACAGGCCTGATAAGCCGGATCTGTAAACAGATATTCCGGAAGCCAGCGGACGGAAAGGTTTTGATCAAATCCTTCCTGTGACTGCAATAGTTTCAGTCCATGCAGGACTCCTCCGTATTGATCCTGCCACCCTCCTCCGGTAGTAAGCAGTTGTTCGAGGATAAGGGTGCGGTTACAGATCTCATTCTTATCCCAGCCTAACCCACAGAAATCCGAAAGCCCGCCCAATACGGTCGCTGCCAAAATGGAACTGGTTCCCAGTCCGGAGCCGGCCGGGATAGCGGCTAACAGAGTAATCTCGATCCCGGAACCGAATGCTTTTAACCGGCTTTCTAATGAATCGTAGGTTTCCGCGGAGAAATCCGGGTGGAAACCTGCTAAAGACAAAGCCGCTTTAGGGATGGAAAAAGGAGAACCGACTTTCATATAATCGCTTAATTCTTCCCATGTCTGAATGATATCCATCGCTCCAAGATCGATGGAACGAAGGATGATCTTATATTCCTTACAGGGTTTGACATAGACCTGCAAAGGAGGCTGGCCATTTAATTCAATGGCTATATTCACGACATTTCCTCCGGTATAGATACAATAAGGAGGTGTGTCTGTCCATCCTCCGGCCAGATCAATACGTACCGGACTTCGTGCCCAGACAATCTGATCCTGATAGACATTCAGCAAAGGGGATTGTTTCTTTACCGGCATGGAATGGATCATTCCCTGTTTTAATAAAGAGAAGGCCTGTTCCTGATCCGGACGGAAATCTTTTCCGGACAATTGATAGATACGCGCCCGGAACATATGATCATGGATCCTTTTCAAAACCGGAGCCTCTTCCGGAAGCGGATCCGGAAGCGGGATACTGGCTTGATGAAATTCTGCAGCAGCCTGTGCCAGGTCTATCTGGTAAAAGATACTTTTCTCATGATTAGCAGCTAACAGGGGCCAGTTTTTATTCCGGAAAGAGTCCCGCTGCGCTGTCAGCCGGATCAGATTCGCCTGATCGGATAACTGTTCGGCGGATCGTTTGCCGGCCTGCTCCCACAGCTTCTTACCTTCTGCTTCAGATGGGTCCGTCACCATCCAACGGTATATTTTTTCTAACGCCTGCATAGAAGAGGATACCGGGAAAAGAGGCAGGCACTGGAGATCCACCCCTTCCGGAAAAGTCAGTTTTCTTTCTTTGCACCAATCGGTAAATCGCCTTCCTAAAAACAGGGTAGCAGGATCCTGTATATATCCCTTAAACGGATCATTAAAACCATACGGACGGAGGGCATACCCGGTCTCCCCTACCGGAACCATATCCAGACAGATCCCAGCGGGGATCTCTATTTGCCAGTCATTTTCGGGAACTCCTGTAATAATATGCTGGTTCCGGATCTTCCACTGTTTCCCTATATAACTGTTCTCTATCCAAAGTTCCGGGTTTTCGGAAGATATAGGAACCTGAACCTCTGCATTCTGGATAAAGATGGCCGGATGCGGTTTAACTTTTCGTTGCATAATCGCCCGCTGGTCCCGTACTAAATTTTGCAGGGCCAATGTGGAAGAGATCAGTTCCGCACTGGTCCCATAATGATAAAATTCTCCTCCCGGCAAAGGAAGTATAGCTACCTTCAGCGAGTTCAGTTCTTCATCCCGGATAGTAGGGTTAGCCCCTAACGCCAGTCCAAACTCTCCATACAGATCATATGCTTTCAATCTCTCTTCTCCTGACACGGAGGAGCGTTTCATCAATAACTCCACCGCCCGGTCACTGAGCAGCCAGATACCGATATCCATCAGATACAGATGGGTACGGGTGATCTCTCCTAATCTTTTCAGCGAGGGTTTCTGTAACATATAGGCTAATTGGTCCGGTGTTTGCCTGTCCGAAACAAACACGCCATGCCGGGTAGCAAGAGAGGGATCTACCCACAAACCGTAACACACCACATCTGCTTCCGGGACCGGTTGTAAGGGTTCGTTATTTCGTATGTAGACATCTCCGCTGGCGATCAGGGTATGGAAAGAATCCGGCGCTTTCTCCATGATCTTTTCATACAAAGGCAATTGAAGAGAGAGTAGGTTCTGTTTGAGTTGCTGGCCTCTTGCCCAACGGAATACAGGAATGGGAGTCAAGATTTTTCCGGAAGGTGCATAGGCCGGTAAACGCCGGCTTTGTCCTCCGGCATGTAACAGGATCCGTTTTCCCTTCCCAACCATTCCGCACGGGATAGTTCCGGATGTTCCTCCATGCGGCAGGCATCCAGCAACCAGGCTGTTCCTCCACCCGAACCCAACCGGGCACCGACCGGATCAGAAGTACAAAACCAGGATGCTGCCGGTAACTGTTCTATTTCATGAAAATAGTGAACTAAATTGGGGGGGGTAGTGATAACAGCTTCTTCATATCTCCACGTATCTACATATTGGTTTGCAGCCGTGAAGGTAGATGTTTTTTATTATTTATCAAACCACCTCTTTATCCAAAATCTGGTATTCTGATTGCTGGCTCCTGAATTCCGGAACTAATTTCTTCATTAATCGCACAGTTTCCATTTTATCCACGGAAGCGGCTACCTCCACCAATTCATCAATTGCCTCAGCAATCTCCCGGTAGATATATTTCCGGACAGCCGCCCGGTAGATCTTTTTATTGGTGGTCGGAAGTGTATTTTCTTTGGTAGCCAATAGTTCTTCAAATAATTTCTCTCCGGGACGTAAGCCGGTATACTTTATTTCAATATCTTTTTCCGGGACTAATCCGGCAAGCTGGATCATCCGTTTAGCCAAATCTGCGATTTTCACTGGAGTCCCCATATCAAATACAAAGATCTCATCTCCTTTTCCCATAAAAGCAGCCTCCAACACCAGACGGCATGCTTCCGGGATGGTCATGAAATAACGGATAATATCCGGATGGGTGACCGTGAGCGGACCTCCTTTGGCCAATTGTTCCCGGAAACGGGGGATCACGGATCCATTACTACCCAGCACATTTCCGAAACGGGTGGTAATAAAAACCGTTCTGCCGGCATATTCTCTTTTCCGGATAGCGGATCCCAGGCTCTGGACATACATTTCAGCCAGGCGTTTGGAGGCTCCCATCACATTGGTGGGATTGACCGCCTTATCTGTAGAGATCATCACAAATTTGCCGGCTCCATATTTCAGCGAAAGATCTGCCACGTTCCGGGTTCCTAACACATTGGTATGGATGGACTCACATGGGTTCTCTTCCATCAGAGGAACATGT
The DNA here is from genome assembly GCA_021201865.1 of Tannerellaceae bacterium. Lineage (GTDB taxonomy): Bacteria > Bacteroidota > Bacteroidia > Bacteroidales > Tannerellaceae > UBA4116. The sequence continues at coordinate 1,650 of JAJQEE010000179.1, read as the reverse complement.
TTGTAGGCAGCCGCATGGAATACGACCTGCGGCAGGAACCGGACAAACACACTTTCGATCCGGGCCAACATGCGGACATCGCCCACAATAGGAGAAAATTTCACGTCCGGGAATTTTTCTTCCAGTTCCAGCCGGATATTATGCATCGGGGTTTCCGCACAGTCAAACAAGATCAGGTGTTTCAGGCCAAATGAGCATAACTGGCGGCAGATCTCACTGCCAATTGATCCGGCAGCTCCGGTCACCAACACGGTTTTCCCAGATAAAGCGCCGGCTATCTCTTCCATATTAATCTCAATCTCCTCCCGTCCTAACAGATCTTCAATACGAACTTCCGGCAGATTCCGGAAATTTAATTTTCCGTCTTTTATTTCATCCATCGAAGGAACAACCAGCATCCGTACTTTTCTGGATTCACACATGCGGAGTAATTGTTCGCTTTCCTCCTTTACGGAATCATGGTCCGGGAACAGGATCGCTTTGATATCATAGTTGTCGATCAGTTCATCAAAATCTTTTTGATCGCTGATCCGGTATATTTTATATTCACCAATCCTTCCGGCCCGTTTTTTCCATAGGTCAGATAGCCCATCATCCGGTAATTACCCTGTTTATCGATCAGGTGATGTGGCAGACTGGTCGCATGCGGTCCGGTCCCCCAGATAAGCAGGTTTCCATTGCAGGAGGTAAAATTCTCTTTGATATAATTGTAACCTATGATCAGCGCAACACGGATCATCATCAAGGCCGAAAAGGTAAAGAACAGATCCATTACTAAGGTGTAGAATAAAAATTTAGTATTCAACTGGCCGATAAACGTTAGAATGGCGATGTACATCAGTCCCTCTTTCAGCAAAACAGCTAATCCCAGACGGCCGGATTCGATGAAAGTGGAATGGCGAATTACACCCACATAGGTCTGGCAACAGACAAATCCGATTAAACTACAAAAAGCGGCGACAAAAAAGAGATCTAATGAAATGGAGAGCGTTAAATGGGGTTCTAAAAGATCAGTTACAAATGCCAGGGAAACAATAGTGGCTAATGTGCTTAATAGCAGATCTACTCCTAATATAAACCATCGGTTCAGATACTTCACATGCACTAATGAACCGATCAAACGTTTTATTTCCATATTTTTTTCTTAGTTAAACCTTAACAATTCCTGATAGATAGTATTCACATAAGAGGAAGTTTCTCTCTTATTCATATGCACACACACTGAGAATCGGTACAGTTTATCCTGAAAAAAGAAAACCGTAAATTTCATCTTGTAGTGGTTGGTTATTTTTATAACAGGATTATAAAAAGAATGTTCTCTACTTCGTGTTAAAACGGTTTTTCCGGCCATGAACAACCACAGGAAAAAGATTTTTCCATATAAAAATGACGACTTATAAGTCGTCATTTTTATATGTTGTAATTCTGAGTTATTTAATAAAAATCAAGGAAATTGAATCGAAATATCAAGCATACTGTAGAAAGAGATCCATAGGATCTTTACCGAGCTTACCGAATTTGTAATCAGTGTTGGCCGGAAGATTTTATTTCATCTTTAACCACCTGAAAAATAGTAGATTTAACTCCCCTTTGGAGAGGCTGTGTAAAAACTAAAACCGTTCTTTGACAAAGTTACAAATCGTAAGCCCG
>JAJQEE010000182.1 GCA_021201865.1 Tannerellaceae bacterium | reverse complement strand
TTTTGTATGTTTAAATGATTGATACAGAAGATGGTTTTATTATCTTTGTTTACAACTATACTTAAATACCATCAAATATGAAAAAGACCGGTTTATTAATCTTCCCATTTATTTTTTTATGGATGGCCTTTGTTGCCTGTCATCCTGTTTCTGATCGATCCCCGGCAGAAAAGATCCCGGCGGAATACACCCTGACAAAGGAGCAATTATTAGATAAGATAAAAGGGGGGTGGGCCGGTCAGACAATTGGCTGTACCTATGGAGGCCCGACAGAGTTCCGCTACAACGGAACCATGATCCAGGATTATGTACCGATCGACTGGCCGGAAGGATATATCAAATACTGGTTTGATACCTTTCCCGGGCTCTATGATGATGTATATATGGATCTGACTTTTGTGGAGGTCTTTGACCGGTTAGGGCTGGATGCTCCGGTCGATTCCTTTGCGATGGCATTTGCCACAGCCGGATATACCTTATGGCATGCCAATCAGGCGGCACGGTATAATATCCTGCAAGGGATTATGCCCCCGGAATCCGGGCATTGGCTCAACAATCCCCATACAGATGATATAGATTATCAGATTGAAGCAGACTATGCCGGGCTGATGTCACCCGGAATGCCTAACACCGCCTCAGAGATATCCGACAAGATCGGGCATATTATGAATTATGGAGATGGATGGTATGGTGGAGTCTATGTTGGAGCCATGTATGCCTTAGCCTTTATCTCGGATGACGTTCAGTTTATTGTGGAAGAGGCGTTGAAAACAATTCCCCGTGAAAGTACCTACTACCAGTGTATGGCCGATGTGATCCGCTGGCATAAACAATATCCCGGTGACTGGAAACAGACCTGGTTTGAATGTGAGAAAAAATGGAGTGAGGAAGTAGGATGCCCGGATGGTGTGTTTCTGCCTTTGAACATTGATGCAGTGATTAATAGCGCCTATATATTGATCGGCCTTCTCTACGGAGAAGGGGATTTCTATAAAACGATGGATATCGCTACCCGTTGCGGACAGGATTCAGACTGTAACCCCGCGTCAGCAGCAGGGATATTAGGAACGATGTTGGGATATAGCCATATACCGGACTATTGGATGAAAAATCTGTATGAAGTGGAAGACATCCCTTTTGACTACACCCATATATCCTTAAACCGCGCCTACCAGATGAGCTTCAATCAGGCCTTGCAGGTGATCGAACGGAATGGAGGGAAAATAGACGGAGACCAGGTGGTGATCCGTTGCCAGGAACCGGTTGCAGTCCGTTATGAAAAAGCATTTGACGGATTATATCCGGTCGGTAAGGTCGAACTTTTGAAACAGATTGGAGAAATAGGAGAGGTGACCTTTGAAGGAACCGGGGTGGTATTTAAAGGATATGTCCGTTCCCATGATGACGCCTATGTAGCAAAAGTCGAGATGTATCTGGATGGAGAGCGGATCGAAACCGCCAATCTTCCAGCTTCCTACACTACCCGGAGACCCGAACTTTTCTGGAAATATCAATTACCCAAAGGAAAACACCGGGCCACATTCAAATGGCTGAATCCGGACCCCGGAGCATCCGTTCATTTCGGTGAAGCAGTTGTTTATTCAGATGCACCCCGCCTGAATCATCATCAGTAGGTACAAAAACCTTTTTTTCTATCCTGGTGTTTAAGGGGGGAGATCAGTGTGTTATGTACTTTGGGACAAAATGATAATAAATGGTAGGAAAAACCATTCATTCCCGGAAAAAATGTAACTTTGTTCCTGTTCTTTTTGATTAAGGTAAGCACTAAACAAAAAAGATTATGAGAGAAAAAGGGGGTATATTTGAACGCTTTAGAAACTCCTTTGCCAGTATGCAGGGACATTTCCATATTCTTGAACAGCGCGTGCCGGTAGAACTACAGATGGAGTATTTCAAATATTCTGAACAGTTGAGGAAAGACGGCCTTCCCATGACAGATACGGAATACGATGTATATATAAATAATTTGGCGGATAAAGGAACCACTACCGAACGGAAAAAGTATGTGCTTTCTTCATTAGCTACCTCCAATGAGGTAAGAGCCTACCGGGCATTACAAAAATATGTGGAAAATCCGGATCCGGATGTAACCGATTGGGCTTATATGGCACTGATGGAAAGCCGGATATCACTGGAATCGGAGATGTCAGATGAAAAACAGATCTATATCTCAACCGGACTTGGAGGAAAAGGGGAAAAACTTCGTTTTTATGTATTGATGCTGGCTACAGAGGATAAACCTTTTGAAGAGTACCAGCGACAGGTCGTAGAACGGGAATTTGCCTATTACCTGCCCAAATCTGATTGTGAGATCGAAAGACTCACTTTTGGCGAACGGTATGTGGAACTGGTCTTTTTAGTTCCGGTAAGATCAGACCTGAAAGCTATTTTAGATAATATAATAAGCGAATGTAACCAGTACGGTAATTTTATATCCAATACCTTTGCAGTTACCAATGTAAAGGAACTGGATCCGGAAGAAATTACGGAGATACTGGCAAAGAAATATGGAGACGGTAAAACAAGCGATTAAATACGGAATAGTAGGTGTGGGAAACACGCTGATCACTGCTGTGGTGATCTGGGTAATGATGAAAGTGTTCGGCTTTTCAGCCGTCGTATCCAATGCAACCGGATATGTAGCAGGAGTTTTGAATAGTTTTATATGGAATAAACAATGGACGTTCCATAGTTCAGCCGGATGGGGGAGAAGTGCCATCCGTTTTGGAGCTGTCTTTGGAATCTGTTATTTGTTACAATTAGGACTTGTGATGTACCTGGATGCGAACCTGTCTATTGACCCTTATTATAATCAATTGATCGGTATGGGATTCTATACGGTGATCAATTTTATAATGAATAAATTTTATACCTTCAAATCATAACAGGATGAAAACACTTGCGGTGATAGTCCCCTGCTACAATGAGGAAGCCGTTATCAATGAGTCCTATCGCCGGACGAAAGACGTACTACAGGCACTCCCTAATCAGACAGAAATAATTTATATCAATGATGGCAGTGCGGACCGGACTCGTGTGCTGTTGGATGCAATAGCCGAAAAGGACCCACAGGTAAAAGTGATCCATTTCTCCCGTAATTTTGGCCATCAACCTGCCGTAACAGCCGGGATAAACTATTGTAAAACAGATCTGGCCATTATTATTGATGCGGATATGCAGGATCCGCCGGAATTAATCCCCGGTATACTTGAATTGCAGGAAAAGGAACAGGCGAATGTCGTGCACTGTGTCCGTAAGTCCCGTGAAGGAGAAAGTTTCTTCAAACTGTTTTCTGCTAAAATGTTCTATCGCATTATGAACTCCATGAGTGAAGTTCAATTCCCGCTTGATACGGGAGACTTCCGTTTGATAGACCGGAAGGTGATGATGGAATTTGACCGTCTGAAAGAAAAAGGGAAATATATCCGGGGATTGATCAGTTGGATCGGGTTTAAACAGGTTCCCTTCTACTATGAGCGGGAGGCACGCATTGCAGGAGAAACCAAATATCCGTTAAGCAAAATGTTTAAGTTTGCTTCCAATGCCCTGCTTTATTTTTCTAAAAAACCATTGAAACTGGCCATGAGTATGGGCTTTATAGCCGTATTGGTAGGAATTATCTTGGCCATCTGGTTTACCTTAGGTAAGATATATGGTTTCACCAATGCCGATTCCGGATGGACCTCTATCATCATAGCTGTGATCTTCTTCGGAGGCGTACAACTCATTACTGTGGGCGTTTTAGGGCAATACATCGGTATCCTCTTCGACGAGATCAAAGCCCGTCCCGAATACGTGATCGACGAAAAGAAAAATTTCGATTAAAAGATCTTCCGGTAAATATGGCAGTAAGGAGTATCTCCCTTCTTATCATAATAATGTTGGTGGTATTCTTCTCCTACCCAGAACGTAGAGGCTGGCTCTAAAGCTGTAGCTACCGGATAGCCTTTTTCAGACAGGATGGCGATATACTTTTCCGTGATCTGTTTTTGTTCTTCATTGACGTAAAACACAACAGAACGGTATTGAGTACCAATGTCCGGTCCCTGTCCGCCAACCTGAGTGAAATCATGGGTTTCATAATATAGTTTTAGTATCTCTTCAAAATTGGTCAGAGCAGGATCAAACACAACCTCCACTGTTTCTACATGGCCGGTAGTCCCGGTCTTTACTTCCGGATAGGTTGGGTTCTTTAATTCACCACCCATATAACCTACTGAAGTAGAGAGAACTCCCTTTAGTTTATTTAAATGATATTGCGTACCCCAGAAGCATCCCGAAGCCAGATAAGCCGTTTCTTTTGTAATATGTGTTTGTTCCATTCCTGTAAAATTAAATAGATTTCAGGCTACAAATATAAGACATTAATGGTTTTCCGCTTCTGCCCGTTGAATTCCTTTTCTGATTTCATCCCACAAATCATATTGGATCACCTGTACAATATCAAATACCATTAAACCTTCCGAATGAGCCAGGGCCACATAGGTCGCTTCCTCAAAATCCTGGTGATTCAGCGCATAAATACTTCCCACCATCCGGCAATCTCCCATGATTACCCGGTTCGCCCGTGCCAGTCCAAATTCAATACTCTCCGGCTCATCCATGCCATATATTTTTCCAGATAAGTACCACACATAAAGACATCCAGATGTTCAGCAAAACCAGTCCGGAAATATTCCGGAGAGACCCTCTCACTCTCTTTCGCCAGGTCATACCTTTTGCTGGCCCAGTTCTGTCCCTGCAGATAGAGGGAAGGATACCAGGAAGGAGCCCAGTATTCAAGTAGTAGGTCCGGCTTGATCCGTTTGATCTCCCGGTTCACTTTTTCAATAAAATCATGGATCACCTGTGCCCGGAATTCAAACCATTTTTCATACAGACTACCGGGAATAGGAATGAAATTCCCGTGCCCGTCCTGCTCCCACATAAAAATATCCTCCGGAAAGCGTTCCACTTTTTCCCCCCCCCCCGTATATTTTTCAAACGCCTCTCTGGAAGCAGGAGAAAAATCCGTTTCCATACCTGAGTAACGGCAATAGTCCAGGGCATATCCGTCAAAGTCATACTTCTCTACCAGCTCCCGGATAAACGCCAGGCAAAACGCCTGCACCTCCGGCGAAAGCGGATTCAGGAAAACAGCCACTTTGGAAGGGTCCTCCTGAATACTTGCTAATCCCTCCGGTGTATATTGAATCGCCACCTGATCTTCCCAATCAGTGCTGCGATAGACCATCCCTTCCCCGGTATGCTGCCGGCCCCCGGAGAAAATAGTAGTCGACACACTCACCTTCAACTCTCTCTTTTTGGCCTCATCAATAAAGAATTGCAGATAATCCCAATCCCTTTCCACCGTATATCCGTTCAGTTGTTTCAACGAAGGAAGGACAGAGCTGGAATATAAGGCATCTCCCTGTAAAGGCCGTACATTCACGACAATCCGGTTAAACCCGGCTTCCTTTGTTTTATCTAAGTAATAAATAATCGAGTCTTTATATTGAAAGCGTTCAAAGTTAGCTTCTGCATCAAACCATAAATACTTCGGTTTTTCAGAAAAACAGTTCCCCTTTTCTTTGCTGCCGGAACAGGCCATGGAAAGAGATAGACACAGGATCGCACTGATCAGCCATCCCGGTTGAATAGATTGTATCATATGGAAAATAAAAATAAAAGATTAAAAAATACAAGGGGCACAGACTACACCAGCGGGATCACCCGGTTTAGTCCGGACGTCAGGGATCTTTAGACCTAAGGAAAATGTGTGTAATCTGTGCCCGGATTTAAAAATAAAAATATATGAGAGAGTTAGTTATTTATATCTACCCGTGTCCCACCAAACCCGGACATTGGCTCCGTCCCCTTGTCCCTGGTTCAGAGAAGAAGCAGTTGCATTCGCCGTATTCTCTCTTCTTTCAATCTCGGAATACCGGAGTTTCTTAATGAACTCCCCATTCGCCGGATTGATAGAAGGTTCATCACTCTGGGCAATCGGTCGTAGCTCCGGATAACCGGTTCTCCGGAATTCCGCCCACGCCTCATTTCCATTCGGGAACATAGAAATCCATTTCTGGGTGATAATCTTTTTCAACTTGGTTTCAAAATCGTCCCCCTCGTTCCAGGCAACGCTTCCGGTCGTGTAATAAGTTTCATCATCCTCAGTCGTGTAGTAACTTTCATCCACATTCAGCCGGGCTTCCGCAAAAGAAGCCTGAATGCCTTCAATATAGTTTGTTTTAGCATCTCCGGCATTTCCCCATCCCCGGAGCGCAGCTTCCGCTTTCAGGAAACAAACCTCCGAGTAAAGCATGAAATAATACGGATCCGTAGAACGTCCGCTTGGAGTTGTCCCTTCCGAATTCCATACAGGATACCATTTCAGTCCCCACACATTTGAACTGGTACTGTTGGCCTCTCCCAGTTCAGTGGCCGGCAACCCGTTTCTTAGTCCTTGAAGGACTCTATCGATTATCGAATAGTGAAAAGATTAATACTTCCGTAGGAAATAATTATTATGAGAAAGAGGTTCATTCTGTATTAGGGAATATACAGGTTGGATTTGACCATTGGTTATATGTGGATTTTACGGCCCGTAATGACTGGTCTTCTACCTTAAATCCAAGTAACTGGTCTTATTTCTATCCATCCATCAGCCTTAGTGGAGTTCTTTCGGATGTGTTTACACTGCCTGATTTTGTTACTTTCCTGAAAGTGAGAGGTTCCTGGGCACAGGTAGGTAGTGATACGGATCCTTATCAACTTTACAGCAGTGTCTGGTTAAATACGATGAATGGTTCTACTAAATTCGGAGAATTACCCGGGACGAAACCTTTTTATGACCTGCAACCGGAAAAAACAAAATCCTGGGAGATCGGGGTGGATGCACGCTTCTTAGACAATCGTTTAGGTGTGGACTTCACCTATTATAAAGCCAACACACTGAATCAGATTCTTTCCTTAGATTCCTCTCCTACTACCGGATATTCTTCCCAATGGATCAACGCCGGTGAGATCAAAAGTCATGGGGTGGAACTATCCATTACTTCTACTCCCATTAAAACACAGGACTGGCAATGGGACCTGAATCTCAACTGGGGTTTCAACCGTTCGGAATGTGTGACATTGAATGATGAGATTAAAAGGCATACATTAGGTGGATTCAAAGTTGCGGATGTGGTAGTAGATGAAGGTGGTAAGTTTGGGGACATTGTTGGAAAAGGTTTTCTGAGAGATGATAATGGAAACATTCTGCTTCAGGACAATGGGATTCCTATTGCCACAGAAGATAATATTACATTAGGGAATGTGCTTCCGGACTGGACAGGATCTGTTTATAATATGTTAAGATATAAGAATATTACATTCCATGCATTACTGGATATTAAGAAAGGAGGCGACATTGTCTCTATTACGGATGCGATTGCTGCTCAGAATGGAACCAGCCCCAGAACGTTAGAGGGACGTGATGGTATGGTGGTGGAAGGAATCATCCGGAGTACCGGTGAAAGAAACACCCAGTCTGTCACTGCTGAAGAGTACTGGAATGCGATCGGCGGATATAACAATGGTATTGCAGAAGCCTTTATGTACGATGGTTCTTATATTATGTTGAGGGAATTGTCTATCGGATATATTGTGCCTCAACAATACCTGGCAAAGACCAGATTTGTGAAGAAAGCAAGAGTCTCTTTCGTAGGTAGAGACCTGGGCTATCTTTTGAAAAATACTCCGGGTACTACACCGGAAAGTGCATCGACCCGCCAGGACTGGATGCAGGCATTTGATCTGAATACATTGCCTCCTACCCGGAACTTCGGTATCAATGTAAATTTAACATTTTAATCAGTAGAATAGTATGAAAAATATAATAAAATCCGCAGTTATGATCGCCGGTCTGTTTCTCTCATATAGTTGTACCGGTGATTTTGAAGAGATGAACAAAAGCCAGAATTCATTGGACACCATCGAAGACCCCAGCTTTTATTTTCCGAGGATTCAACAGAAAGCGATTCATGCTTACTACGGTGAATATCAGGTAGGGGTAAACCTCTATACGAATCAGTATGCACAATATGTAAGCAATACGGCGTCTTCCTGGGCAACTGACCGGTATGGTTATCAGGACTCCTGGGCCATGAATGGATACTGGACTCCTTATTATATGTATGTCCTGAAATATATGTTACAGATCAAAGAGATTTGTGAAGACCGTACTGACTTCCAGCAGATGTATCACATTGCACGTATTATGACTGCAGAAGGGACAGCGAGAATAACTGATGTTTTTGGAGATATACCTTACAGTGAAGCTTCCCGGGGGATTGATAAACCTAAATATGATTCCCAAAAAGAGATCTATTATGATATCCTTAAGGAGTTGAAAGAGGCGACCGATGCGTTGGAAGCGGCTGATTATGGGGGTGTACAACAGAAGAGTTACGGGAGCCAGGATCTGGTGTACGGTGGAAATGCAGATAGCTGGATCCGTCTGGGAAATTCTTTACGGTTAAGATATGCTATGCGCTTGTCTTATGTGGACCCGGAAAAGGCCAAAGCAGAAGTAGAGGATGCATTGAGTAAACGACTCATGACAGAGGTAAGCCACAGTGCCGGGTATAAACCGGGTAGTTCCGATGATTCTGAACATCCGATGACGGTAATCTGCCACTGGAATGAATTCCGTTTAAGTGAAACGTTGGTCGATGCCTATAAGGAATTAAGCACTGTGCAGGATCCGCGTGCGTTGTTCTATGCAGGTTATACCCAGGCATCTACGAACGATGAAAATGAAGAACGAGTCCTTCAAGGACTAAGTTGCCGGAGTTCGCATTGAATTCATATTTTTCCCAGCGTCTCATCGCAGCACCCGCATTCGCCAGCACAGAGAACCTGCCGAAATCTTTATTGAAATTCAACATAAGATCGTAGTTACCTTCACTGATACGGTATTCACCCATATAGTAAACCGGGTTTTCACCCAAATAGGTTTTTAGCCCGTAACTGTTGGAATGGTTCAGGATATAATCCTGTCCTGCTTTACCGGTAATCCCTAACCAATCGGTAAATTTAAAGTTAATGGTAGCTACCCCGATCAGACGGTCTCTTTCATCTATACTATGTTTTTTATTGGTAACCAATGCATAAGGGTTAAAAATGTCACTTCTTGTTCCTGCCCAGTTCATTTGCATTCCATCCACTGCTTCCCAGTCTTTCAGGTCAGACAGCCGGATATTGCCAGGCATGATGTTAAACATATGCATTAAGCCGTATACTCCTAAGCCTACACGGTTTTTTACCTCCTGTTTCATGTAAGAACCTTTCAGGTTTACAGTCAGGCGCTCATACCGGTAATTCAGATTCAGGTCAAAATAATCACGGGTCATATCATTATTATCTACAATCCCTTTATTTCTTGAATCTGTGAAAGAGAAACGGGCAGCCAGATGTTCACCACCTCCTTCAATAGAAATACTATTCGCAATGTTGGAGCCGGTATTAAAGAAATCTTTGATCCGGTTTTTCTGAGGTAACATTTCATAATCCGGCAGATTGTAACCATACTGGCTGTAATAGTGGTTTTTCCAGTGAGAGATCATCTGCCCGGTCATTTCCGGTCCCCAGGCTGTCTCGGAATCAGGACTGAAGATCCCCGCATTCCCCTGTCCGTATTTCCATTGATAGTCATACCCATCGTACACCTTGCTCCAGCTAAAATTACCGTTATAAGTGACAGAAAGAGGCTGGCCCTGCTGAGCCTTCTTGGTAGTGACCAGAATAACCCCGTTAGACGCTCTGGAACCATACAAAGCAGCCGCATTCGGACCTTTTAGTACAGAGATACTTTCAATATCATCCGGATTCAGGTCGGAAGCACCACCTCCAACATCCGAACCACCCCATTGATTGACATCCGCATGGTCCGAGTCATCGATCGGAATCCCGTCAATCACCCATAACGGACTGTTGTTCCCGGATAAGGAGTTCAGACCACGGAGTATCACGCGGGTAGAACCACCCAGACCGGAAGAAGATTGGCCAATCTGTACACCGGCTACTTTTCCCTGAAGCATATTTGACAAACTGGGAGCGCGGGTCTCTATGAAGGTTTCCGATTTGATCTCCTGCATCGCATATCCCAATGCTCTCTTTTCGCGTTTGATACCCATAGCAGTTACTACCACCTCATCCAGACGCTCGGAGTCGGATTCCATGACGATATGAAAAAAGGTACGGTTGTCGAGATTTACTTCCACCCGGGTATAGCCGATATAAGAAATAACGAGTGTGTTGGCACCGGAAGGGACAGTCAGCTCAAAATTACCATCCATATCGGTAATGACACCTGTATTCGTGTTTTTTACTACGACGTTAGCGCCAATAACAGGTTCTCCGTCAGAGTCAATTACCTTGCCGGTAATACGTTTTTCCTGAGTCATCATTTGGGTTTCCGGAACCGGTTCCGCATGCAGGAAAAGAGTTCCTGCAAAAGAAAAGCCCACCATGGCGATCCCTATCATGAATAAATGAAGAGATAGGATCTTTTTTACTGAAAACTTTAAAAGGGCATTCATAATTAATTAAATTTTTAAGTATTAATCGTTCTGATCATTTGTTAGGTTAGAGTAAAGCATATAAAGAGTTTTTATAGTGGTTCAGTGCATTCGTAGATATCATGGCCAGGAATAGAAAGGATAAATCTCTCTGGACTAATGATTTTTTCACGGGTGTAATTTTTATCTTTTTACATAACATTCCATAAGTATTAAAGTGATAGTGTTAATTATTGAAGCAAAGTTAATAAAATATTTTATTATTTATTGTTTTGAAAGAAGAAAAGTTTAAAATATTATGTAGGAAATAGCCTAATCATACAGGAAGAATATCAAAATATAAAGAATAAATCTCAAAAATGATAGTT
>JAJQEE010000152.1 GCA_021201865.1 Tannerellaceae bacterium | reverse complement strand
ACTGCATATACAAACCGATTGTTTCCATAAGATGGGGTGTACCTACAGCACACCCCGGGTGGGGATTTCTTTACCTGGTACTTGCATCCCAGGCTACTGTGTGCCGTCCCTGTGGGACTTAAGAGACAAAGATCCTGTTGAAAATTTCCGGCCACCACTGATTACCAATCCGGAGACCATGCCGCATGGGGTACGTCTTCGACTAAGGTCAGACTAACCAATCACTTCTATAAAAAAGTCTGCTGTTGGTCTATCATTTTCCCCCTTTCATCGATACCTTTGAATAAATGTCAGAGAAATAGCTATCTTTGTATCGGTTTTAAGTTAAAACGAGAGATTGTAAACGCATTATAGAATTGAAACTCTGACTATTTGTAATTGGAGACGTTTGGCTGTGTGAGAGGAATAAAAAACTCCTAAAGTGACTGTTTTTATGCAAATTGTAGTTAAATGGAATAGAAACGATTCGATTTAGCACTGGAAGTTTTATTTTAGTTTTGTAATTTTGCGAACTTATTTAAGGTAAAAGGTGAGAAAAATTGTATGCTAAAAAAGATTCATCTTCTTTTTCTATTTGTACTCATTGCGTGGACGGCGGGAAGTCAGAATACGACGATTAAAGGATTTGTTACAGATTCAATAACAGGTGAACCTCTTCCGTTTGTAGCCGTTCTGTTGGAAGGGACTACAAATGGAACCGTAACAGATGATGATGGAAACTTCAGTTTTACAGCCTCTTCCGGAGGTATGCTTATCGTTTCTTACCTGGGCTATACAGAGAAAAGAGTACCGGTCACCCGGGGAAGAGTAAATAACCTGAATATAGAACTTGCCCCTACTACCATTAATCTCTCCGAAGTCGTTATCCGGCCGGGAAAAGAAAGATATTCCAAACGGGAAAACCCCGCTGTCATTTTTGTCCGGAATGTGATCAATTCAAGAGAAAGTAATAACCCCCGGAATCATCCCTACTTCAGCTATGACCAATACGAACGGATGGTCTTTGCCATGAACGATTTTGAACCCAAAAAACGGGAAGAAGGGCAGAAAGCCGGACGTTTTGATTTCCTGTCGGAATTTGTGGATACGCTCGATATGGGGAAAACCATTCTGCCGGTCTCGGAAAAGGAGCGGTTTGAACATGTGTACTACCGGAGAGAACCCCGGACAGAAAAGAGGGTGGTGGAAGCAACCAAATCGGCCGGGGTAGACGAGATATTCTCCCGTGACGGGATTGCACAGCTATTGGGAGAGGTGTTCCGCGAAGTGGATATCTTCAAAAATGACATCCCCCTTTTTCTGAACCGTTTTGTCAGCCCGCTTTCCACGATGGGACCGGACTTTTATAAATATTACCTCTTAGATACGCTGGATATCAACGGACAACAGGTAGTCGACCTGGGATTTGTTCCTTTCAACTCAGAAACCTGGGGATTCACCGGCCACCTCTATGTGACGCTGGATTCCACGTTTTTCGTGCAACGCGCTGTCCTGAATGTTCCGAGAGACATCAACCTGAACTTTGTCAGTAATATGACGATTGAACAAACCTTCCTCCGGACAGAGGATGGAACCCGGATCATGACCAAAGATGATATTCAGGTAGACTTTAAACTTTCCCCCAAATCAAAGGGTATGTACTCCCGCCGTTTGAACGTATACAGCAATCATTCTTTTGAGGAACCGGAGAACCTGGATGTCTTCCAGCAGTCCGCTCCGGTCGCTACCCGCGATGATGCCAGCAGGAAGAATGAAGAATTCTGGGATAGTATCCGTCCGGAACTGGCGCAAAAGAGAAATCCGAATACTGTCGAAAAACTGATGGACAGACTACGGGCTGTTCCCGTATTCTACGTAACGGAAAAGATCGTCTCGATTCTGGTATCCGGTTACATACAAACCGATAAAGACAAAGAGAAAAGTAAGTTTGAATTCGGACCGATGAATACCTCCCTTAGTTACAACGCGATTGAGGGAATGCGTTTCCGTGTCGGAGGAACGACGACCGTCAATTTCAGTAACCGCTTCTTTATGGATGGATTCCTGGCCTACGGAACAAAAGACGAAAAACTGAAATATGATGTATTGGCGGAATACTCTTTCATAGATAAAAAAGACTACCGGAAAGAATTCCCGGTACACTCCATCCGTGCACAGTATACATACGATATCAACCAGATCGGCCAGCAATACGCATTTACCAATAAGGATAACATCTTCCTGATCTGGAAAAGACAAAAAGATGACCAGGCTACCTATCTCCGTAAAATGGAATTGGCCTATACTCATGAAATGTACAGCGGTTTCTCCTATTATGCAAACCTGCGCCATTATAAAGAATATGCAACCATCTATACACCATTCAACGAGATCATCAACGATAAGTTTGAGACCCGTTGGCTGGATGATTATAAGATGTCGGAACTGGAAGTGAAGCTACGTTATGCACCAAACGAAAAATTCTACCAATCCCGTAACTATCGCTATCCGATTACATTGGATGCCCCGGTCTTTACGTTGAGCCATACCGTCGCAGCGAAGGGCTTTCTGGGCACTTCCTATGACTATAACCGGACCGAGTTCGGTATACAAAAACGCTTCTGGTTGTCCGCTTACGGATATATGGATATTTATGCCAAAGCAGGGAAAGTCTGGAACAAAGTACCTTACGCCCTGTTAATTATCCCGAATGCGAACCTTTCCTATTTCATTCAGCCGGAATCCTACACGAATATGAATGCGATGGAATTCCTGAATGATGAATACGTATCCTGGGACTGGACCTATAATATCAACGGAGCGTTGTTCAACCGGATCCCTCTGATCAAGAAACTGAAATGG
Source organism: Tannerellaceae bacterium (assembly GCA_021201865.1). Lineage (GTDB taxonomy): Bacteria > Bacteroidota > Bacteroidia > Bacteroidales > Tannerellaceae > UBA4116. The sequence continues at coordinate 8,138 of JAJQEE010000152.1, read as the reverse complement.
AGGGAAGTGCTCTCCTTCCGGGGAATGTACGGAAACCTGACAGATAAAAACAATCCCTTCCTCCCAGGAGCAGAAGGACTCTATGCCTTCCCCGAAGCCACCCACATTATGGGAAAAGATCCCTACATGGAGTACGGTTTAGGAATCGAGAACATCTTCAAATTCATCCGTCTGGACTATGTCCGCCGTCTGACCTACCTGGATAATCCGGGCATCCAGAAACACGGGATCCGTTTCATGATGCGCCTCACTTTCTAAAGGTAATCATGATTTCGGACTTCGTAGAGACGCATATTTGCGTCTCCTATACTATTTAGGCATTATGAGACGCAAATATGCGTCTCTACGAATAACACGGTCTATATATTAATTATGAAGTCGTTTTAATTATTTGTCTGTGTCTTTTACATTCCATATATTGCCAATAAATTCACACCTTGTCAATTTATTTTATAGATTTGTGTTCATAAACAAAACATCCGTTTTTCTAATGACAGGTTCAACCACCTGCACGATTACCATATATGAAATTATCCCGCTATACATATATTCTTCTTCTCACAGTCTTCACCACGATAAACCTGTCAGCTCAGTTCGTAGACTATGGAACTGATCCCGCAAGGTTCAAATGGAAGTATGTGAGAACCCCGCATTACCAAGTGATTTATCCCCAGGGCAATGACTCCCTGGCCCATCGGTACACTACTTTCCTGGAAAACGTGTATCCCCATCTGGGGAAAACCATTGGGACACCGAAGAAAGCGCTCTTCCCGGTTGTCCTGCACCCCGGAAATATGCAATCCAACGGAATGGTGGCCTGGGCACCCCGGCGCATGGAATTAGTCACTACTCCTTCTTCGGACCTCTATGCTCAAAGCTGGGACAGGCAGTTGGTGATCCATGAATCCCGCCACGTATTTCAGACCGGAAGACTTTTTCAGGGTATTTTCAAACCACTTTATTATGTAGCCGGGGAACAGATTGGGGGAGTGGTCGATCTGGGAGTCCCCAAATGGTTCTTCGAAGGAGATGCTGTCGTAACGGAAACAGCTATGTCCAATAGTGGTAGAGGACGTCTGCCGGAATTTAATATGGTGTACCGGGCACAGATGGCATCCGGGAATTTCTTCTCTTTCGATAAATGGGCGATGGGCTCTTATAAAGACTATGCGGGAAATTATTATGCCTTAGGATATGATATGACTGCCTTTGCCCGCCATCAGTATGGAGCGGATGTCTGGAATAAGGTCACAGACCGGTATGCTAAACGGATTTACGCAGTTCCTCCTTTTTCCAATGCTTTGAAACATTACACCGGGGTCCGGACCGGAGGGTTGTTTCATCAGACCTTTGAATTTCTGAAACAGGAATGGGATCAACTGAATGCCTTGAACGGGGAACAGACTCCTGTTCAATATTGGTCCCCTCGGAACAGCTCCTATACCTCTTACCGCTATCCCCAGCCATTGAATGAAGGAGAGGTGATCGCGGTCAAATCCGGTCTGAAAGATATTCATTCCTTAGTGCTTCTACGGGACGGACAGGAAAGTCACCTGTGCTACATCGGAAGTCTGAACAGCCGTATCAACCTGGCTCAAAACCGGATTTACTGGTCTGAATATGTTGCCGGATTGCGATGGACCCATCAGAATTCTTCCGTTGTGAAATATTATGATCTGGAGACCGGGAAAGTGTACACCCTGACCACTCGCCAGCGCTATCTCGCCCCGGCAGCAGCCCCGGATGGAAAAAGACTGGCAGTCAGTCGCTTCTCCCCGGAAGGCTACAATGAGGTTCTTCTCCTGCATGCTACGACAGGGAAAGAGCTGCAAGCCTGGCCCACACCGGAAAATATGTTTATCAAAGAGATGGCTTTCGGGGAAGATAACCGGCTTTTCGCTTTGGGTGTGAGTGACAAGGGGATTCATATCTTACAGTTAACCCTGCATACTGGTGAATGGCAACCTTTGACAGCTCCTTTATCCTCTAATATCACCTCTCCGTTCTGGGCAGATGACAGACTCTATTTTGAATCCGGACTCAACGGGACGAACAATATTTATTATCTGGATCTCAAAGATCTTCAGGTCTATCGTCTGACCGCTTCCCGGTTTGGATCCTTTACACCGGCGCTTTCGGCAGATGGAAGCCGGTTGTTTATTTCGGATTATCAGGCTAATGGTTACCGGGTGGGTAGTGTAGAAGCAGACCAGCTAATCTATGAACCGGTGGATCTCCATACACCCTATCGCTTCACGCTGGCAGAAGAAATGGCAGCGCAGGAACAGTTTAGCCTGGATGAAGCAACCCTGGAGCCGGTAGCGTTTGAGCCAAAGCCCTACCGGAAGGGAGCCAATCTCTTCCGGATCCATAGCTGGGCACTATTTTATTATGATGCGATGGATGCGGTAAACATACAGGCGGATGATTTCAGTACGATCGTAAAACCCGGCGCCATGCTTTTATCACAGAATGCCTTGAATACGGCTATCACGCAGGCCGGGTGGTATTACCGGAAAGGCTATCATCACGGAAAAGTAGCCTTTACCTATATGGGATGGTATCCGGTGATCGACCTGACAGTCGACTACGGAGATGAAGCCTTTAACATCGGATGGGTGGAAGATGAAGATGGGCACATGACTACCGCCGGCTATTATCCCGGAAGAAACTTAGTGGAAGCGGAAGCAAAAGTTTATATCCCCTTTAATTTGACCCGTAACCACTATGTCCGGGGATTCCAGCCCGCGGTCTCCTGGTATTACACCAACAATCGTTACCAGCAGGTCAAAAGCGGAAACTACCGGGATTTCCAGTACCTGTTAAGTGAACTTCGCTATTATCATTACCGGAGAATGGCCACACAGGATCTTTTACCCCGGTGGGGTTATCAGATCCGCCTGCAATACCTCAACATGCCTCTGAATACGGAAAATTATGGAAGTCTGTATGCCGCCCGTCTGACCACCTACTGGCCGGGAATCCGGAAGAATGACGGGCTGATGTTACGAGGCGGATACCAGTATCAGAGTGTAGACAACAAAGCGCTTTATATTCCGAAGCGGCTCCTGGAAGAAACCCGGGGATATGCGTATACCTACCGTACCCGCCAACAGATCGCCTTCAAAGCCGATTATTCATTCACGTTGTTTAATCCCGATTTCAGTATCGGTTCATTAGCCTATATCAAAAGGGTACGGAGCAACCTGTTTTACGATCTGACCCGGAATCAGGCTAATGAGACATCGGGATGGAACACCCTGAGCTCCTACGGCGCCGATCTGATCGTGGACTGGAACGCCCTCCGTCTCAACTACCCCATCTCCTTAGGCGTGCGTGTGATCAACCCCATCAACTACGGAAATCTCCAGGCAGAAGCCCTCTTCTCCATCAGTTTCTGATCAATCTCCCCTCTGTTTTTATGATAAAGGCAATCCCCCATTTTATCATCCCCTTCCCTCTTGTAGAGACGCATATTTGCGTCTCAGACACCCCCCTAACAGAAAATAGCCATAGCAAATATAAACACGAAAGATCTAAACGCGAAAGAATAGAACGCGGTGAAAGAGACGCAAATATGCGTCTCTACAATTTGTAAAATTTGTCTTTATTCCAGAGGATAGGATTATTTGTTATATAATGGGCGATCCGGGCGTAGCTTTCATTGTTTCTGATGATATGGTCATGGAATCGGGTTTGCCATTTGAAATCAGGATTGATTTGGGTTGCTTTTTTGATACTCCTGCTTTATAACCACGGATGACGGAGGCAAGATTCCCGGATTGAGGTTGCAGTTTGTTTTCTGAATCAAATGATGGCGGCGCTTCTTTATCTATAATAATAATCCCATGAACATGGTTAGGCATGATAACGAATACATCCAGTTTGACAAAAGAAAAATAATCTGGAATTTCTGACCAACAACGGAAAGCAATTTGTCCAATATCGGATAACTGCATTTCATCCTCTACAATTTCTCCCAGAAAAAGTTCACGGTCCTGCGTACAAATAGTAACAAAATACCAACCATTCTGTCTATAATCCCACCACGAAGCGCGCGCGGAAGAAATCCTGTATTTATTTCGGAAAAGTTCCCCCATACACCAAATATAATAAAAATCTCTTCATAAATATGCAAATAAGGAGATGTGAATAAGATGATGTGAATAAGATAATGTAAATAAGGAGACGCAAATAAGGAGACGCAAATATGCGTCTCTACAAAAAGAGGCAGATTGCAAATCCAGTACATTATTTTATTTTGTCGTAGAGACGCATATTTGCGTCTCCTTATACCCCCCCCAAGGATTATTGCGTCTCTTATACCGCACCAGGGATTAAATGCTTTCCAAAAACATTCTCCCTTTCTATGTAGTTTTTGTATTTTTCTCAGTCATCGTCACTTTTTTATTTTTAAAAGCCTTATTGTCAAATAAATACCCTTCAAAAATCAGGTGACTGAAAAAGTGACTGAAAAATCTCAGTCACTTTTCAGGGGCTATTTCAATCAGATAATAGACATTCCCTTCATTCGTATGCTTTTTTTCGACTCCGGCAGCCTTCAGTTCTGCTCCGATTATCCGGGCAGACGTATTACTGAAGGTTCGTCCGGAGCGGCGTTTGACAATGTCAACCAGTTGGGGAGCGGAATAGCCCATCTTTTTCTCCTCCGGTTTAGGCTTGCGAAAATAGGTAAATATATATTCTATCAACAAAGAACGTTGCAGGAACACCGAATTACTCTGCATTAATTCCAGTTCTTCCTGTGGGGTCAACCAGTACTGTTCTCCGGAACGAATGGCATGGACGGCCTGTGCATAGAGTTGGTCATAGTCAATGGACTGACTGATATCAATGTGACCCGTTACCTGTACACAAATATAACGGCGGCTACCGGTAGGGTCGGAAAGCAGTTCTTCCGGATTGGCAGTGGCACAGAAGGAAGCGATCCTCCGGAGATGCTGGAAGGATTTCTGGTGGGGAAGTTTGATTTTGATGACAGGCAACTGAATCAGGTTCTTTAATTCTGCCTGAAATTTTTTACTCAACCGGTCGAATTCATCTAAATTAATCAGTACATGTTGTGCCATACTTAATTCCGCTTCTTTTTTATTTTCCATATGGAGGCTTTCGGCGTAATAATCCCGCAGAACAGGAGGGAGCAACAAACGAAAAAATACGGATTTGGAAATACCCTGTCCCCCCTGCAGGACAGGTACCAGACTATTCCCGTAGATTTTATCTTGTCGCATCCATAGGACGACCATACTGAGAAACCATTTATAGAACCGTTCCCGCCAGGCAGTGTCTTCTGTCGGTACTCTGTCTGCCAGGGGACGGATCCGGTCTTCCCCATCCCACCAGGGCAGGTTGGAAAGGAATTCCTGTAAAGGATTGTACGTATCTACCCGTGGGGAGTAGATGTAGCGCCGGATGTCTTTATCCCATAATTCAATTCCTTCCTGCTGGGCTTCGAGGCAAATGCCGTTCAGTACTTCCTGGTCTACCGGTTTGAAATGGAAGGCAAACGTATGTTTCTCCCGGTATTCCACCTGTCCGTTGATCACATTTTTTCGCAGGTCATATCTGCGCCGGAGAAACTCTTCTGTTTGCATGACCAACCGCATGGAAGCCGGTATTACCGGTTTAAAGGCTTTACCACTTTCTTTCTGGTACACATGATGGACGGTCTGGCGGATCACAGGCAGTGCATGCTCTGTGTATTGATGATAATAGATCCAACGGACCGCACTCTCTTCCGGTATGCCGGATTGGGAACAATAACGTGCCAGGACAATCAGAAAGCTTTTTGTATCATCCGGTTCCCAGGTTTTCCCCTGTTCGGAGCGTGCCCGTTCCAGGCAGGTCTCAAATAAAAATTCGATCCGTTGATGGGTTTGCATACCCGGAAGAAGGCTGGCTAACGGATCGTTTGCAGCAGGAAGGAGAGCCGTGGGAGGGAGTTGATCCGGACTTTCCATGGAAACCTCCATCCGGATCACAGGTGCTTCCGGATTAAAATAACAGTTCCTGTCCCAGGATAGACGGCAGATCGTGTCTAAACGAGGCTCCCGGAGGGTTACTTTCCTGTCTGTCTGCAACTGGTAGTGGGAAGCTGCTTTCCGGTAGGCCTGTAAATGAAAACGAAGGGCTTCCTCCTGGGTTGCCGGAAGAGATCCGTCCGGAAGGGAAAAACGGGTAATGACTTTTACACTTCGTCCGCTCAGACCAATAAAAGCCAGCACCGGTGAGGAATAGGAGACAATCTGTTTACGGAGCCATTCCGCCTCTTCCGGTGAAGACAAGTGTCTGAACTCTGTCAGTACCAGCCCGGTGTAGCTCTTCCACTCGTTCCCTTTGTAAAGGGAAGAGAAGGTGACAGCGGGAACTTTTTCTGTGTCCGGTGGATTTTGGAGCGGAGAGATAAAAGGCATGATCTCCCGGACAGCCACAATAGATTGTTTCGGTTTTTCCTGCATCAGCTCTTTGACAAAGGTTGCCAGCCCGATGGTTTTGGAGGAGGTCAGGTCTGCTTTCAGGTAGGTAATTTTCATAACATATCCGGATTAAGTAAATAAATGGAAACATTCGGACCTCCGTAACAAAGGATTTGCCCCGATTCAGCAAGCCATTTCAGGTCTTTCTGAGCCGTATGTCTGGAACACGCATTTAATCTCATACAAACCGAACTGGTAATCTCCCGGTTTTCCCGGAGAAAAGAGAGGATTCGCTGCTGGCGTTCTTCCGGAGAGGCGACCGGTAAAGGGGCACGGCTCTCATCTCTTTCCACGGGCATACCTTTCAATTTTTCGTGTAGTTTTTTAGCGGGAAGGAAAGATACTTTGGAAAATTGTATACTTTCTGCCCGGATCTCTTTCGGATCTGTGATGTCCCGGCATTTGAGGATCACCGAAAAATGTCCGAGCCCATCCAGTTCAATCTGGTTTCCGTCTTTCAGTTGCCAGAGGATTTCACTTTCTATTGCAGTCCATACGCCCAGCACATCTGCTGTCGTAAAGGTGGAACGGTCTGCAATGTTTTTACTGATCTCTTCCATGGTCACCTTGCGGCTTCTGACAATACGTGGATAGAGCGTATATTCCCGGTTTTCTTTCAAAAGGGAACGTGGGTTTTTAAATAATTGGTATTTGGCAGTCATAAGCTATACTGTTGTTAGCGTTTAACATATCCTCTATTATCCGGAAGTCCATCACTTCCTGGCTGTTTCATGCAATCTTCTAAGGTTAAAGGTCAGGAGGTTCAACCTTAAACCTCAGGACCTTCAGGGTTGAACCTCCCGACCTTCAACCCTGTACCCCCTGACCTTTAACCTAACGGCTCTGAATCAGGGGAATAGTTTGCTATAAATATAAGCATAAGCTCTCAGTAAAACAAGCTTACTACCCCTTTATCTTTTGGTATCCTGTAAAATAAACAGGTGACCGGAAAGTGACTGAAAAATCTCAGTCACTTTTTCAGTCACCTGATTTTTAAAGAGTATTTATCTAACAATAAGGAGATTACAAATAAAAAAGTGACGATGACTGAGAAAACAGAAAAATAATTGTTAGAAGAAAGGATTCGGATCCGGAGATCCTTTATTTTTTATTCAACACAAATATAATATAAAATCCCCTTTGTAGAGACGCATATTTGCGTCTCTTTTGTGCAGCCTGTATTTCTTTATATTTGTTGTTTTACCAGAGGTTATTTTGTTAGGAGGGGCGAATGAGGATATGGAGATCAGGAGATAGGGATCAGGAGACGGGGGCAGGAGACGCAAATATGCGTCTCTACAAGAAGATAATTTTAATTTTATTATTTTTTGTTGAAAGGGAGGTCCTACTATATGGATAGTAGGGGTTTTGGATCCGTTAAACACTTAATATCTTTTATGGAGATAAGAAATTAGTTGCTTAACAGGACTGCTTATGTGAATCTTTTTATCATTTAAAATATGTAAGGAATATAAAATCCGGATCTGGAAATCCTTATACCCTATGCAGCCGGATTGCAAATCCGGCTGGTCCGGATGATCTTTATCTCTTAAGTCCTGAAAGGACGTCACATAGTAGCCTGGGACGCAAGTCCAGTGATGTTCAGAAGATGAAAAGGTCGCTGTTGTATGCTGTACAAGA
>JAJQEE010000079.1:3661-52782 GCA_021201865.1 Tannerellaceae bacterium | reverse complement strand
AGTGTCGTACTTACAGCACTCCATTGACTACTGATACCTGACCTGGGACTTGCATCCCAGGCTACTATGTGCCGTCCCTGCGGAACTTAAGAGATAAAGATTACCCTTTGCCAATCACCCTTCGCAAAAATCTTTCGAACCTGACCTTGTATCCCAGGCTAAATATGTGCTGTCCCTTTGGGACTTAAGAGATAAAGATCTCGATCCAAAATTTTTCATACAAATAGAGGTTTGATTATCAGCTATATGAAAATACAGACTAAAAAACCGTAGTTCCCCGCGTAGGAGGCTGTGTAAAAACTAAATTCTAAAATCGAAAAAGTTACAATTCGTAAGTACTTACCCCAATAGGGGTAAAATGTGAATAACCCCGGGTGAAACCCGGGGTAGGTGAAAACTCTCTCCACAACAACCCTGAAGGGGTTGAACCCTTTCAGGGTTCTTAGTAACCCGGGGGCTATTTGCCCCGGGTTTCACCCGGGGTTATTGGCTAAGGCCGATCTACGATTCACATTCAAGCCCTGCGGGCTTACGATTTGTAACTTTGTCAAAGAACGGTTTTAGTTTTTACACAGCCTCGTAGGCGGGGATCGCAGAGGAAGGGACGGTTTTCGTATTACTAAATAGTGGAAACGGCCGGTTCTTATGCGGTCCCCACCTGCGTGGGGAACTGGTAAAGTTTTATTTGATAGACATTTATATTTTTAATAAATCTTCCGGCTATGAACGATGTTTTTACTCTTCCGCGCTCCAGGTGGTCTTCCGGACATTTTCTATGAGGAACGATTTTTCCTCCTGGTCGTACCGGATGGTGAATTGAAAGTGAGTATTCTGTGGAATATAGCTGGAGCTGGATAACGGATCGGAAATATATTTTAATAAGGAAATTTCATGGAGGATACCTGCTGACCGGATGATGACGGATCCGTAATTTGTTCCGGGGCCTGCCGGTATGATCGCTTGATAATGAGTGCCTTCCTGGTAAGGTTTAATCTCTCCTTCGGATTCCACTTTTACGCTGGCATCTTCAGGGAAATGAATGACCTCAAAATCCAATAGGGCGTTCGCGTGGATCAAATGAATACCAGTCAGCTGTTCGGCGACCGGTCCGGCATATCTGCAGAAAAGATCGTCCGCGGCTAAAAGCTTTTCCTGTGTGCTCTGATCCTGTGCCTGAGCAAGTGGGGGCATCGCCAGTTTGGTTTGGGTAGGCCAGCCGGATGGTGGTACAAAATATATAATGGGACCCTGTTCGGCAGATAATTCATATCCTTCGGGAAAATCTTTGTCGAAATGGGCCGGCTCGCCAGACGGTTTTGCCTGGATCTGTTTCCTCTCCACCCGGAAATCGTATGGAGCATAGGAAATATGCAGGATCCAGTCTTCCCGGCCGGAAAGATCTGCCTGGGAGGTCATTTCGATTGATTGGATAGCGATCCCGTTCTCTTCGACAGGTGCAGGATCTTCTGTTTTGTCATTACAGGATGAAAAGGGGAAAAACAGCAAAAATAGTCCGAATAAAGGCAAACATTTCATGGAGTAGTTCTTTAGATAAATTAAAAATGTCAATTATACAAAGATAGCAATTTGTTTCTGATAGGCATCTGATCCTGATGATTTTATTTAAAAGTTTCGCATCCTGTTTCTCCGGTATTCCGAATTTGTTTTCCGCTGCCTGCTAATCATTGGGCGGTGCGAATTTCCGGATCAGTCATGTCCGGCTTCACGGATTGCCCCTATTTCCTTCAATCAAAAAAAGTTGTTATGGGTTTTGCACCGGCTTTGGAGCGTATAACTCTTTCGTAGACTGGATTTGTATGAGGTGAATATTTGTACGTGTTGGTCCCGGTTGGAGTCGCAAGCTGCCTGCCGGCGTTTGGGCTTAGAGCCGGATTGGCATCCGGTAGGGTTAAGCATGCTTTTCTCTGCAGGAAAACTCCCGGACTTTCTGTAGCAAGCATAGGACTTTTTTTTAGGAAAGTACAAGTCTTTTTCTGAAAAAGGCAGGGAGTTTATACTAAAAAGATAGAGATATTCCAATAGCTGCATAATAAAATATAAATTTTATTTGGTGAACCACTTGATTTTTTGTATATTTGCGCTCGATTAAGAGAAGATGAGGAGGGGGCGGGCAGTCCCCTTCTTTTATTCTTAAGGGTAATGTGTATGATTGAAAGAAATATTGTAGTCCAACTTGCAGAAGAAAAATTATCCTCCGGAGACAATTATCTGGTCGATGTCGTAATTAAACCCGGTAACCTGATCGTGGTGGAAATTGATAATGATGAAGCGGTCAGCATTGATGATTGCGTAGAGTTAAGCCGCTATTTAGAGGAGCATCTGGACCGGGAAGCAGAAGATTTTGAGCTGGAAGTTGGCTCTGCCGGTATTACTTTCCCTTTCAAAGTGCTCCGCCAATATCTCAAATACGTTGGGAAAGAGGTGGAGATTTTATTGAAAAGCGGTGTGAAACTGACCGGCATATTGAAGTCTGCGGATGAAAACGGATTGGTGGTAACGGTTGAGAAAAAGGTGAAACCGGAAGGTGCCAAGCGCAAGGTGACCATGGAGGAAGATCTTTCCTACACATTTGACGAAATAAAATATACAAAATACTTAATAAGATTCAAGTAATTAGATTATGGCCAAGAAAGAGGAAGTTGTTGTAAGCATGATTGACACACTTGCGGAGTTCAAGGAGTTGAAAAATATTGATAAGGATACGATGATCAGCGTATTGGAAGAGTCTTTCCGTAACGTGATCGCGAAGATGTTCGGCACTGATGAAAATTATGATGTGATTATCAATCCTGAAAAAGGCGACTTTGAGATCTGGAGAAACCGTACAGCTGTGGAAGATGATGAACTGGAAGATCCGAACCTGCAGATCACATTGACGGAAGCCCGTACCATAGACCCGGACTGTGAAGTCGGAGAAGAGGTGACGGATGAGGTCTATTTTGCAAAGTTTGGCCGCCGTGCGATTCTGAACCTGCGTCAGACGCTGACATCGAAAATACTTGAATTACAGAAAGACAGTTTATACGCAAAATATAAAGAGAAGATCGGTACGATTATTGCGGCTGATGTGTATCAGGTGTGGAAAAAAGAGATCCTGTTGCTGGATGATGAGGGGAATGAGTTGCTGCTCCCGAAATCGGAACAGATCCCTACGGACTTCTATCGTAAAGGAGAAACCGTCCGTGCGGTGGTGCAGCGGGTGGATAACTACAACAACAATCCGAAGATCATTCTTTCGCGTACTGACAAAGTATTCCTGCAGCGCTTGTTTGAACTGGAAGTGCCTGAGATCCATGATGGTCTGATCACCATCAAAGCGATTGCCCGTATTCCGGGTGAAAGGGCCAAAGTGGCGGTTGAATCCTATGATGACAGAATTGATCCGGTGGGAGCCTGTGTGGGAATGAAAGGTTCCCGTATTTACGGTATTGTCCGTGAGCTGAGAAACGAGAACATTGATGTGATCAATTACACATCCAATGTGTCGCTGTTTATCCAGCGCGCATTAAGCCCGGCAAAAATTTCCTCTATACGGGTGAATGAAGAAGAACACAAGGCAGAGGTCTATCTTCGTCCCGAAGAAGTATCATTGGCAATTGGTAAAGGAGGTTTGAATATCAAACTGGCCTGTATGCTGACAGAGTATGCGATTGACGTATTCCGCGATATTGACGGAGCCGATGAAGAAGATATTTATCTGGATGAATTCGTTGATGAAATTGACGGCTGGGTAATTGAAGCACTGAAGAATATCGGTTGCTATACGGCTAAAAATGTGTTGGCATTGAGCCGTGAAGAGATTATTGAACGTGCCGACCTTGAAGAGACTACGGTTGACGAGGTACTTGGAATTTTATCTGCCGAGTTTGAAGATGATATCAACGAATAAAAAGAATTACGACAAAGTTAGATATGCCTATAAAATTAATAAAAGTAACCAGAGATTTGAATGTAGGGATTACCACTGTGGTGGATTTCCTCCATAAGAATGGTCATCCTGTTGAGAGCAATCCCAATACGAAGATCAGTGATGAACAGTATGCTTTGCTCGTAAAAGAGTTTGGAAAAGATATGCCGGAAAGAAAAGCTGTGGAGCGTGCTGAAAGAGAACGTCCACGGAAAGAAAACCGTTTGGTGAAGGAGGAAAAACCTTCGGAGATCAAGACGGAGATTCCGGATGAATATAGACCTAAGATTGTAACCAAAGGTAAAATAGATCTGAATCCTCAGCCTAAGAAGGCAGAGGCAAAACCGGAAGTAGTAGAGCCTGTTGTAACTAAACAGGAGGTGATCGTTGAGAAGCCGGTTGAAGTGGTTGAAAAACCTGTTGAAAAAGTTGTTGAAAAGCCTGTTGAAAAGCCCGTACAAGCGGAAGTCCCGGTGGTTGAAAAGCCTGTGGAGAAAGCGCCGGTTGTGGTAGAAACAGAGCCAGTTAAACCAGACACTAACATAACGCACCAACCGGTGGAAAAAGAACAAGCAATAGTGGTGAACGAAGCACCAGCATCTACTACAGACGTGGACTCTAACGAGCCTTTCCGGTTAAATAAACCGAAGTTTGAATCAAACATTAAGGTAACCGGAAAAATTGATTTGACAGCGCTTAACCAATCGACCCGTCCGAAGAAGAAGACGAAGGAAGAGCGTAAGAAAGAGCGCGATGACAAACGCGATAAGTTTCATTCGAACAGACCTGCGCAGGCTGGCGGTCCGAATAAGGGGCCGAACGCAAACGGACCGGCAAGGCCCAACACAAATGGCCCTGTGAAGCCGGGCGAACAGCAGAGTGCAGATGCGAAGAAGAAACGTCAGCGTATTAAGAAAGACCGGGTGGATATCAATAACACGCCGGGTACGAACTTTACCCGTCCTGCCAGAAATAAGCGGAATAATAACAACAGTCACAACAAACCGCACCTGAAAAGACCGGTGAAGGCGGAAGTGAGCGAAGAGGATGTACAAAAGCAGATTAAAGAGACGCTGGCTCGCCTGACTAATAAAGGGAATAAAAATAACAAAGGTGCGAAATACCGTCGTGACAAACGGGATGCCGCTGTGAAACGTGAATACGAACAGATGGCATTGGATGAACAGGAAAGCAAAGTGTTGAAGCTGACCGAGTTCGTTACGGCGAATGACCTGGCGAATATGATGAACATTCCGGTGACACAGGTTATCAGTACCTGTATGAGTATCGGTATGATGGTGTCAATTAACCAGCGTCTGGATGCGGAAACCATTAATATTGTAGCAGAAGAATTCGGGTTTACTACCGAATATGTCAGCGCGGAAGTGGTAGAAGCGATCAAAACAAATGAAGAAGATAATGAGGATGACTGGCAGACCCGTGCTCCGATCGTCACTGTGATGGGACACGTGGACCACGGTAAAACCTCTTTGTTGGATAATATCCGGAATGCAAACGTAATTGCCGGTGAGGCCGGAGGTATCACACAGCATATTGGTGCATACAATGTGAAACTGCCGAGTGGCCGTCGCATTACTTTCTTGGATACGCCGGGTCACGAAGCCTTTACGGCGATGCGTGCCCGTGGTGCGAAAGTAACGGATATTGCGATCATTATTGTAGCAGCGGATGATAATGTCATGCCTCAGACCGTGGAAGCGATCAACCATGCTTCAGCAGCAGGTGTGCCGATCGTCTTTGCTATCAACAAAATAGATAAACCCCACGCAAATCCTGAGAAGATCAAGGAGGAGCTGGCACAGATGAATTATCTGGTGGAAGACTGGGGTGGTAAGTACCAGAGCCAGGAAATTTCCGCTAAAAAAGGAATTGGCCTGGAAGAGTTGCTTGAAAAAGTGCTGCTGGAAGCAGATCTGTTAGATCTGAAAGCGAACCCAACCCTGCGTGCAACAGGTTCCATCATTGAATCTTCATTGGACAAAGGCCGTGGATATGTCTCTACTGTTCTGGTGGAGAATGGTACGCTGAAAACCGGTGATATTGTGCTGGCGGGTACTCATTACGGACGTATCAAAGCGATGTTCAACGAGCGGAATGTACGGGTGGAAGAGGTCGGACCATCAGAACCTGTATTGATTCTGGGTCTGAATGGGGCACCCCAGGCGGGTGATACCTTCAATGTGCTGGAAACAGACCAGGAAGCCCGTGAAATTGCGACCCGTCGTGAACAGTTGCAACGTGAATTAGGTCTTCGTACGCAGAAAATGCTTACCTTAGACGACATTGGCCGCCGCATAGCGGTTGGAAACTTCCAGGAGTTGAATGTGATCGTGAAAGGGGACGTGGATGGTTCGGTAGAAGCCTTGTCAGACTCTTTGATCCGTTTGTCAACGGAAGAGATCCAGGTGAATGTGATCCACAAAGCAGTCGGACAGATCTCCGAATCGGATGTGGTGTTAGCTGCGGCTTCCAATGCGATCATTATTGGTTTCCAGGTGCGTCCTTCACAGCCGGCCCGCCGCCAGGCAGATAAGGAAAGGGTGGAGATCCGCCAGTATTCTATCATCTACGATGCGATCGAAGAGGTGAAGAGTGCGATGGAAGGTATGCTTGCTCCGGAGGTGAGAGAAGAGATCACTGCCAACGTAGAAGTGCGTGAAGTGTTCAAGATCACCAAAGTGGGTACGGTGGCCGGATGTATGGTCAAAGAGGGTAAGATCAAACGTAACCATAAGATCCGCCTGATCCGTGATGGTATCGTGATCTATTCCGGTGACCTGGGTTCTCTGAAACGCTTCAAGGAAGATGTGAAAGAGGTGGCCTTCGGATACGAATGTGGTCTGAACATTACCAACTACAATGATATTAAGGTTGGTGATATCATAGAAGCCTACGAAGAAATAGAAGTTAAGAAGACGTTATAATATGAACTGGTTAGACATTTTAATACTATGTCTGGCAGGGATAGGGTTTATGAAAGGCCTGTTTGATGGAGTCATCAAACAGGTTGTTTCGCTTATAGCCTTAGTGGTTGCAGTCTTTTTTTGTGGAAAAGGAGCTGTATGGCTCAGGGATTATATTGCCGCACTCGACTGGATTCCGGCAGAGTGGGTCACGGTGGCCAGTTATGTCGCTGCCTTCCTGCTGATTATGATTGTCGTGATGCTGGCCGGGGAGATCGTTCACCGGGTAATTGGTGTGACCCCTCTCAGCCCGTTTAACCATGTTGCCGGAGGATTATTTGGCCTCGTATTGGCTGTTCTGTTTATGAGTCTGCTCTTAAACAGACTGGAGCTGGCGGACCGGACAGTGGCTGTGATTCCAGCAGAAACTAAAATTGAATCCCGTTTTTACTTTCCCGTAAAAGAGATCTTACCTACTATCTATCCCCATAGTTTGTTTCTTATGAAAGATTGAATGGTTATTCTAAGAAGAGTGTAGTATGGAAGATTCAAATAAAATTATAGATGATGTAACGTCCGGGGAATATAAATACGGATTTGTTACGGAAATAGAGACAGAGACCATTCATCGTGGTTTGAACGAGGAGACGGTCCGGACTATTTCGGCTAAAAAGAACGAGCCGGAATGGCTGCTGGAGTATCGTCTCAAAGCCTACCGTTACTGGCTGACGCTGGAAATGCCGGACTGGGCTCACCTGAATATTCCTCCGATCGATTATCAGGATATTATTTATTACGCAGCTCCCAAACCCAAAGAAGGGCCGAAAAGCTTAGATGAGGTAGATCCGGAGTTGCTGAAAACATTTGATAAATTAGGGATTCCTTTAGAAGAGCAGAAACACCTGACCGGCATGGCTGTGGATGCTGTGATGGATAGTGTTTCCGTAAAAACTACTTTTAAAGAGGTATTAGCGGAAAAAGGGGTGATCTTCTGTTCATTCAGTGAAGCTGTGCAACATCATCCGGATCTGATCCAGCAATATATGGGAAGTGTAGTCAGTTACCGGGATAATTTCTTTGCCGCATTGAACTCGGCTGTTTTCTCGGATGGTTCCTTTGTTTATATACCCAAAGGGGTGCGCTGTCCGATGGAATTGAGCACCTATTTCCGTATCAATGCCTCCAACACGGGTCAGTTTGAACGGACGTTGATTGTGGCAGATGATGAATCCTATGTGAGTTATCTGGAAGGATGTACGGCCCCGATGCGGGATGAGAACCAGTTGCATGCAGCGATCGTGGAGATTGTGGCCAAAGAGCAGGCAGAAGTCAAATATTCCACTGTGCAGAACTGGTATCCGGGAGATAAAGAGGGAAAAGGAGGTATTTACAATTTTGTGACGAAACGGGGCATCTGTAAAGGCCGGGGCAGTAAGATCTCCTGGACGCAGGTGGAAACCGGATCAGCTATTACCTGGAAATATCCCAGTTGTATTCTGGCAGGCGATGATTCTGTCGGTGAGTTCTATTCGGTAGCGGTGACTAACAATTACCAACAGGCGGATACGGGAACCAAGATGATCCACCTGGGAAAGAATACGAAGAGTACCATTGTTTCGAAAGGGATCTCAGCAGGACATAGCCAGAATAGTTACCGGGGATTAGTCAAAGTTTCGCCGCGTGCGGAAAATGCCCGTAACCATAGCCAGTGTGACAGTTTGTTACTGAGCTCAACCTGTGGCGCACATACTTTTCCTTATGTAGATATACAGAACGATACCGCCATCGTGGAGCATGAAGCGACTACAAGCAAGATCAGTGAAGAACAGTTGTTCTATTGCAATCAGCGGGGTATTTCAACCGAAGAGGCAGTGGGCCTGATCGTCAATGGATATGCCCGTGAAGTCATGAATAAATTACCTATGGAGTTTGCTGTGGAGGCACAAAAGCTGCTTAGTATCTCTCTGGAAGGAAGTGTCGGATGATAAATATTTAATTGAAAATGGAAAATGGGAAATTGATGGTTTGCCATTTTCAACTTTCAACTTTCAATTCATATAGTTATGTTAGAAATAAAGAATCTGCATGCCAATATTAATGGCAAAGAAATATTAAAAGGGATCAACCTCTCTGTCCGGGCAGGTGAAGTACATGCCATTATGGGTCCCAATGGTTCCGGGAAAAGTACGTTGAGTAGTGTGTTGGTGGGTAACCCGGCTTTTGAGGTGACCGAAGGAGAGGTAATCTTTGAAGGGAAGGACCTCCTGGAACTTTCTCCGGAGGACCGCAGCCGGGAGGGATTGTTCCTGAGCTTCCAGTATCCGGTGGAGATTCCGGGGGTAAGCATGGTGAACTTTATGCGGGCCGCGCTGAACGAACATCGCAAATACCAGGGACTTCCTGCTGTTTCTGCCTCTGATTTCCTGAAACTGATGCGGGAAAAGCGGGCGATCGTGGAACTGGACAACAAACTGGCCAGCCGGAGTGTGAACGAAGGGTTTTCCGGTGGAGAAAAAAAGAGAAATGAGATTTTCCAGATGGCTATGCTGGAGCCGAAATTAGCGATTCTCGATGAGACAGACAGTGGTCTGGATATTGATGCGCTCCGGATCGTAGCGAACGGAGTAAACCAACTGAGAACTCCGGAAAATGCAGCGATCGTGATCACCCACTACCAACGGTTGCTGGATTATATCAAACCGGACGTGGTGCATGTGCTGTATAAAGGCCGTATCGTAAAAACCGCAGGTCCTGAACTGGCTTTGGAGCTGGAAGAAAAAGGATACGACTGGATCAAAGAAGAAATGGGAGAATAAATATATGAGAGCAGAACAGCAATATATAGATCTGTTTAGCCAGTATGAAGATGTGATCAGACACCACTCTTCCGAAGTGCTGAATGCACTCCGTACACAGGCGTTGGCAGATCTGGAACGTCTGGGATTTCCTGCTGCCGGTAGTGAAGACTATCAGCATACGGATATCAGCCAGATCATGTCTCCTGATTATGGGTTGAACCTGAAAAGATTAAGTATTCCCGTCAATCCGTATGATGTATTCCGTTGTGATGTCCCCAACCTGAGTACGGCACTCTATTTTGTAGTGAATGATTCATTCTATGACCCGGTACAACCGGAGACGGCATTCCCGGAAGGAGTCTTTGTCGGAGGTTTGAAAGCGTTCTCGGAAAAGTATCCCGCCATAGCGGAAAAGTATTACGGAAAAGCAGCAGCCAGTAGTAAAGATGGTATTATTGCTTTGAACACCCTGCTGGCACAGGACGGATTTGTCATGTATGTGCCGGAAGGAGTCGTGCTGGAACGTCCTGTTCAATTGGTGAATATTTTCCGTAGTGATGTGGATACGATGGCTAACCGCCGGGTCCTGATCATTATGGAACCCCGTTCGGAAGCCAAACTGCTGGTATGTGACCACAGTATTGATGACGTGAAATTCCTCTCTACGGAGGTGATTGAGATCTTTGCGGGAGAAGGTGCCTATTTTGATTATTATGATCTGGAAGAAAGTACGGAGTCAACGACCCGGGTCTCTTCCCTGCATGTGAAACAGGCTGCTTCATCGAATGTCCTGATCAATGGTATTACATTAAATAACGGTTTTAGCCGGAATAATTATTATATCGACCTGGAAGGGGAGCAGGCGGAAGCTACGTTGTGTGGTATGTCTGTCCTGGATAAGGAGCAACATCTGGATACCTATTCCTATGTTACGCATGCCGTACCTTACTGCACCAGTACAGAGCTATTTAAGAATGTCCTGAATGACCGTTCAACCGGTGCGTTCAGCGGCCGTATCTTAGTGAAAGAGGATGCACAGAAAACGGCAGCTTACCAGACGAACCGTAATTTGCTGGCAACCCGTGAAGCCCGTATGTATAGTAAACCCCAGTTGGAGATCTATGCGGACGATGTGAAATGTTCCCATGGTATGACTACCGGGCAAATCGATGAGCAGGCACTTTTCTATATGCAGAGCCGGGGTATTCCCAAAGAAGAGGCCCGCATGATGTTAAGTGTGGCTTTCACGGCGGATGTTTTATCGCATGTCCGTCTGGCAGGATTGAAGGAGCGATTACAACTTTTAGTGGAGAAGCGGTTCCGTGGGGAATTAGCCCAATGTGCCGGTTGCAGGGTATGTCAATAAACAGGAAGAATCATGAAGCTAACTCATATAGCTATTTGGACAAATGACCCGGAACGTTTACGGGACTTTTACGTGACCTGGTTTCAGGGAAGCAGTAATGAACAATATGTAAATCCGGCCAAAGGGTTTACCTCTTACTTCGTTACGTTTGAAAATGGGGTTGCTTTGGAGATCATGCAACGGACAGATATTCAGGATACTTTGCCGGGAAGAGACTATATCGGTCTGACCCATTTTGCTTTTTCGCTGGGTTCCCGGGAAAAGGTGGATGAGATGATCGAACAGTTCCGTACGGCAGGCTATACGATCACCGGAGAGCCGCGCACCACCGGAGATGGCTTCTATGAAGGGGCCTTGTTAGATCCTGACGGGAATCTGATTGAGTTAGTTGCCTGAAGAATATATATTACCCTCAATTCTTCTCCGGAAGCGGAAAGCAGGTATGAGAGATGCCTTTTTCAATCTCGAATGAGCTCTCATGCTCCGGATTTGCCAGCATTGATCTCTTAAATTCCGCAGGGACGACACATATTTAGCCTGAGACGCAAGTCCCAGGTCAGGTTCGGAAGATTTTTCGAAGGGTGATTTTTATCTCTTGAGTCCCGCAGGGACGGCACATAATAGCCTGGGACGCAAGTCCCAGGTAGAGAGATCCCCACCCGAGGGTGTGCTGTAGGTACACCCCATCTTATGGAAACAATCGGTTTGTATATACTGTGTCGTGCTTACAGCACTCCATTGACTCCTAATATATGACCTGGGACTTGCATCCCAGGCTATTATGTGCCGTCCCTGCGGGACTTAGGAGATAAAGAGATCAACCTTCGCCAATCGCCCTTTGCCATTGCCGTTCGTAAAAATCTTCCGAACATGACTGATACCCGGGTCTGATTTGAACATGCCCTATCTCAATTAAATCTGCCAGACATGACTGGGTTACACCCGGGGGTATTGGCTAAGGTCGATCTACCATTCACATGGCACTCCATTGGGGGTACTTACGAAAACCATGAGAGTTTTTATATAGCTTCTCAAGAGGAAATAAGAATAAGGGACAGCCTATAGAAAAGGCTATCCCTTAATTTTTTCTATTATAATGGTTTGTTAGTTTTTACCATCGATTACCACTTGCAGAATCCCGGCTGTGGAAGTTTCTTTGGGTTGAATGTGTAAACGGAGATTTTCTATGATAAAAGAGTCTCCGTCGGAGTGGACCAGGTTGAACTGGTCTTTCAGGAGGCTGTAGGAATCAGTACTATATAAAGGGAAGATCTTCCAGTTACCCTGTGTATCTTTGTATTCCAGATGCCATTTTCCGGTAACAGGGTTCTTTCATTATCGTCGTACCAGTAGACGGAAAAGGATTTTACATCCGTGGGTTTATCAAAGATAAATTCAATCTGCTGCTCCTTCCCTCTGGCTCCGGAAGTCCAGCGTTCCATCTCCGTATCCGAAGAACTAACCGGGAATTTACCGTTCATAATGTTCCAGACATTTTCCCGGTTGCTTACATAACTGGCCTGAATATCTTTTAAAAGAACCGGCAATACTTCTGTTTCTTCTTTCGCAATGGTTTCGTTTTCATAGAACCAGATGTTCATGGTAGAAACTCCCCGGTTATTCCAGGCATAGTAGGGAACTAACGTGAGGGACACGGAGGAAAATGCTCCTTTACTATCCATGTAGCGGGCCGGGATGTTCCGGATGGAGGAGATTCCTTGCAATACACCTTCCCGGATGGTGGATACTTCCGGATGGGTGGAAGCTGTAAGAACATACCGGTTTACATCTCCTTCATTATCTATCCCTTCTGCACAATAGACCAACGGGCCGCTGGTGACTGCGATTTTACCTCTGTCTGCCTGTACCGCTTCTATTGCTTTGTTGTAACGTACGGGCATAGGTAAACGTAATTCCACCTGGTCTCCGGCATTCCATTTCCGGTCCATGCAGACAAATCCTTTTTCCATAACCGGATGGGACACTTTTTCACCGTTCACATAGAGTTCCCAATTGACAGGCTGTTTGTCTGTGTAGGAATACAGTGCTCCGGGTACGAACTGGCTGCCTGTCCAGGTGGGTATCCTCATTTTTAAAGAAAAAGATTGTTCTTTTCCGGAAGGAGTTACGGTGACCCGTATCTTTTCTTCAAAAGGATAGGCGGTGGACTGCACTAATTTCACATGTCCGGAAGTCAGCGGGATTTCTACCTCACTCCCTGCATAAAATCCGAAATAGATCTCATTCTCCGTGTGGGCATACATCATGCCGGATAACTGGGGTATCAACCGGGCAAGATTAGTCGGGCAACAGGCTGTGCCGAACCAATGGGAGCGGTCTACCATACCGGCTGAGGCCAATGGGTTGACATAGAAGAATTTGTTCCCTTCCAGATTGACTCCGGCCAGTACGTTATTGAGTAGGGCTACCTCGGCTACGTCCATATACTTCCCGTCTTTTTCCAAAAGGAACATCCGGTGGTTGAAAAATACATTTCCTACAGCAGCACAGGTCTCATTATAGGCCTCTTTGTTGGGTAACTCATAGGGCGGTCCGAAACCTTCGATTCCATGAATAGCC
Organism: Tannerellaceae bacterium; assembly: GCA_021201865.1. Taxonomy (GTDB): domain Bacteria; phylum Bacteroidota; class Bacteroidia; order Bacteroidales; family Tannerellaceae; genus UBA4116. The sequence goes on along the minus strand of JAJQEE010000079.1, from coordinate 39,186 downwards.
CCTAATCCGCCGGTAATGTGCATACGGGTATCCACAATATTATGCCAGATCCGGTTCAGTGCGGGGGACAGGGTGGGATCACCCGTGAGAGTTCCTACGTCCGACATAGCGGAATATAAATAGACGGCACGCACGGCGTGTCCTACGGCCTCATGCTGGCATCTGACCGGAGCGTGTTGCTGTGCATATTCAGGGGACATCGTTCCTTCACCGTCCGGGATATAGGTGATCCCGCGGATATCAATGAATTTTTTAGCCATTTCCAGATAGAGGGGGTCTCCGGTCACCCGGTAGAGTTTGACCAATGCCAGTTCGATCTCCTGGTGTCCGGGAGCCTGGTTGATAGGTTGCCCGCCATGGTAGCCGGGATCTCCTTCAAAGAATACCTGATTCACATGCTGTGCACTTTTCAGCGCTATCTCCAGCAGGTTCCTTTTCCCGGTTGCCTGGTAATAGGCAACAGCCGCTTCATAGAGATGGCCTACATTATACAGTTCATGGCTGTGAACCACCCAGGAATAGGGTTTGTCTCCCATACCGGAACCTCCCCAATGTTCTGCATCCTGCGAAGATCCCGTGGAGTGGGCCGGATAGAGATATCCGTCAGGTTCCTGTGCACCGGCAATGATCTCTGCGATCTCATCGATCTGTTTTTCCAATGCCGGATCTCTTTCCATTTTTAATAAATAGGCAGCCCCTTCGATGACTTTGTAGAGATCTGACGTGTTAAACCTACTGGACGTTGGAAGTGTTCCTTGTCCGTTTTTCAGATACTCTCCTGTTAGCCGGAGGTCATTTACTGCTTCCTGAGTCCGTTCAAATGCGACAGGCACCAATACCTGTTTCTGGATTTTCATCCGGTTACTCCAGAACTCATCCTGCAAGGTGACTTTTTCAAAGGAGACGGGCGTTAATCCCTCCTGGGAGTATGTGTACATCGAACTCACCAAAAGGGCTACAATCACATTTCTCTTCATGAATAGAATAAGTTATTAAAATAAATAATACACACAGGACGCTCATACGAAGGATGGGTATGGTTTACTTACTATCCTGCATTCGTATGCCACACAGGGTCCTACACAAATTCTCTTATCTTGTTATTATCATTCTTGTCTTTGACTCTGGGGGTAAATATAACTGTTATTTTGTAAACATTTCTCTCTACGGTTATTTTATCAGCTTCTTTTGTGCTTCAGAAGGGAATAAAGATTCAGAAAATGCACACAGATCAGACAGATCCGGAAGATATATTAAAAATAAATAGCCGTGTCCGTCTGTCTGATCTGTGTCCGCTGTGTGCGAACGATGTTTGTTAGTCGTCGTATTTACGGAATTTGAAATTCAGGTCAAACACTAATTCCCGTCCGTTGTCTAATTTAGCTTCATATTTACGGAACCCTTTGTCCAACCGGACGATCTTATTGGAGGGGTGGTGTTGATTTGCATAATTCAGGATCGGCTGAGGGACCACTTCATCCGGAACATGGGAATATTTGCATTTAATATCTTCCCATTCACCGCTACTGTCGAATTCAATATGGGTACCGTTCGTGAAATGAACTTCATAACTTTTATCTAATCCGCCCCATTCGCTGTCCTCCATGACATGTTCAATATCTCCACTTGAAAAGTGTTGTTCTATGAACTGGCGGGCCTGCTCCGGTAACTGGTTGTAATCAATCCGTTTATCATCATCTGCCAACGCATAGCAATGGATCGCGAAAAGGCATATACATGCCATCATGAATCGTTTCATACTTATTCTGTTTTTAATAATTGATAGTTGCTTATCTCTCTCTGTATTACATACAAACAAACAAATCCTATGAATGTTGATCTTTCTATTCCGGTGCACGCTTCCGGCTTCTTTTCACGATGTTAAAAACATCCTTTTCTAATCTGTTTATTTTTTCATATATTTACACTTGTAAAAAGAAGCTATGGAGAGTACGTCAGACCTGAAAGCTTTTAACCAACTGTTTACGGATTATCAGGGACGGTTTATCCGTTTCGCTAATACGTATGTGAACGATGTGGCTATAGCTGAAGATTTTGTCGTGGAAGCGTTACTCTATTATTGGGAAAACCGTCACTCGCTGAACAATGAATCCAATATCCCTGCCTATATTCTGACTATCATTAAACATAAGTGCCTGAACCATCTCCAGCATTTGCAGGTGCGGGAAGCGGTGACGGAAAAGATGAGGGACCATGCGGAATGGGAACTTCATACCCGGATCGCCACATTGGAGGCTTGTGAACCTTACGAACTTTTTACTGCCGAAGCACAGGAAATTGTAGACAGAACGCTGGAGAAACTTCCGGAACAGACCCGCCGGATCTTTCTGATGAGTCGTTATCAGAATAAATCCCATAAAGAGATTGCCGCAGAGCTGGGAATGACAACTAAAAATGTAGAATTCCATATAACGAAAGCATTGAAACTTCTTCGTCATAATCTGAAAGACTATCTGCCCTTTTTCCTACTCTTTTTCGGTTAAAAGAATTTTTTTCAACTTTTCACTGGGGATATCTCTGTGTGAACTGCTTTATATATACAGGTCTGTATGATCTATATGGAGCCGGTAGATACGAAAATCAATGGAAAAAGATATATTATATACATTCTTTGAAGGAACTGCGACGCAGCAGCAACAGGAAGAGGTCAGAAAATGGATGGAGGCTTCTCCGGAAAATGAGCGGACTTTTTTTAAAGAGCGCAGATTGTTTGACATGATGCTTCTGTTGGCTCAGGAGAGAGAGCCGGTAAAAACAAAACGTTCCTTCTCTCTTCCCCGTCCGGTTTTGGAATTATTGAAGATCGCAGCAGTAGTCGCTATTACGTTGGCTGTTGGTTTCTTCTATATGGAACAGACTTCCCGGAATGATCAGATGGCTATACAAACGATCTCTGTTCCTGCCGGGCAACGGGTGAACCTGACTTTGCCGGATGGTACGAATGTATGGCTGAATGCCCGGACCACTTTGCAATATCCTGTCTCTTTCGGAAAGAAGGACCGGCGGGTGGAGTTGGACGGAGAGGCCTATTTTGAAGTGACGAAAGAAGAGAAAAGATCATTTGTTGTTCATACTTCCAAAGGAAAGGTAGAGGTGTTAGGTACCAATTTTAATGTAGAGGCCTATTCGTATAAAGATGATTTTGAAACGACCCTGATGCAGGGCTCTGTCAAGGTTACTTCCGCCCTGGACCCGGCACAAACCTTAGTGTTGCACCCGGACAGTAAAGCTGTTCTGAGAGGGGGTAAGTTTGAAGTGGTACCGGTAGATGATTACAACCGTTACCGCTGGACAGAAGGGCTGATCTGTTTCCGGAATGATTCCTTTGAATCCATTATGCAGGAATTTGAGAAATACTATGGAAAAAGTATCCGGATCAACAATGAGAAAATCCTGAATATGCATTATACCGGAAAGTTCCGGCAAACCGATGGAGTGGACTATGCCCTGCGGGTATTACAGAAAGATATCCGTTTCTCTTACAGTCAGGATGACGAAAATCAGATCATATACATAGATTAGTGAAACCCTTAAAATCTTCTGCCTATGAATAGACACTAACTGTTAACCAATAATGCCGGTAAATGCGCCAACACTTACCGGCATCTGTCAACACAATTATTATTAATCGTATTAACTTCAAATCATTACAAAGGTATGAAAAATAAATCTTTGTCGGGGATGGATTGTCCGAAAAATCCACGATGTAAACAACTCTTTAGAATTATGCGAATAACCATGTCCCTGCTTTTGATCTGCGTTTTCTGCACATTCGCAGAAAATACTCACTCGCAGAACGCAAGAGTGAGCATCCATAAAAGCAATGTCCAGCTGGAAGATATCCTGAATGAAATAGAACACCAGACGGATTATCTGTTCATCTATAATGACCAGGTAAATGTGAACCGTAGGGTTTCCGTCAATGTCCAGGGTAAACCGGTCAGTGAGGTTTTAAATAACCTGTTTAATGAAACAGATCTGGATTACTCTATGGAGGGTTCCCATATTGTCTTATCCGTAAAGGAAAGAACCGCTACTCCTGTCAGTGCTCCCCAACAACAAGCCAGAACGGTCAGTGGGGTGGTAAAAGATTCCTATGGTGACCCCATTATCGGAGTCAATGTGGTGGTTCAGGGAACTACAACCGGGACCGTGACTGATTTTGATGGGCGGTATATATTGACTGTTCCCCATAACAATGCTGTTTTGGTATTTTCCTATCTGGGATATAAACCCTGGTCTGTCCAGGCAGACAGAGAGGTGATCAATGTGACTCTCCAGGAAGATACGCAATTAGTAGATGAGGTGGTGATCGTAGGATATGGTGTTCAGAAGAAAGAAAACCTGACGGGTGCTGTTGCCACTGTGGATGTGGATAAAGCATTGGGTAGTAAGCCTGTGGCAGATGTGGCCAAATCCCTGCAAGGGATCACTCCGGGGTTAACTGTTACTTATAAGAGTGGTAATCTGGGAGGGGATGCAACGATTAATATCCGTGGTATCGGAACCATTATTGACGGGAAGGAAAAGGGAGAACCTCTGATCTTAGTGGATGGAGTACCTTCTGACCTCACCCTGATCAACCCGGAGGATATTGCTAATATTTCCGTATTGAAAGATGCTGCTTCTGCTTCAATTTATGGAACCCGTGGAGCTTTCGGGGTGGTGTTGATCACTACTAAAAAAGGGCAGGCTGCCGGAGATAAAGTAAAATTCAGTTACAGCACAAACTTTGCGTTTAGTAAACCCAGTAGTCTGGTCGGCTTTGTGGATCCGGAGGATGAACTGCCGGTGATGATGTATGCGACTAACCGTACCACTCCCGGAGAAATGTCCGAATCATTTGGTATGATGCACGATGTGTTATTAAAAGGGATTAAGAACTGGAAAGCCAACTATGCTGCCAGCAGAAACAGTAAGAACAAAGAAATGGTCTATGGTGAGGACTGGGAAATTATTGACGGCCGCGCGTATACCTATCGTATATGGGATCCACACAAAGAGATGTTGAAGGACTGGACCCCGCAACAAACCCATAATTTCTCCGCACAGGGACGGATGGGAGAAAAATCCTCCTTTATGGTCTCTTTGGGATATGTCAACCAAAGTGGTTTCATGCGGATCAATACGGACAAAATGAAACGCTATAATGCCAATGTAAGTATGAATACGCAGCTGACCAGCTGGTTGAAAGCAAGCGTAGGAACCCTGTTTACCCGTAAGAACCATGAAGAACCGTACAACTATTATAATAATGGTATTACCGAATCTGAAAAGAACGGTTATTTTGGTTATTATATGCGGTGGGGACAATATTTCCCTTATGGAACTTATGATGGCAAATATTTCCGTCATGCACCGGGGTATATGGCACAGGCTAACATGAATAACAAACAAACAGATATGCTTCGGCTGAATGCTTCGTTGATCGCAGACATTACCAAAGACCTGCAATTCGTGGCGGAATATAGTATCAATAATGAGACCATAGACTGGAATATCAACGGACACTCTACCCAGATGTTGAACTTTTGGGCCGGAGACTGGGATGCAAATGATATTTTGGGGACTGCCTATCAATATCTGGACGTACCGGGTAGTGCAAATGATAAGATCGCGAATAGCCACAGTAAAGACCAAACGCAGGTGTTCAATGCCTATGCCACCTATTCCAAACAATTCGAAGACCATGGCTTGAAGGTGATGGCCGGAACCAACATCGAGAAGAATGATTTCCAGCGATTCTACCTGGAACGCCGGAATGTGATGGATCCTACCATGCCGGATATCTCCCTGACGACAGGGGCACAATATGTGACTAATGCTTCCGAGCTGTTGAAGTCTGCTCATAACGAATATGCGATTGCCGGATTCTTCGGACGTATCAACTATGATTATAAAGGGAAGTACCTGTTGGAGTTAAACGGACGTTATGACGGCTCATCCAACTTCCCGGTAGGACAGCTCTGGGGATTCTTCCCCTCCGGATCTGTCGGTTACCGTCTGACAGAAGAATCTTTTATGGAAGAGGTGAAAACCGTGGCCAATGATATTAAGATCCGCGCATCTGTCGGTTCGATCGGTAATCAGAACGTGATGTCCAATGCCTTCCGCAGAATGATGGATGTACAGAATGCGGAATGGGTATTAGACGGAGCATCCGCACCTTCGGTAAAAACTCCTTCTATTGCAGATCCTAAACTGACCTGGGAAAAGGTGATCACGTATGACATTGGTTTGGATGTTCGTTTCCTGAATAATATGTTCACCTTCTCTTTTGACTGGTATCAACGGAACAATAACGGTGTATTAGCAGCAGCTAAGACATTACCTCAGGGAATTGGGGCCAGCGCACCACTGACCAATGCCGGTGACTTGCGTACCAGGGGATATGAGATCAGCGTCGACTTTAATTATCCGATCAATAAGAATGTGCAGGTCTATGCCAATGTATCTATGACGGATTACCAGACGGAAGTGACCAAATGGAATAATCAGAATAAAATGTTGGGAGACAAACAATTTTATGAAGGAATGAAAATTGGTGAGATCTGGGGATTTGAAACAGACCGTCTGTTCCAGGTATCAGATTTCAATGCAGATGGCACATTGATAGCGGGTATTCCGGATCAATCCGCTTTGATCACCGGGGACTTCTCCTATGGTCCCGGGGATGTGAAATATAAAGATCTGGACGGAGATGGTAAGATCACGACCGGAGATCTGACTGCCGATAACCCGGGTGACCTGAAAGTGATCGGTAATACAACCCCCAGATATCAGTATAGTTTCCGTTTAGGTGCCAACCTGTATAACTTTGATGTGGATGTATTCTTCCAGGGAGTTGGCAAACGGGATTACTGGGCTGCGTCTGACCTGATCCTTCCTCTCTATAACCGTACGGATGCATTATACGATGGAATGCTGGATTACTGGACTGAAAACAATACGGATGCCTATTTCCCGAATCCCTATGTAGGACATGCCGGAACAGCGATCAATTCATATATCCCAGGGTCTAACAATTTTGTTTCTCAAAGCAGATACCTGTTGAGTATGGCTTACTTACGATTGAAAAATGTGACTGTGGGTTACACCTTACCTGCTCATCTGAGCCGTAAGGCTTGTATTGATAAAGTGAGAGTCTATTTCAGTGCTCAGAACCTGGCCGAATTCAAGAGCAGCCGTTTACCGGTTGACCCGGAAATAAATGAAACCGAAGCATCCTGGGGACGTACCTATCCCTATCCAAGAACTGTTTCTGTTGGTTTACAGGTTAATTTCTAACACTCATATCAGTAATAATTATGAAAAAGATAAACATATATATCAGCACGATCTTAATGAGCGGATTGCTGCTCTTACATACCGGATGTAATGATTTCTTAGACAGAGATCCGTTGGACGGATTTACGGATGATACTTACTGGACCAGTGAGGCAAATGTGAAAACCTATGGCTGGCTGTTTTATGACCAGTTCAAAGCCTATGGTATTGCTACCGGAACTACTGCCGAGTTTTATTTTCAGGCCTCCAATATGACTTCCAGTATTAATATCTCGGATGACCTGACGAATAATACATTTCTACCTTATCAGATCAACCCGGGAAGTGCCAATTCAGACTGGAAAGATCAGTATGAGTATATCAGAAGAGCGAATGTCATGCTGGAAAGGATCCCCGAAGTACCTATGGAAACAGAAGCCGCAGCACATTGGGAGGGAGTAGCCCGTTTCTTCAGGGCACTGTCCTATTATAAATTAGTGCAGCGGTTTGGCGATGTGCCTTATTATGATAAGGTGATAGAAGATCCGAATGATGTACAGAACATCTATATTCCCCGGATGGACCGGAATGAGGTGATGCAGAAAGTATGGGAGGATATTACCAAAGCGATTGAACTGCTACGGGAGTCGGATGAGGCGAACTCGGTGACTAAATATGTCGCTCTGGCTTTGAAAGCCCGGATCGGTGTCTATGAAGGTACCTATCGTAAATACCATCAGTCTGCCGATGGAAGTACATTCCTGCAAGGAGCGAAAGAGGCAGATGCTGCACTTATGACTTCCGGTAAATATGCCATTCAGATGAACCGGGATGCGTTCAAAGCGGTCTATAACTCGGAAGATTTAGGAGGTAATTCAGAGATCATTTTATATAAAAATTACTCTTTGGGAATCCTGTCCAACTCGATCCAGGCTTATACCAATACCTCTACGGTGGGTAACGGTATGACGAAAGCGGCTTTCGAAAGTTATGTTTGTGCAGATGGTCTTCCTATCAGTCAGTCACCCTTATATGAGGGAGATAATAAACTGGAGCATGCTTTAGCAAACCGGGATCCCCGCCTGTTGGCAACTGTCGATAGTGAAGGGGTGAGTTTCAGAGGTTCGGTGAACTCTTTATCCAGAGCCAGAAAGTCCTCTACGGGCTATGTGATCCATCTGTTTTATAATGAAAATTCCTCCAACGTCACAACAACCGGACAGAATACGATTGATGCCCCTATCTTCTCTTATGCGGAGGTGTTACTGAACTATGCGGAGGCCTGTGCGGAATTAGGTACGATCACTCAGAATGATCTGGACATGTCGGTAAATATCCTTCGTAACCGGGTAGGTATCACTCCTCTTACCTATGTCAGCGATGAAGTGGTGATGGTAGATGGAGTCACTATTAATGATCCGAAACGTACCAGTGCCCTGGAGCAGATCTCCGGTGTGGTTCCTTCCATCATCTGGGAGATCCGCCGGGAACGCCGGGCAGAACTCATGACATGGACTGCAATTCGTTACTATGACCTGATGCGCTGGAAAAAAGGAGATTACTTAGATCATACGAAGAATCCGGACGTAGCTTTGGGTGTGAAGGGTAGCGCTTTGGCACCAGATGACGTAGCCACCTTGAACGAAGAAGGATATGTATATGCCTATCCGGAGAGTCACCGTACATTTGACCCGGAAAAGAATTATTTAAATGCCATTCCTACGGGACAGATTGACCTGTATGTGAGTGAAGGGGTCAGTTTCCCTCAGAATCCGGGTTGGTAATTAATAGCTGAAAATTTCTCTATGGTCTGTTTCAACATGCGGATAGCCTGACAGCTATGCCGGCCGGAAGGGTATCCGTATGTTGATCCTTCTCTTTCTGTCTCCGGTTATACCTTTAGATCTGTCATCCTAACTATCAGAGACATAAAAAACTGTTTATGAAACAGGGATGAGCGTTCCTGTTCAAGAACAGTTAGGAGAGGTACAGACTTTTAAATTAAGTAATTACTTTTGTCAATAAACAAAAAAGTGAAATTCAACAAACTAAATTGAATATAGCATGCAGACACATCTGAATTGTTTTCTCCCTTATCAGAACGCTGACCAGATAAAAGAAACTCTTGATTCACTGAGATCATCAGAACTTATTAAATCCATCTATCTTCTTACGGAGAACCGGGAAGTGGATCCCATCGAAGGTTGTACCCTTCTGCCGGTAGATTCTCTTCATTCCACCCATACCATGAAACAGATCGCGGAATTTGCAGATACGGCTTATACGCTGATCTATACGAAAACGGCTGCGTTACGTATGGGGATGTTTGCATTGGAGCGGATGATCCGTCTGGCACAGGATTCCGGTGCCGGAATGGTGTATGCGGATCATTACCAGATCGTGGATGGCGAAAAGCGGAATGCCCCGGTAATCGCCTACCAAAAAGGTAGCCTGCGGGATGATTTTAATTTTGGTCCGGTTCTTATTTACAGGTCGGACGTTCTACAAAGGGCTGTTTCCAGAATGGACAGCGTCTATCAGTTCGCCGGACTGTATGATCTTCGCCTGAAAGTATCAGAGGAAGCGGAACTGGTTCATATCAATGAATATCTATATACGGAAATAGAAAATGATACCCGTAAAAGCGGGGAAAAGATTTTTGATTATGTAGATCCGAAAAACAGACAGGTACAGATCGAAATGGAAGAGGCCTGTACGGATCACCTGAAACAGACCGGGGCTTACCTGAAGCCGGAATTCAGGCCGGTTGCATTTGACCGGCAGCCTTTTGAATATGAGGCTTCGGTCATCATACCGGTTCGTAACCGTATCCGTACAGTCGCAGATGCGATCCGCTCCGTTTTAAGCCAGAAAACTAATTTTAAGTTTAATCTGATTGTCGTGGATAACTATTCTACGGATGGAACAACAGAGGCTATTGACCGGTTCGCGGATGATGAACGCCTGGTGCATCTGATCCCTGAAAATAAGGAACTGGGTATTGGCGGTTGCTGGAATGCGGGTGTACATCATCCCAAATGTGGAAAGTTTGCTGTCCAGCTGGATAGTGATGATGTGTATTCCGGGGAAGATACGTTACAAAAGATTGTGGATGCCTTTTATGAGCAGAATTGTGCGATGGTGGTGGGTACGTATATGTTAACGGACTTCGATATGCGTATGATCCCTCCGGGTGTGATCGACCACAAAGAGTGGACGCCGGAGAACGGACGGAACAATGCACTCCGTATTAACGGACTGGGAGCACCGCGTGCTTTCTATACTCCCCTGCTGCGGGAGATCAAAGTGCCGAATACCAGTTATGGGGAAGATTATGCATTAGGATTATATTTCTCCCGTGAGTATCAGATCGGACGTATCTATGAGGTCCTTTATCTGTGCCGTCGCTGGGATGATAATTCAGATGCTTCCTTAGATATTGTGAAAATGAATGCTCATAATACCTATAAAGACCGGATCCGGACCTGGGAAGTGCAGGCTCGTATCGCATTAAATAAAAAATAAGTGTGGAGATGAGCAGACTATCACAAGAGGTAAGGCAGTTGTTACAGGAACAGGTAACGGTTTGGGAACTGGCCCGGAAAAACTATGCTGCACTGGAAGAGGTACAGGTAAAAACCTTTTCTTTTGGCACATATACGATCCGTGTACAATTCAATCCGGCCCGGATTCAATCGTCCGCTGCTAAAGTAGATGCGAAGTCTATCCAGGAAAGACCCTGTTTTCTATGTCCGGCCCATCTGCCAGACGTACAGAAAGGGCTTCCCTTTGGTGAAGAATATCAGATCTTAGTAAATCCTTTTCCGATCTTTCCGGAACATTTCACGATCCCGGATTATCAGCATACAGATCAACTCATCCGTGGCCGGTATGAAGATATGTTGGATCTGGCTCAGGCATTGGAGGAGTATGTGATCTTTTATAATGGTCCCAAATGTGGAGCATCCGCTCCCGATCATCTCCATTTTCAGGCTGGCAACAAAGGCTTTCTACCGTTGGAGCAGGACATTCGGCAGGTTAGGAAGGAAGCAGTTCTTTCAGACGGCTTGCATACGGTATATAGAATGAGGGAGTATTCCCGGAATGGTTTTTTAGTTGAATCTTCTTCTAAACTGTCTGCCGTTACTTTCTTTTATATACTCTATCATTATCTGGAGATCCCGGAGGGGGAAATGGAACCCCGGATGAATATTCTTACCTGGTATGAAAAAGATACCTGGTACAGTTATATTGTTCCCCGGGATAAACACCGTCCGGATTGTTATTTTGCCGAAGGAGAGGAGAATTGTCTGATCAGTCCGGCATCGGTGGATCTGGGAGGCGTTTTTATTACTCCTTTGGAAAAGGATTTCCGGAACATAACAGGGGAACAGATCAAACGGATCCTGTCGGAAATAACGATCTCTGACAGCCAGATGGATCAATTAGTGAGCAGGATTCAATATACTAAAATGGAAAACTAACAGCACATGAAAGGTAAGAACAAATCACCCTGGGCATGGATACCATCCCTTTATTTAGCCGAAGGTTTACCCTATGTGGCGGTCATGACGATCTCGGTAATTATGTATAAACGTCTGGGTATATCTAACACAGACATTGCGTTATATACCAGTTGGCTTTATTTGCCATGGGTGATCAAACCCTTCTGGAGCCCCTTTGTAGATTTATTGAAAACCAAACGCTGGTGGATCGTGACCATGCAGTTGCTGATCGGGGCAGGACTGGCTGGCATTGCCTTCACGATTCCGTTGCCCTTCTTTTTTCAGGCGACACTGGCTTTCTTCTGGCTATTGGCTTTTAGTTCAGCGACCCATGATATTGCGGCAGATGGATTTTATATGCTGGGACTGGACACCAATCAACAGGCGATGTATGTGGGCATCCGTAGTACCTTCTACCGGATTGCTACTATCATGGGACAGGGAGTACTGATCATTCTGGCCGGTTTCCTGGAAAGTTCTTCCGGAAGTGAGCCGCTTCGCATCCAGGTGGATGCTTCTCCTCAATATACTCAGTCTTCTTTATATATTCCGCAGGCACCGTCTGTTGCTTCTTCCGGGAAAGATCTGCATTTTGTGGCAGACAATGAAATCGTTCATATAGGAACGCAGGGTGTCAGTCAGGAGAGTGTTCAGCTTTTTCTTCAGGAGATCCGGGAACTGAATCAGCAAAACGGATTTATTCCGGTGGAACAAACGGCTGCGGCTATTGCTTCACAGCAAACAGAAGAGGGGTGGTGGAGTCAGTCTGTTTCTGCTCCTTTGGGAAATTGGATACAACGTCATTTCGGAGAAAAGCGGGAGGCCACCGTCTCGGACCATGCAGGAAATGTAACTGCTGTGGCTATCCGTCTGTCCGGTAAACCGGAAGAGGGAAAAGAACGGATACTGAATACTACCATGAACCGGGGGGACAGAAGTATTTCTCTGATCCATGGAGAACGTTTGGTTTTTAATGAATCCAACTGGGATCAGCCTGCGTATATGGTATTTCAGATCGATCCGAAACTAACGACCACAAGTAATGCCGAGTTTAAAGGATTATCCGGAAATATTCCGTTTGCCTGGTCGATTACTTTCTTTGTACTGGCAGGGCTCTTTTTCTTTTTTAGTTTCTATCACCGTTTTAGTCTGCCCAGACCGGATTCGGATCAATCTCATTCCAGCCTGTCCGCCTCTTCCATCTTCCGGGAATTCTCAGCCACCTTCGTCTCTTTCTTTCAGAAGCCACAGGCTGCTGTTGCGATCTTCTTTATGCTGACCTACCGTTTTTCGGAAGCTCAGTTAGTGAAGCTGATCAATCCTTTCCTCCTGGACTCGAAAGATGTAGGTGGTTTAGGATTGACTACAGGACAGGTAGGATTGGTCTATGGAACGATGGGAATTCTGGGTCTGACGGTCGGAGGTATTTTAGGAGGTATCGTAGCCGCCAAAGGAGGTTTGAAGAAATGGCTCTGGCCGATGGCGTTGAGTATGTTACTGACCAGTGCGACTTTCCTTTATCTGGCGTATACCCAGACTGACAGTATGCTCCTGATTAACCTGTGTGTGGTGCTGGAGCAGTTCGGATATGGGTTTGGGTTTACAGCGTATATGCTCTACCTGATGTACTATTCGGATGGAGAACAAAAGACGGCTCACTATGCCATCTGTACCGGGTTTATGGCGTTGGGTATGATGATCCCCGGCATGTTTGCCGGATGGTTACAGGAACTATTAGGTTACTATAACTTCTTTGTCTGGATCATGCTATGCAGTGTGATCCCAGCCATAGCGGTAGCCCTTTTAAAAATTGATCCCAACTATGGGAAAGCAACCAATAAATAAAAATTGTATGAAAAAAATATATCTGGTATTATTAACACTTGGTCTGGCTTGCGGGGTTACTTATGCCCAAAAGATAAAGATCAGGACCGGGTTGGAGGTACTGAAAGAACAGAACTTTAAAATACTGGAAGGAAAGCGGGTCGGGCTGCTGACCAATCCGACCGGAGTGGATAATCAATTGAAATCGGTGATCGATATTCTGCATGAAGCACCAAACGTAAATTTAGTCAGCCTGTTTGCGCCGGAACATGGCGTTCGTGGAGATGGTCATGCGGGTGATCATATTGAGGATATAACGGATCCTCAGACGGGTTTGCCTGTTTACTCTCTGCATGGCAAAACGAGAAGACCGACCCCTGAAATGATGCAGGGGATAGATCTGTTGGTTTATGATATCCAGGATATTGGTTGCCGTTCATTTACCTATATCAGTACGATGGGGCTGGTGATGGAAGCCGCCGCCGAGCATGACGTGGAAGTAGTGATATTAGACAGACCCAATCCATTAGGTGGTTTGAAGGTGGAGGGCGGACTGGTGGAAGATGAATATATCTCTTTCGTCAGCCAATTCAAAATACCGTATGTATATGGAATGACCTGTGGTGAATTGGCGCTGTTCCTGAATAATGAAAATATGCTGTCTAAGTCCTGTAAGTTACATGTCGTAAAGATGAAAGGGTGGAAACGTAAAATGAATTATGAGGAGACCGGATTACAATGGATCCCCTCTTCTCCGCATATTCCCCAACCCATCTCTGCTGTGCTGTATCCGGCATCCGGCATTTTGGGTGAATTAGGGTATGTTTCCATTGGGGTAGGATATACGATCCCCTTTCAATTAGTCGCAGCAGAATGGATACAGGCAGATAATTTAGCCAATAATCTGAATCGTTTGAGACTAACGGGCGTACATTTCCGTCCGGTCCATATCAAACCTTTTTATTCAGTGGGGCAGGGAAAACCTTATCAGGGAGTACAGATCCATATCATGAATTACCAGAAAGCCCGTCTTTCGGAAATACAGTTCTATATCATGCAGGAAATAGCTGCCCTCTATCCGGACAGAGCGGTGTTTGATCATGCCAATAAAGACCGGTTCCGGATGTTTGACCAGGTATCTGGAAGTAATTATGTAAGGGAAGCATTCGCAAAAAATAATCGTTTCGCTGATATCAAAGATTTTTGGTACAAAGAGGTGGAGCCTTTCAAACAGCGTTCCAAGAAATATTATTTGTATAAATGAAAATAGGATCGTTAAAGGAGTTTGCATTCCCCTGGTTCGTTCACTCCTTTAATGACTAAAAATAAAATATATGATTTTACTTGCAGACGGTGGTTCTACGAAAGTCGATTGGCGTGTAGTAGACCACGGTAAACAAATAACACAGATTTTTACGAAAGGGGCTAATCCTTTTTTCCGGACCTCTGGAGAGATCGCGGAAGAATGGAAAGAAGATCTGTTACCTTTTATCGGAAAATATACGATAGAGGAGGTCCACTTCTTCGGAGCAGGTTGTGCGAATCCGGAAAAGAATGCGATCATAGAACAGGCAATAGTCCAGGTGATTCCTGCCCCTGTGATAGAAGTGGGTAGTGATCTCGTCGCTGCTGCCAGAGGGTTATGTGGAAGAGAAAAAGGGATTGCCTGTATTATAGGGACCGGATCCAACTCCTGTTTTTATGACGGGCAGGAAATACGTGACAATGTTTCGCCTTTAGGTTATATCTTAGGAGATGAAGGAAGTGGAGCGGTGCTGGGAAAACTTTTGGTAGGAGCCTGTCTGAAGAATCAGCTGACTCCGGGTTTAAAGGAGAAATTTCTGGAACAATATCAACTGACTCCGGCAGCGATACTGGACCGGGTCTATAAACAACCCTTGCCCAACCGTTTTTTGGCGAGCTTTTCCCCGTTCCTCACACAGCACATTGGGGATCCTACGGTGTATGCTTTGGTCACTCAGGCTTTCCGGGAGTTCTTTATCCGGAATGTGATGCAGTATGACTATCAGCAACATGAAGTTCATCTCACCGGCTCTGTTGCATGGCATTACAGAGAGATCCTCTTCACAGTTGCAACCGGATTAGGAATACGGCCTGGAAAGATTTCCCAGTCACCGATGGAAGGATTGATAGAATATTATAATCAATAAGGGACTGACCAAAAAATTTGGTTGTTCTTTAAATAGGTTACCCATTGTAAGTAGTTACCCCGGCAGGGGTAAAATGTGCATAACCCCGGGTACAACCCGGGGTAAACAAATAATAATCTACAACAACCCTGAAAGGGTTGAACCCGCTTTGGGGTTCATAGATTAGGACGACTTTCTGCCACGGGTTTCACCCGCGGTTATGCACATTCAAGCCCTTCGGGCTTATGATTGGTAACTTTTTCAAAGAACATAAGGACTTTTTGATCACCCTCCTAAAAACAAATATATGGCATTTGAAAAAATAACAGAACAGTCATCCTTATATGATGATCTGGAAAAGAAATCAGTCAAAGAGATCCTGACAGACATTAATCAGGAAGATCAGAAGGTTGCTTTAGCAGTAGAGAAAACAATCCCTCAGATAGAAAAATTAGTATCTCTGATCATTCCACGTATGGAAAAAGGAGGAAGGATCTTTTATCTGGGAGCGGGAACCAGCGGACGTCTGGGAGTGCTGGACGCATCCGAGATCCCGCCGACCTATGGGATGCCCAATACCTTAGTCATCGGATTGATTGCCGGAGGAGATGTGGCACTTCGTAATCCGGTGGAGAATGCGGAGGATAATATGGAGGCTGGTTGGCAGGATCTGGAAAGACATGGGGTCAACGAAAAGGATACGGTGATTGGTATTGCCGCCTCAGGCACTACCCCTTATGTGATCGGAGCACTCCGGCAAGCACGCAATAAAGGGATCCTGACCGCTTCTATATCCAGTAATCCGGATTCACCGATGGCACAGGAAGCAGATATTGCTATAGAGATGATCGTAGGGCCCGAATATGTGACCGGGAGTTCCCGTATGAAATCCGGAACCGGACAAAAACTGGTCCTGAATATGATCACTACCACCACCATGATCAAACTGGGACGTGTCAAAGGGAACCGGATGGTAAACATGCAGTTGACAAACGCTAAATTAATGGATCGCGGAACCCGCATGATTGCTGAGGAGCTGGATCTTCCCTATGATCAGGCGAAAAATCTGCTGTTACTGCATGGATCGGTGAAAAAGGCCATGGATGCCTGGAAAGGAAAATAAGGATTTACTATGAAAAAACACCTGTTGTTAATCTTATTATTCTCAGTTCTTTCCCTGCATGCAGAAGAGTTCCGGTTTGCTTTGATTACGGATATCCATATGAAAGCAGATGACTCCTTAGCGTGGCAGGACCTGGAAAGAACAGTGGAACATATAAACCGGACTTCCGGATTGGATTTTGTATTAGTCACCGGAGACCTGACGGAAGAGGGGGATAGAGTGTCGTTGTTAAGAGTAAAGGAGTTACTGGATCTGCTTTCTATTCCTTACTATGCGTTGTCCGGTAATCATGAGACCAAATGGAGTGAATCCGGATCGACGGACTTTGCACATATTTACGGTTCGGAGCGGTTTAACTTTATCTATAAAGGAATTCATTTTTTAGGATTCGGGACCGGACCGGTGATCCGGATGATGGATGGGCATGTGGCTCCGCAGGATATTACCTGGCTGCAAAAAGAATTATCGGCTACTTCCCGGCCTGCTATTTTAGTGACTCACTATCCTTTGCTGCCGGCGGATGTCGATAACTGGTATGAAGTGACAGATGCGGTACGCGCCTTTCCGGTGAAAGCCTTTTTAGGTGGACACTATCATCAGAATAAACAGTTTTTCTATGATGGGATCCCGGCATTTCTGAGCCGTTCCAATCTAAGGGATCCGGAAGATGGAGTAGGTGGATATTCTATTTATGAACTGACCCGTGACTCTCTATTCG
This sequence comes from Tannerellaceae bacterium, assembly GCA_021201865.1. GTDB lineage: Bacteria > Bacteroidota > Bacteroidia > Bacteroidales > Tannerellaceae > UBA4116. The sequence goes on along the minus strand of JAJQEE010000079.1, from coordinate 21,579 downwards.
TGTACGAACAGAAGTGGAACCAGGAGCCCCGGAAATGGGGTGGTTATTCTCTGAAAGAGGTCTATTACACAAAAGAGAATACCAATTACCTCCGTCCGGATTTCTCCGTAAATGAGGAATATCCTGAGATAAAAGAAAATTGGTTAGTATCTACCGGCAGTGCTCTGTATGCTTCCCCTTGTTTGTCAGGAGATTTTCTGTATATCGGTGATGATGAAGGAGTCTTTAGTTGTTATTCTATTGTGGATGGGAAGAGAGAGTGGAGTTTTCCCACGGGTAACCGGATTGTCGGTACGGCAGATGTGGCAGGAGATCAAGTGGTTTTTGGCTCTGCGGACCGGTTTATTTATGCGTTGAATACGCTAGATGGTAGTCTATGCTGGAAATATGAAGCCAAAGAACCGGTCCTGGGATCGGCAAAAATAGAAGACGGGGTGGTTTATATAGGGGCCAGCGACCAGACTTTTCGTGCGTTGGATCTGAAAACCGGCAAATTGAAGTGGGAATATGCAGGTGTGAAAGGATATGTTGAGACCCGTCCGCTGGTATATAAAAATAAAGTAATCTTTGGTGCATGGGATAACCGGATGTATGCCCTTGATAAAAACAATGGCCGGCTTTGTTGGAGTTGGGATGGAGGATTGACCCGGATGCACTTCTCTCCTGCTGCGGTCTGGCCGGTAGCTACAAAAGGGAAAGTCTATTTTACGGCGCCCGACCGGGTCATGACTGCATTGAATGCAGAAACAGGAGAAACGGTCTGGCGCACGAAAGAATCCATGGTCCGGGAAACGATCGCTTTGTCAGAGGATCAGCAACGAGTGTACAGTAAAACGATGCAGGACAGTGTGGTTTGCTATTCCACGCTGACAGATCATCCGGAACGAATCTGGGTCACGAATGTAGGGTATGGATATGATCATGCCGCTTCTATGCCTGTCGAAAAAGAGGGAGTGGTGTTTGGTAGTACCAAAAACGGGATCATTTTTGCATTGGATGGGAAAACCGGAGAATTACTTTGGAAACACAAAGTGAGTAATTCGCTGATCGGAACAGTCTGTCCTTTGAATAGGGATGAATGTCTCTTTACGAGTAGCAGTGGCCTGATCGGACGGTTAAGTAAAAAGGAACCCTAAAAATAGAACATATGAGAATACTGATTTATCTGCATGTATGGATGATCTGTTTTTCCATCACAGGAAAGGCCGGGCCGCAAACCTGGATACGGATCAACCAGGTAGGATATCTGCCAGGCGATCAAAAAGTAGCCGTATTACTCTCACAGGAACCTGCCGGTGAACTTGCTTTTGTGGTGAAAGAAGCCTCCACCGGAAATATCGTGTGGGAAGATGAAGGAATCCGGACCAATGGGGAACGTTGGGGAATGCATATCGCGTTACGGTTGCCCTTTACCGGGTTGAGTCAGCCCGGTGAATATTACATTGAATCCAATCAGGTCAGTTCACCTGTCTTCCGGATAGGACCGGAAGTCTACCAGGGTTCCGCTGATTTCATATTAAACTATATGCGCCAGCAACGGTGCGGATATAATCCCTATCTGGATGCGGAATGTCATCAACAGGATGGTTATATCGTAGATCATCCCTCCCGGACAGGAGAGAAAATTGATGCACGGGGTGGGTGGCATGACGCTTCTGATTACCTCCAATATCTTTCCACTTCGGCCAATGCCACCTTCCAGATGCTTTTTGCCTGGCAACAAACACCGGATAAAACCATTTTCAAAGATGAATATGATGCGGCAGGAAGAAAAGGAAGTAATGGAATTCCCGATATTCTGGATGAGATCCGCTGGGGGTTGGATTGGATGTTACGGATGAATCCGGACTCTGCTGTCATGTTTAATCAGATCGCGGATGACCGGGACCATGCGGGTATACGCCTGCCGAATCTGGATGGTGTGGACTATGGATGGGGAGCGGACCGGGGTCGGCCGGTCTATTTTATAACCGGTGAACCTCAGGGGTTGGGAGAACATCAAAACCGGACGACCGGGGTTGCTTCCTCTGCGGGAAAGTTTGCTTCTGCTTTTGCTCTCGGAGCAGACCTGTTTAAAGATTGGGATCCGGCTTTTGCCGCTACTCTTCAGCAGAAGTCCTTGGAGGCTTTTGGATTTGCAGAGGCCAAACCGGGAACTACACAAACTGCTTGTCTTCGTTCCCCCTATTTTTATGAAGAAGATAATTATGTGGATGATATAGAATTAGCTGCGGCTACGCATTATCATCTTACAGGAGAAGAGAACTGGAGAAAGAAGGCGGACTACTGGGGACAACTGGAAGAGGTCACTCCCTGGATGGAGCTGGGAAGAGCCCGTCATTACCAGTTTTATCCTTTTGTGAATCTGGGGCATTACTATTTATCCCAATCCGCAGACCCGGTGATCCGTGAAAAATATACCGGCTATATGAGGCAAGGGTTGGAATGTCTGGCTGCCCGTGCAGCTCAATGGGATGATCCGTTTCTGAACGGTGTCCCCTTTATCTGGTGCTCCAACAATTTAGTGGTGGCTGTGATCACGCAGGCCCGTTTGTATTACCAGACTTCGGGAGATGAAACCTATCTGGAAATGGAAGCTGCTTTGCGGGACTGGTTGTTTGGCTGTAATCCGTGGGGGACCTCTATGATCTGTGGTTATCCGGCATCCGGTGATTCTCCTACCCGGCCGCATTCCGCTTACGTGGATCTCCTGCATGATATTCCCTTCGGTGGTCTGGTGGACGGACCGATCTATAAACATATTTATGAGAATCTGAGAGGGATTCATCTGGTATATGAAGATGCGTATGCTCCTTTTCAGGGAGGTGCTGCTGTTTATCACGATGATCCGGGGGATTATTCTTCCAATGAACCTACGATGGATGGAACAGCCAGTCTTAGTTTCTATCTTTCCACGATGGAAACAGAGGGAAAGAAACAATCGGCTACCGGAAAGGTGTTAGATCCCCAGGGGGCGATCGTTAAAAAAAGAATAACAAAATAGTCCATCTGATCTTTTCTGCGGATTCCCTGTTTGAAGGAGCCATACCCATTTTGGAAACTTTGAAGAAAGAAAAGGTCCGGGCCTCTTTCTTCCTGACCGGAAACTGTCTCCGGATGAAAGAATATGAACCGGTGATCCGGCGAATAATCACAGAGGGACATTATCTCGGAGGACATTCCGACCGGCATATTTTGTATGCTCCGTGGGAGGACCGCACGAAATCACTGGTAACTCCGGATAGTCTGATCATAGATTTGAGGAATAACCTGAAAGAGTTGGAAAGGTTTGGTATCCGTCAGCAGGAAGCGGGCTATTTTCTTCCTCCGTATGAATGGTATAATGAAGAAAGTGTAAGGCTTCTGAAGTCACAGGGGCAGCAGGTCATCAACTTTACACCGGGTATCCGGATGGCTGCTGATTACACGACACCGGATATGCCCAACTACAGGTCTTCCCGGGAGTTAATAGACCAGTTGTGGGAATTTGAAAAAGAGCAGACCTTGCAGGGGGCTATCATCCTGATCCATCCGGGAACACAGGAGAAACGGTCTGATAAACTGTATCTGCATTTAAGCGAGATCATCCGTACCCTTCGCGGGAAAGGATATGATTTTGCAGGAATAGATGAATAATAAAAATAGAAATATGATGAATGGGTGGTTGAACCATACGTGGGCTTTTCTGATAAGTGTAGCCCTGATTCCTGTGCAGATATCTGCACAACAACTTGCTCCGGAAGTGAATGCCGGCATAGAGGAATATCTGACAGCAGTAGTGAACCGTCATACGTTTACCCCTTCCGTTCAGATAGATTCGGTAGAAATGGATAAGAAAACCCTCCGGCTTTATGCAGGTATTCCACTCTCTTACATGCCTTTCCGGGAACAAGAGGTAGATGAAATGTATGATCAGGTACGGAAACTGCTGCCGGAGAGCTACCGGAAAATGAAGCTTGAGATTCATTCGGATGGGTATAAAATAGAAGATTATATCCCTTTTAACCGGAAAGACCGGATCCGGAATAAGGTGGACCGTCCCCTTGTTACTCCCCAGTCCCGTCCCTATGAAATTGGAAAGGGACTGGAAAATCGTCATATTGCATTATGGCAGAGCCATGGATGGTATTATGAACAGAAATTAAGTCGCTGGGAATGGCAACGGGCCCGGCTTTTTCAGACCGTGGAAGACCTCTATACGCAGAGTTATGTATTGCCTTACTTAGTGCCCATGTTGGAAAATGCCGGGGCCAATGTCCTGCTTCCCCGTGAACGGGATATCCAGTGTTATGAAGTGATTGTGGATAATGACCATAGTACAGGCCGTTCCCTGTATGAAGAACATGTGGGGAGGGAAAGCTGGATAACCGCTTCTGCTCCCGGTTTTGCCCATATGAAAGAGTATTATGTGGATGGGGAAAACCCCTTTATGCAGGGAACTTATCGTCAGATACGAACGGTGGTCCGGCAGCCTGAGAGCTCCTGTAGTTGGATACCTGATATTCCGGAAAAAGGGACCTATGGAGTATATGTTTCCTATCATACCGTTGAGAATAGTACGGATGATGCCCGTTATACTATTTATCATGCAGGAGGGCAGACCCACTTTTCCGTAAACCAGCAAATGGGTGGCGGAACCTGGATCTTCTTAGGTTACTTTGAGTTTGAACAGGGGAGAAGTGGTAAAGTCGTATTAACTAACCAAAGCCGCCGTGGTGGTAAAACCCTGACTGCTGATGCCGTGAAAATAGGAGGTGGAATGGGGAATATAGCCCGCCTTCCTCATGTAAGCGGCGAACTGACGGAGAATGTAAAAAGCTCGGAACAGGTGGTACACCATGCAGTGACTACACTGCCCGCGATTCAATATGAACCGGAAATAAGCCATTATCCCCGTTATACGGAAGCAGCCCGGTATTGGTTGCAGTGGGCGGGTGCGCCGGACAGCATCTACAATCGTTCGGAAGGAAAGAACGATTATATGGATGATTATCAAAGCCGTGGTTTCTGGGTGAACTATATCGCAGGTGGCTCTTCTATTTTACCAAAAAGGGTGGATTACAGATTCCGGTGGATCTGGCATTTGCTTTTCATACGGATGCAGGCACTACAGAAAATGATTCCATTATCGGGACGTTGGGGATCTGTATGACCCATACTCATGATGAAAAGTTTGAAAATGGGAAATCCCGTCTGGCTTCCAGAGATCTGACGGATCTGATCATGGAAGATATTGTACGGGATATACGGGAAATATATGACCCGGCATGGACCCGGCGTCAGATCTGGAACCGCTCATACAGTGAAGCTCGTACTCCTGAGGTTCCCACTATGCTGCTGGAATTGCTATCCCATCAGAACTTAGCAGATATGCGTTATGGGTTAGATCCCCGTTTCCGGTTCACCGTAAGCCGTTCCATCTATAAAGGAATGCTCCGGTTTATAGCAAGGCAATATGGTACACCCTATGTCGTGCAGCCGCTGCCTGTATCCGGTTTGAGCGTCCGGTTTTCCGGTGAGACGGAGGTAGAGTTACAGTGGCAACCTGTAGAAGATCCATTAGAGCCTACAGCGACACCTAAGCAATATGTGGTATATACCCGGGTCAGTGACGGAGGTTTTGATAACGGGCGATTGGTAAATAGGCCTTCTGTGCGGCTCCCTATCCTGAAAGACCAGATCTATAGTTTTAAGGTGACGGCTGTTAATGAAGGAGGAGAAAGTTTCCCTTCTGAGATCCTGTCGGTTTGCCGGGTCAATCAGGAGAAAGGAGAGGTGCTCATTGTGAATGGCTTTGACCGTCTATCTGCCCCCTTCAGTTTTGTGTCTCAGGATGGGATCGGAGGGTTTGTGGATGCGATAGATCATGGAGTGCCGGATGGCCCGGAATATAATTATATTGGAAGCCAGTATGAATTTCGTCGCACCATTCCCTGGATGGATGATGATGCCCCGGGCTTTGGGGCCAGCCAGGCAAACTATGAGAACATCGTGTTGGCTGGGAATACATTTGATTATCCCTATGTGCATGGAAAAGCCATGACTGCGAACGGGTACTCTTTTGTCTCTTGTAGCCGGGATGCCTGGGTGAACGGACAGATGGAGGGTAACCACTATCCGATGGTGGACCTGATCTTAGGGAAACAGAAACAGACCCGGATTGGAAACGGCTTGCAGGAAGCTGCTTTCAAAACGTTCCCGGTCGCTTTACAACAAAAGATCACAGCCTATTGTCAACAGGGAGGACATCTCTTTGTCAGTGGTGCCTATGTGGCTTCTGATTTGTGGGATACGCCGGATCCTGTCAAAGAGGATCAGGAATTTGCGAAGAATATTCTCCGGTATACCTGGCGTGTAGACCGTGCGGCAGTAGAAGGAAAAGTAAAAAGTGTGTCTTCTCCTTTCCCTATGTTGGCAGGGACCTATGAATACCATAGTAAACTCAATCCGGATTGTTATGCTGTCGAATCCCCGGATGCGATAGAGCCTTCATCAGAAAACAGCTTTACTGTTTTCCGGTATAGTGAAAACAACCTGAGCGCCGGAGTGGCTTCTGTGGGAGAATATAAGACATTAGTATTGGGTTTTCCTTTTGAAACCATCCGGAACGATTCCTCCCGTATTTCCCTGATGAAAAATATACTGGATTTTATATTCAACCAATAGTATGTAAAGTCCACGATTGATTTAAATACTTTATTGTAGATAACTACATAGGAGTTTGCGGAGAATTAACAGGCGAAGTAGAGAGGATTAAGATGTTTGACCCGGGTCAAACATCTTAATTCCCTGCAAGGATACGCTTGTTTCTCTTTAAGGAATGAATAAATATTCTCAGATCCCCTGTTAAATAGTCGAGAGCAAGAGGATAGATAGACTCCGTGTAGTAAATCTCCTTCTCTCTTTTCACAAAGAGAGAAGGAGTAAGAAGTGAGATATATGGAATTATCTTAGGTGTTATCTACTCTATCTCTATGAGATCTCCCTCAGGAGTATCTACCTCTTCTTTTACTACATTTTGTTTAAAATTGAGGGATGATAAGGAATACGGTTTTGATTCTATTCCTATTACCACCCCTCCGAAATCCGGTCTTTCATGGTAAGTATCAGATTTCCCCTACAGGGCACGTTTTTCAATGGTATTAGAATTTACATCTTTAAAAGAAAGTGAAGGAACTATCAGATAGTTTCTTCACAGTCCCTGCTCTATCCTTAAAACAATTGTATTTAACCGACTAACAAATAGAACCTTTCAGGAAAAAGCAGAGTTTGTTATTTGTTTATAAATAAGAGAGCGATATTCAATTAGTTATAGACCTTGTTTCCCGTAGGACGCAAAGTAAAAATAAATTCTTTATCCATTTCATTGATTTGCAGATCACAATTCATCAGGTTCCAGATATCTACCAGATCCTTATAGGTGAATTCAGAGGTGTAAAAGTCTATATAGTCGTAGAGTTCAGTGGGACTATCCAGAAATATGTACGACTCTTCACATAGTTTACCCTGTCTGAACGCACAGCTCAGTGTTGCTTTATCCAGTCGTATTTCCATAAGTTTCTCTTTAGAGCCTTTCTTGATCTCATTAATTACACGAATATCTTTCTTCGGAAAGAGCTTCCTGATTTCTAATTCATCACGATTTAACACATTATTAGCTAAGCTGAATAGGTTGGTTAAGTAAGAGTGATGAGACGGAAATTGTTTTAGCATAATTAATCTTAATTTGCGTCTGCCGTCCCAAACAAACAGGGTTGTAATCTAATTGTAAAAAAGAAGCGTGGGACGTTTACTTTATCCTTACCGGAGGCACTGGCATACCTGTATCCTGGATAATTTAAACCCCACGCTTTGTATTTTAAATATGGATCTTTGTCCTGCTTTGTGCTGCAAAGTAAAACAATTATCCATATATAAAACAGAAAGCGTATCAGTTATTCTAAATATTCCTGAGGATACGTAGTAGAAAAGTGCCAGTTTTCCGGTATCAAGAATAATAGCTTAACGCTACTTTTTGTATGTTTGTTATTAAATCGAGTTTGTTATTTACACGTTGTCGATTTTGCTTTATACAAAAATACTGATAATAAATGAGGTGGCAATGCCCCTTTAATTATCTTTATTATTTTGTAATACTTGAAGTTAGCTTCCCGGTGAAGATGATTATTTCTCTTTCATTTATATAAAAAGTGTGTTCATACGGACCCTGTTTTTTCCGTTTCCGGGATTCAAAAAGTGAAAATAAGTTTAAATAAGAAAAGTCTTTCCTGGAAAGGTACTATAGAGAGGAACTCGCCGGGCCTCTATATTGGGGTAGTTGTCCGGTAAACAGAAATGAGGTATCTTTGAGTTTTAATTCCATAATGATCATAACAATGTTAGATATACAATCCATCCGGGAGGATTTCCCGATTCTGCAAAACCAGGTTCATGGTAAACCGCTGATCTATTTTGATAATGCGGCAACGACCCAAAAGCCACGTAGTGTGGTGGAAAGGATAGAAAATGGGTATTACAACGTAAATGCCAATATTCACCGCGGTGTGCATTTTCTGAGCCAGGCGGCTACAGAAGCCCACGAAGAGGCCCGGAAGATAGTGCAACGGTTCATCCATGCCCGGTCTTCAAATGAAATTATTTTTACCCGTGGGACTACGGAGGCGATTAACTTAGTGGCTTCGAGCTTTACGGATGAATGTCTTTGTGAAGGAGATGAGATCATTATTTCTGAAATGGAACATCATTCCAATATTGTTCCCTGGCAGATACAGGCAGCCCGTAAAGGTGTTACGATTAAAGTGATCCCGGTAACGGAGACGGGGGAGTTATGTCTGGAAAGCTATCGCAACCTCTTTTCCGAAAAGACCCGGTTGGTGTCTGTTACGCACATGTCGAATGTATTGGGAACAGTGAATCCGGTAAGAGAACTGATTGATATGGCCCATGCGCATGATGTACCGGTTCTATTAGATGGTGCACAGGCAGTACCCCATATGCAGGTGGATGTTCAGGAGTTGGATGTGGAATTTTATGTGTTTTCAGCTCATAAGATCTATGGTCCTACCGGTATAGGTGTCCTCTATGGGAAAGAGGAGTGGCTGGACCGCTTGCCTCCATATCAGGGAGGTGGGGAGATGATCGCTACAGTTTCTTTTGAGAAAACAACCTTCAACGAGTTGCCTTTTAAGTTTGAGGCCGGTACACCGGATTATATTGGCAGCACTGCTTTTGCAGAGGCTATTCAGTATGTGGAAAGACTGGGTTTGGACCAGATCGCTGCCTATGAACATGAGCTCTTGACTTATGCCACGGAGCGGATCTCCACTTTTGATGGGGTGCGTATCTTTGGGCAAGCACCACAGAAAGGGGCGGTCCTTTCTTTTTTAATAGGAGATATTCACCATTATGATATGGGGATGTTATTAGACCGGTTAGGGATTGCAGTCCGTACCGGCCACCATTGTGCGCAACCTTTGATGAAGGAATTAGGTATAGAAGGAACGGTCCGTGCCTCTTTCTCTTTTTATAATACGAAAGAGGAAATAGACCATTTCATTGAAGGATTGGACAGAGTGGTTAAAATGTTTTGATCCGGTTAACAGAATTCTGACTCCTATGTTATTACCCTATCTTGAATCTCATCGTCTGGAAGCTGGTTGCGACGAAGCTGGAAGAGGATGTCTGGCAGGCTCCGTCTTTGCTGCGGCAGTGATCCTGCCGGAAGATTTTTGTAATGAAGAACTGACAGACAGTAAACAGTTGAGTGAAAAGAAAAGATATCAATTGCGCCCTATAATAGAGCAGGAGGCAATTGCTTGGGCAGTAGGGATCGTTACGCCGGAAGAGATTGATCAGATCAATATCCTGAATGCCTCTTTTCTGGCGATGCACCGGGCCATCGAACAACTTTCTGTACAGCCGGAACACCTGCTGATTGATGGAAATCGTTTTAATCCGTATGCCGGAATTTCTCATACCACTGTGATAAAAGGGGATAGTAAGTTCCTGAGTATTGCGGCTGCTTCTATTCTGGCAAAGACCTACCGGGATGATTATATGGATGAACTGGCATTATTACATCCGGAATATGATTGGTGTAAAAATAAAGGATACCCTACAAAAGCCCATCGGGAAGCCATTCGCCGGATAGGGATCACTGAGTTCCACCGGAAAACCTTTACCCTTCTGCCGGAACAACTAACATTGGATTTTCCTTCCTGAAAGGAAAGAAAAAATCCCGGATCATCTGACCCGGGATTCGGTATTATTTATTTTCTTCTTTGGTTCTAAAAGCCAACGCATACATCTGCATCTGTTTGACCATGGAGACCAGTCCATTGGAGCGGGTCGGGGAAAGGTGTTCTTTCAAACCGATCTGATCGATAAAGTATAGATCTGCATCTAATATCTCCTGCGGTGTGTGACCGGAGAGAACCTGAATGAGCAGAGAGACAATTCCTTTTACGATCACGGCGTCACTTTCTCCCTGGAAAAAGATCTTCCCGTCTTTGTAGTCGGCATGTAGCCATACACGGCTCTGGCATCCTTCGATCAGATTGCTTTCTGTTTTATACTTTTCATCTAATGGCTCTAATGAATTACCTAAATCGATCAGTAATGCATATTTGTCCATCCAATCATCGAAGACTGAGAATTCTTCTATAATGTTATTCTGTAATTCGTTTATTGTCATGGTGTATACGCTTAATAGTTATAAATTACTTCTAATACGGTTTGTCCTACAGCTTTCAAAGTCGCCGGATCGATATTTTCCATTGTATCATTTTGTGTGTGCCAATAGTGACCAAATCTTGTCCGGTTTTCCGGATCATAGTTAATAATATCAATACAAGGAATATTCCGCCCTTTGATCACAAATTCATGATCATCGGTAATGGCTCCGCCTTCCGCATTGATAAAATATTTTCCATATCCCAGGTTACGTGCTGTACTCCACACCTTCTCTACGATAGGTGCTGCATATTTTACCGAGGTCAGTTCTTTGTAGAAAGTTGCATTTTTTGCTCCTACCATATCCAATAGTATACCAAAGTCTGCTTTATAGTTAGGAATGTGCGGGTTCTTACCCCAGAATTGCGATCCTAAGCACCAGCTGTTCGGGACATAACGGGTTTCAAACTCCGGGACTCCATAGTCTTCCGCATCGAAGAAGATAATATCTACTCCAATTCCCGGATCTTTCAGTTGTATCTGGCGGGCCACTTCAAGAAGTACCCCTACACCACTCCCTCCGTCATCCGCGCCGTCAATCGGTGTTCTGTGATTTTGTGGGTCCGGATCATGATCTGCGAAGGGACGACTGTCCCAATGTGCAAATAAGAGTATCCGTTTGCGATTTTCCGGATTGTAGGCCCCTATAATATTACGGGCTTCCAGGCGGGTCCCATCATAGGCTGTCAGTATCATCTCCTGTTCATATAATTTAGCCCCGAACCGTTTCAGTTCACCGGCAAGATAGTTTGCACAGGCTTTATGGGCCGCTGAGTTTGGTACCCGGGGACCAAAACTAACCTGCTTTTCTACATAGAAATAGGCACTGTCTGCCTGAAAATCCGGAGTAGAGGAGGTGGTTTTTGTTTGTTGTGCTTCCGCGGTGGAGACTGTTTGACCAGCTTCTTTATTTCCACAGGAAATAAACGCACAAGTGAACAGGATCATAAATGCTTTTGTCATTTTCATGTCAATTATATGTTTTTAGAGGCTGCTGCCTGTACCTGGGTCAGGACACGCATCAGATTACCTCCCCATATTTTTCTTATCTCTTCTTTACTGTATCCTTCTTCTATCAGACGGACAGTTATATTTATCAGTTCATTTGTTGCTCTACATCCGGTCACCTCCCCGTCTCCGTCAAAATCCGAACCTATTCCGACATGGTCAATACCTGCCACCTGTATGATATGGTTGATGTGGCGTACTACATCACTCAGGGAAGCTTTCTCTTCCTCCTGGTTGATAAATCCTTTGTAGATACAAACCTGTACCACTCCGTTTTTTTCTGCGATTGCTTTTAGCTGCTCGTCCGTTAGATTACGGGGATGGTCACAAAGGGCTCGTGCGGATGAATGGGAAGCGATAACCGGAACCTGACTCTCTTTGAGTACATCATAAAAGGTCGTTTCGGCAGCATGTGATACGTCGATCATCATTCCTACACGGTTCATTTCCTTCACCACTTCTTTTCCGAATGGGCTTAATCCGCCCCATTCCTGGTTTCCTCTGGCAGAGTCACAAATATCGTTATCCCCATTATGGCACAGGGTGATATAAGAAACTCCTGTTTGTTTGAAAAGAGCTACATTCCGGAGATCTTTCCCTATAGCATATCCGTTTTCGATTCCTAAGAAAATCGCTTTTTTTCCTTCCTGTTTGAGCCGGATCAAGTCTTCCGGCGTATAGGCAATACCCATTCTTTCCGGATTCAGTTTCTCCTGTCTTTTGACCTGGGAAAGACGTTCCATTGCCATCTCTGTGGCCGCTGTTAGTGATTTTTCATCCCGTTTGCCTTGTGGAATATAGGCTACCATAAAACAAGCATCTATCTGTCCCTCCTCCATAAAAGGAAGATTTACTTTTCCTCCTTCTTTCTTTCCGATGTTAAATTCTCCCGGAAAGACCATGGGAGTATCTGTATGCGAGTCCACTGTCAGGATCTCCCGGTGAATTTCTTTGGCTCTACTGAATATCTGTGCTGTCTGCACATGGTATTTAAAAAGATGGAGCATCTCTTCATTTCCGTTAGCAGCCATGGCTTCCGGATGCCATTGGATGCCAAACACCTCTTTTTCGGGATGTTCTATTCCTTCATGGATGCCATCTGAAGCTACTGCTGTGGAAATAAATTCCGGGGCCGGCTCTTGGATTGCCTGATGATGGAAAGAATTGACCTGCACTGTCTTTTGTTGCCCCAGGATCTTATACAGTCTGGAGTTTTCACAAGTTAATGAGATGGTATGGGATGCCTCTTCCCGGGAGGCATTTTGACTATGCTTAAGGGTTTTTTGTCCATGTTGTACATAGAGATCCTGATAAACACTTCCTCCAAAAACCACATTCATGATCTGATGTCCCCGGCAGATGCCCATAACCGGGATTTGATGGTTCATGGCTAACCGGAGCAGGATCAGATCGAATTCATCCCGGAAGGTGTCTACATCCTGTAACTGTGGGATGGGATCTTCCTGTAAATAAAGTGGATTGATGTCTCCGCCACCACTCATTATTAAACCATCTAAAGAAGAAATGATCACTGATAAGGATTTTATATCGGTGATCACTGGAATAATGACCGGAGCTCCTCCGGCTTTTAATACGGACTGTACATAGGTTTGTGCAATACAGGAAAGTCCATCTTTCCGGTTTGCAGAAATCCCGATCCGGGGAGGCCGTTCTGCTTCCGTTGCCGGAATGTAGTGGTCAACCTCCCTGAAAAGCGATTCTAAATTCGGAGTACGAACTTGTATATTCATTTCTTCTTATGCATCGATATTTGCGTACGTCGCGTTTTCTTCAATGAACTCGCGACGTGGACCTACCTCTTCACCCATTAACATGGCAAAGATCTGATCTGCTTCCGCTGCATTATCAATGGTGATTTGTTTCAATGTACGGTTTTCCGGGTTCATGGTTGTATCCCACAACTGGTGATCGTTCATCTCTCCCAAACCTTTGTAACGCTGAGTGTGTACCTGATTTTCATTACCACCTGCCACTCTGTCGATAAATGCCTGACGTTGTTGTTCAGTCCAGCAATATTCTTCCTGTTTGCCCTTTTTACATAAATAAAGAGGCGGAGTTGCCAGATATACATATCCGTTTTCAATCAAGGCGCGCATCCGGCGGAAGAAGAATGTCAGGATCAGCGTTGCAATGTGGCTTCCGTCTACGTCGGCATCGGTCATAATAATAACCTTATGGTAACGTAGTTTGGATAGATTCAGCTCTTTCGGGTCCTCTTCTGTTCCAATGGTCACTCCCATGGCACGGAAGATATTCTGGATCTCATCACTTTCAAAGATCTTGTAATCCATCGCTTTCTCCACGTTCAGGATTTTACCTCTCAAGGGAAGGATGGCCTGGAACATACGATCACGGCCCTGTTTGGCTGTACCACCTGCCGAGTCCCCTTCGACAAGGAATAATTCACAAATACTTGCGTCTTTAGATGAGCAGTCTGCCAGTTTACCCGGTAGACCTCCTCCTGTCATCGGTGATTTACGTTGAACTAATTCTCTTGCTTTACGGGCAGCCTGACGTGCCTGTGCTGCCAGGATCACTTTATCAACAATGATCTTCGCCTCTTTCGGATGTTCTTCCAGATAATATCCCAATGCTTCACCGATCGCCTGGTCAACGGCTCCTGTTACTTCGCTGTTACCCAATTTGGTTTTTGTCTGTCCCTCAAACTGCGGTTCTGCCACTTTAATAGAAATAACGGCAGTCAGTCCTTCACGGAAGTCATCTCCCTGGATCTCTACTTTCGCTTTTTCAAGCAATTTGGAGTCTTCAGCATATTTCTTCAGCGTACGGGTCAGACCACGACGGAAACCTGCTAAGTGGGTACCTCCTTCGATTGTATTAATGTCATTCACATACGAAAATACACTTTCATTGCAGGAAGTATTGTAGGTCATTGCTACCTCCACCGGGATTCCCTGTTTTTCGGTAACAATATGGATTACATCGTGGATCAGCTTTTCCTTTGAACGGTCAATGTAACGAACGAATTCTTTTAGCCCTTCTTCCGACTGGAATATATCTGACTTAAAGCTTCCGTCTTCGCGGATCTCGCGTTTATCTGTTAACCGCAACACTACTCCGGCATTCAGGAATGACAGTTCCCGTAGACGGGTAGCTAATGTATCATATTTGTATTCAGTAACAGTGAAGACAGTATGGTCCGGTTTAAATAAAATGGTTGTTCCCGTCTTATCTGTAGTTCCTACCACTTTTAATTCATTGAGTGGTTTACCACAGGAGAAATCCATCATGTAGATGTTCCCATCCCGGTGCACTTCTGCTTTCAGATAGGTGGAAAGGGCATTCACACAGGATACACCCACTCCGTGAAGACCTCCGGATACTTTGTAAGTCCCTTTATCGAACTTACCTCCGGCATGCAAAACGGTCAATACAACCTCCAGGGCTGATTTTCCCTCTTTTTCATGGTGGTCTACCGGAATACCGCGACCATCGTCTATTACAGTAATGGAATTATCTTCGTTGATTGTTACGTCAATGTTTGTACAGAATCCTGCAAGGGCTTCATCGATTGAGTTGTCAACTACTTCGTATACCAGATGGTGAAGACCTTTCTCACTTATATCACCAATGTACATGGCAGGTCTTTTCCGTACCGCTTCCAAGCCTTCGAGTACCTGAATACTATCCGCAGAGTACTCTGCTGCAGTATTCTTATTTTCTTCAATCATGAGTTTAAATCGTTTAAAAACAGTAATAATAAGTCTCTTCAAAAAATCTAACAAATATAGTCAAATTTATTGAGATAGAGAAATCTGGATTGTGAAAATAGTAAAAAGAAAGAGGGGTGAAAGTGAGCGTTTGTTAGAAAATCTCTCTTTAACCGGGAAGATCTTTGGGGAAGAATAAAAATAGGGTATAGGAGTACCTTTTTATATAATAGATAGAAATAAATTACAAAAGACCGGATCTTCTGAATCCAGTCTTTTTGTAGCCCATAGGGGAATCGAACCCCTCTTTCAAGAATGAAAATCTTGCGTCCTAACCGATAGACGAATGGGCCATTAGAGGTAAAAAACCGGGCTTGTCAGTCCGGTCTACTATAATAAAGTATTACCTTCTTTACTTATCCCAGTCCATTCACATGCTTAGCTAACTTGGATTTCAGGTTGCCAGCTTTGTTTTTGTGAATAATGTTTTTCTTTGCAAGTCTATCCAACATAGAGCATACTTTTGGATATAAAGCCTGCGCTTCTGCTTTATCCTGGGTAGCACGCAATACTCTTACCGCATTTCTGGCGGTTTTTGCATAATATCTGTTATGCAAACGCCTTGCGTTTGTCTGTCTGATTCTCTTGATAGATGATTGATGATTTGCCATTTCTTAGCTATCCTCTTAATTTATAATCTTGTTTATTGTAGCCCATAGGGGAATCGAACCCCTCTTTCAAGAATGAAAATCTTGCGTCCTAACCGATAGACGAATGGGCCAGCATGTCAAAGTTCTTCACTTTTAGCGTTTTGGGAAATGATTTCCCGAATGCGAGTGCAAAGATAGATCATATTCGGAAATTACCAAAAGATTTTAATAGAAAATTTAAAAGAATTTTACCGTTTAACTTCTATTTAGAACCTATATCCTCCAGATGAATTTCCAGGGCTTTTACTGAAATGTTTATTTCCCAGATACATACGCACAAAGATGCTGCAAGCAAAAGGAGGGCAATCCCAAATATCCACGCTGCAGGAGTTTGCCATGCAATGTAGATAAAAAACATGGAAATAACGCAAAGAAGTAGACTCATAATACCTAATATTTGCATAGACCGTATTAAGTAAAGCCGTTTTCTCAGATTACTGATCTGTTTTAGATTTCTGGGATCCGGCATTTTCCGGTGGCTCTCTTTTAATGCCCGGACGACACCGGCATAAGAAACAAACCGGTTGGTGTAAGCCAGTAGTATTAAAGAGATAGCGGAAAATAGTAAGGATGGAGTTGTAAGATCTAACATATTTCTTTCTTCTTTAGTATGTGAAACACAAATCTACATATTTTATGATAGATGATATCTATATAACTATTGTGAGGAAAAGGAGGTTGCATTTTTATTTTGTACTTTTGTTTTTTAAGATTGTTGATATGTTATATAAGACACGGGGAATCGTATTACATTCTATTCCCTATAATGATAGATATTATATTATTTATATGTATACGGAAGCTTTTGGGCGTGCTTCCTATTTAGTTTCCCGGTCCCGGGGAAAGAAAAGTACGGTTTCTAAGGCTTTGTTTATGCCTCTTTCTATTCTGGATATGGAGGTGGAACACAAAAATAAAAGAGATCTTCACCGGATTCGTGAAACAAAGCTCTGTTTCCCTTTTAACGAGTTATTTACAGACCCGGTGAAGAATGTGGTGGCTCTATTCCTGGCAGAAGTGGTATTACGGGTGGTGAAGGAAACGGAGCCGGACCCTCGTTTGTTTGATTATTTGTGTCGTTCCATACAACTGTTGGAAATATCGGAAAAAGGGATTGCTAATTTTCATCTGGTTTTTCTATTGCAATTATTGAGCTATTTAGGAGTTTTTCCTAATACGGAAGGATATGAAGAGGGTGCTTATTTTGATATGCAGAATGGTATTTTTCAGCGTCACCTACCTTCTCACCGGCATTATTTAAATAGAGAAGAAAGTCAGGTTTTTGCCCGTTTATTCCGGATTAGTTACGAGAATATGTCTCTCTATTCTTTTTCCCGGCAGGAACGGGTCGATATCATTCACCGGATCCTTGAGTATTACCGTTTACACTTACCGGAAGTAGGAGAATTGAAATCTGTTTCCATAATGCAGACCCTTTTCAATTAAGTACATTCAGACAGGTTTTTGTTTGTCTCCGTAAAAGATTATACTTTTGCGCTCAGATTATAGTTTCGAACTAAAAAAACTATGATCTTTCCGGTATTAATAATGAGGTCTCGTAGTTCAATGGATAGAATAGCGGTTTCCTAAACCGTAGATCCGGGTTCGATTCCCGGCGGGACTACTAAATTCTAACTATCCAACCAAAACCCACAAACAACCTTAAACCAAACATCCACAAACCAAGTCGATATTTTTTCTTATTTTTGTTTGATTGTTTATTTGGACACAAATAAACAAGTTAAGTTAGGATTATTTCAAGTTATAATTCGGACCA
>JAJQEE010000079.1:0-3651 GCA_021201865.1 Tannerellaceae bacterium | reverse complement strand
ATAAATAAAAAAATGAATTACAATAAGTTAAACACACTCCTTAAAGAAAGGAAACTTTCAAAGCTCTGGTTAGCCAACGAAAGCGGATTATCCGATGTCACCATCGATAAAATATTGAACGGTGAAGACGTGAAAGTGAGCAGTGTAGAAGCCGTTTCAGCAGTGTTAGGACTTTCTGCAAGCTATTTCTTTGACGAACCTAACCACACTGCCAACACCGCCACAGGCCAGCAATCTATCGCAGGAAATAACAACACTATTGCCGGGAACATAACACTTGTTTTCTCCTTTGAAGGCTCTGTAAAAATTATTATCTCAAACGGAGGAGTAAGCACAGTCGAAGTCGCGAGTTTAGAAAAAATCTCCCAAGCAGAAACCGATAAAGACAACCTAATAATAGAGCTACAAAAAAGTCTCTGACTTACAAGATAAAATAATCGGAAGTAATCTGGTTTAAGTATAAAGAATAAATAGTTTTAGCCATGTGATTTAGTTTAAAAGTTTGCAAAAATATACAAAAAATTCACTTCTTTAAATATAACTATCACACATAGTTATTATATAAATGCCCAAAATAAAGAACATGAAACAGTTAGCCTATTTCACCAAAGCCAGCCCTTCATTTTTTTACGAAAAATGTAAATATAGTCCATTTAAAACGACAATAAACTAACTTACCAAACAGCGCTTTAATGTACAAATTCACACATATAAGCGCAAACAAATCCTCTTTTTAGTATTTAATTTACTAAATAAATATAATATATTGTCCAATAATTTAAAATCCGTATATTTATCTCAGTCATTCAGTAGAAAGGCTGTTAAACAAAGATTTTAATCATATAACAATAAAAAACGTGTGACTACGCTGTAACTATACCAAGCCTCCGAAGGCCTTCCCTGATAACACCAGGAGTTCCATCTTTACAACAAAGCGTCAGAAAACGAGGTTTAAAACCTTGGTTGGATTGATTGTTTGTAACAACCTGCTGGTCGTTAGCTCTGTTTGTTGGGTTCGGCATAACAAATAGTTTATAGAATTAATAAAGAAAGAAGCAGGTCTCGCCGAACACCAGATCACACGAATGCACATCTCAGAGTCTCGGGACTTGCACCCGTAAGCCTGCTTCTATATCTTTAACAATAATAAGATGTGTTGTAAATTAATATACATAATAAAATCATCTGGTAATTCGGTACTACAAATAATAGATAATAGTTTAAGAAAAACCCCTCACAAACCTTTAAAAATTATAATACTAAAAGCCTCAAAAAACATCACAAATACCCAAAGGCAACAGCAATAAATTATACTCTTTTTGTTCCAGAACCCAGTGATAAATAACAAAATTATAATGCACACAATCAATCAACTATCCCAAAACATTGTTATCTTTGTAATAGAAAACCAACCTTTAAAAAATTAGGTCATGACAATCTTAGAAAGAAAAGCCGAATTTATACGGCAGATACTTAACGACACAGACGATTCTAAATTTGAACGTTTGGAATCAATCTTTGCAAGTATGTCAACTGAACGCCTGCCAGGACAAGAAACAGTTGAAGAAATGCGCGAAGGAGTTAGACGTGCAACCCGTGCATATAAAGAAGGAACAGGAAAATTTATTTCTAACGAAGAAGTATTAGCAAAACTAGTTCAATGAAAGTAGTTTGGGAGGAAGAAGCCAGCAACACCCTAACAGATATATACAACTATCATAAAGGGATAAGCGAAAAAGTTGCAAAAGAATTTTATACCGATATCGTAACAGAAACAAAACGTCTTGAAAATTTTCCGCAGTTAGCCCAAATAGAACCATTACTAATAGATGAGCCGGAAAAATACAGATCTGCAATCGTAAGACATCATTATAAATTAGTCTACTTCATTGACGAAGAAAAGCAGGAGGTTGTAATAGTCCGCTTCTGGGATTGCAGACAAGACCCCGCAACCCACCGACTGAAACACTAAAAACTCAGTATAAAAAAATACAATAAAAAAGGGGACGATTTATAAAACCGTCCCCTTTTTCCTATAGATAGTTACCCTTTAGGAGGGTAAGGATCATTCCCATAACTATTTTTCTGCCGTATTCTACCTTGCTTATTATGAATAAGCAATTCAGCCTCCTGAGTTCTCGCAATATTTCGACCAAAGTCTATTGCCTCACGTTGAGTTTCAAAGGTTTTAGTATTCCGGGAATTACCAGTACCCTTTACGCTCCAAGCCCCATTATTAGGTACTACATGCTGATTTTTCTTCATACTATTATCTCCTATGAATTTCAGGACAAGAGTGAATACAACCATTAGCAGTATAAGGAAAATATTTCCTCGCCTCTTGTAATGCAGACACACTATTCTCAGCTTTTTCCTTTCTTTTAATTGATATACATTGCTTCCTAATTCATTAGCCGCAATCGTATCAAAGATGATAGTATGTTTTATATAATCGTAATTTAAGGAATCAAATAAAGCTTTAGTATTTACATAAAAATAACGACTCGCCTTATTAACCTTAAATCCTTCTTCATCCTCTTCCGAGGAGTGAATGAGATAAAAATTCCCATTATCCTCATCTTTTCCAAATTTTAGATAAGAATTCTCAGTTAACCCAAGCTGTTTAGAAGCCTCTTCTGTGAACCCAAGTTTCCCGGTAGCCTGAATGGGTACATTTAAGCTTTACATTAAAAGACTTTGCGCTGTATATTATCAGTCCCATAACATTCTTATTTTTGTTTATCGAAAATTTGAAAGCTTACAGTCTTATCTGGGTAGCTATGGTCTAAAATTATGTAAATTGATGGGTTTGCTGAGGGTATACTTTAGGAGCGAATTCCTGTGAAATGTTATAATCCGTATTAAATATAAAGAGGAATCTAATATAAAATATTAGACTCCATCTTTATATAAAACTCAATTCATAGAATAGGGAATCTACAAAATCTGATCTAAGAAAAGAATTACTTTAGAATTACCAATCCTAAGCTTCTGATTCTTTTCCACCCTGTAGGAGTCTCTGATTCAGTGGTTACACGATAAGCATTCGTGGTAGTATTTTGAATAAGTTCTAACAATTTCCAGGAACCATCCTCCAGATAATGATAATCATCTGGATGTGGGGTCCATAAAGTATAACCTAAATCACGGACTTTGTAGTCTCCAGGTTCTCTTCCTCCAAAAGAATCCGAATTAGCTATAGCATATAACACTTTGTGATGTTGGGTAGAGGGATTATAGAATACCGCTATCTTATTAATAACTGAAATAAGACCATAATAGGGGTATAAATTTCCGGCGATTTTACCAAGCTGTCTTGAATAGGAATAAGTATGACCACTGTTATTATCATAAAAGGTAGCTCCTAAAAATTGAGTTGCATAATAGTAATCTTCTGCCCAACTGTATTCATACAAAGGAACCTGATTGGCCGGATCCATTAAAGTTAATGTTCTTGATTCAGCATCTGTCAGATTTTCATTCTCAAAAATTGCAGAAGTCTGTTGGTTCAATTCAAGTAATTCATCATTTTGTCCACAAGATATAAGTAAACAAATAGAAATTAAAATCAATAATAGTTTTTTCATTGTAGATAATTTAATTATTAATAATAAAAAATAATTTTATAAATATAAATAGTTAAAATTTTAT
>JAJQEE010000014.1 GCA_021201865.1 Tannerellaceae bacterium | reverse complement strand
ACCAACTATTTTTTACTATCCAAACAAACAGTACCCTCACGTACATTTTATATATGAAGAAATAAAAAGTAGAAAATATTCTCACATCCTTCATTTTTCATTCAACTCAATCGCACATTCCACATCCTCATAAAATAATGCAAGAAATGAACAGAAAAACCTATCTTTTCGATAAAGTATTCTATCAATTCCTTTGCATTCTATTATTAATATTCCTATATTAGGAATTTAAAGACATATCCACATTTATCAAAACTTACAACATATCTTCTCTTAGGCAGTTTTAATTACAATCTATCATTCTATACCCCTTTTTTAGAACAAACTATCACAGAATAAAAAAACACTAAACATTTAGCAACAAAACCCATTGTCATCATAACAAAAAGTCATACATTTGCAAAGTAGACAAACAAATAGTCACAGCAATCAACGTTTAAAAGATATTATGACACAAAACATACAATTCACAAAGATGCATGGAACAGGAAACGATTACATATATATAAATATGTTAGAATTTCCTTTACAAGATCCGGAAAAACTCTCTATTCGATGGAGTACCTTTCATACCGGTATTGGATCAGACGGTCTTGTATTAATTGATAAATCAGAGATTGCTGATTTTAGTATGCGAATATTCAATGCAGATGGTTCTGAAGCCATGATGTGTGGAAATGCAACCCGCTGTATTGGAAAATATGTATATGAAAAAGGATTGACAGACAAGCAAATTGTTACTCTGGAAACATTATCCGGTATTAAAACATTAAATTTACAGGTCACAAACGAAGAGGTGACGGAAGTAACAGTAGATATGGGTAAGCCGGAAATCGGAGAAAGAGACCTTTCATTCCAAGTAGAAGGACACTCCTTTCAGGGTACTATCATTTCCATGGGAAATCCTCATTTGGTTATTTTTGTAGATGATGTAGAAAAAATTGAACTGGACAAGGTAGGTCCTCTATTAGAGCATCATTCTCTATTCCCCAACCGGACCAATGTTGAATTTGTTCAAATCCTTGAAGAAGATATTCTACGGATGAGAGTCTGGGAAAGAGGATCAGGAATCACCCAGGCATGTGGAACAGGAGCCTGCGCCACTGCAATTGCAGCAATTATAAGGGGAAAAAGCAGCAGGAAAGTAAAAATTATTATGGATGGAGGACCACTTGACATTGAATGGGATGAAACAACCGGAAATATCTTTATGACCGGAGAGGCGGTGATCGTTTTTGAAGGTTCTATCCGGTTATAAATACAAACACATAAAACAACAACATAAAACAATGGATTTATATGGCACTGATTAATGAACATTACATGAAATTGCCGAACAATTATTTATTTTCTGATATAGCTAAGAAAGTAAATAGTTTTAAGGCAACTCATCCAAAAGAAAAAATAATCCGGTTAGGGATCGGGGATGTGACCCAACCACTTCCAGCAGCAGTCCGGGAGGCCATGCACAAAGCAGTAGATGACATGGGTAGCAAAGAAACTTTTCATGGCTACGGTCCGGAACAGGGATATTCTTTTTTAATCGACGCTATAATAAAAAATGATTTTGCAAGCCGGGGGATCACCATAGAGCCGAGTGAGGTTTTTGTCAGCGACGGTGCAAAAAGTGATACAGGTAATATCGGAGATATTTTACGGCACGATAATAGTATTGGCGTAACTGATCCGGTTTATCCGGTTTATATAGATTCTAATGTAATGAGTGGCCGTGCAGGAGTGTTGGAAAACGGGAAATGGAATGATGTAGTTTATATTCCCTGTACTGAAGAGAATAACTTCATCCCGGATCTGCCCAGCCGGAGAGTAGATATTTTGTATCTCTGCTATCCAAATAATCCGACCGGAACTACTCTTACTAAACAAGAATTGAAGAAGTGGGTAAATTATGCATTAGCAAACGATGTTCTTATCATGTATGATGCAGCATATGAGGCTTATATACAGGATCCGGACATCCCCCACTCTATTTATGAAATTAAAGGAGCTAAGAAAGTAGCGATTGAATTCCGGAGTTTTTCCAAAACAGCAGGTTTCACCGGTATACGTTGTGGATATACAGTTGTACCGAAAGAGTTAAATGCTTTTACATTGGACGGACAACGGGTTCAGTTAAATAAACTATGGAATCGTCGTCAAAGTACCAAGTTTAACGGAACAAGTTATATTACCCAACGAGGTGCGGAGGCCGTTTATTCACCGGAAGGAAAGGCACAGGTAAAAGAGATTATTAATTTCTATATGACCAACGCCCGGATCATGCGGGAAGGCTTACTGGAATGCGGTCTGAAAGTATATGGAGGAGATAACGCTCCCTATCTTTGGATCAAAACTCCAAACGACATGAGTTCCCGGAAATTTTTTGAAAAACTATTATACGAGGTTAACATTGTAGGTACTCCCGGAGTGGGCTTTGGTCCCAGTGGAGAAGGCTATTTACGGTTAACCGCTTTTGGAGACAGAGATGACACTTTGGAAGCTATGAGTAGAATGAAAAAGTGGTTATTATAGGTTGCTTTTGGAACAATCCGGCCGGTAAAGGGAAGAAGGCAAGGTATTAGGTATTAGATTAATAAGTTTAGGTAAAACAATTGAAGCAAAATGGAAACAATTAAATTCAGACAGGTAAAGTCAATACTACTTGGAATACTTATATCTACTTCTATATTCGCACAGGAAAATGCGAAATTTGAGATCACCCCTTCTGCTGACCTGGTTAGTAATTATGTGTGGCGAGGCGTTTATCAGGCCGGAGTATCCATTCAACCCAGTCTTACATTATCCTACGGAGGCTTGTCTTTAACAGCCTGGGGATCTACAGATTTTTCAACCATTGGAAAAGAATTTGACCTGACATTAGGGTACGAGATCGGAGGATTCAATATCGCTTTCACCGATTATTGGTGGGGAGATGAAGGGATCCGTTACGGAAATTATACAGCAAACCACTATCTGGAAGGAACCATAGGGTATAATTTCGGAGAAAGTTTTCCGCTGACAGTTGCCTGGAATACCATGTTCGGTATGGATGGCGACAGAAAAGAGAATGGAGACCATTACTACTCCACCTATGTGGAAGCCTATTACGATTTCAGCGTAAAAGGAATAGATCTGACAGCCGGAATAGGGGTATCCCCATGGACAGGGATGTACCACCGGGAGGGGAAAGATGGTTTTGCACTATGTGCTCTCTCGTTAAAGGCAAGTAAAGATATCCGGATCACAGATTCATTTGCGTTACCTGTTTTTACAGAGGTGGTGTTTGCCCCCAACCAAGATAACGTATTTATTGTATTCGGGATCAGTTTATAAATTATATATCTAAAAAACTATAGCTATCAGGTTATTCGAAAAAGGTTAGTATAGAGAAACCGTCCCCTGTTTATTGATTTTATAGAATGTTATACCGCAACCATCTCTGGGAGGCGGACGGGGACTCTATGCACCTTTTCAATACCATATAATAAAAAAGTAGGTATGAAAAAGATTGAAGCAATTATCCGTAGAACAAAGTTTGAAGACGTGAAAGAGGCGTTATTAGAAGCTGATATAGAATGGTTTTCTTATTACGAAGTAAGAGGTGTGGGAAAAGCCAGACAAGGCAGGATCTACCGTGGTATAGTGTATGATACCAGCAGCATCGAACGTATTTTGATCTCGATTGTGGTACGTGACAAAAATGTGGAAAAAACAGTTCAGGCAGTCGTGAATGCAGCTCAGACAGGAGAGATTGGTGACGGACGAATCTTTGTAATCCCTGTGCAAGACTCCATCCGTATTCGTACCGGGGAACGTGGTGATATAGCACTTTACAATGCTGAACACGAAGAATAAGGAATGAGAATCAAAATTTAAAACGAAAAGATGATAAAATTATGGACACTACATATACAATAACCGATTTAGCATTATCGCTCGACACCGTATGGATGTTGCTTGCCGCCATGTTAGTATTCTTCATGCAACCAGGATTCGCTCTGGTAGAAGCAGGATTTACCCGTACCAAGAATACAGCTAATATATTAATGAAGAATTTATTGGATTTTTCCTTAGGTTCTATTTTATTCTGGGCGATCGGATTCGGAATTATGTGGGGAAGTGGTGATTTTATGGGAATGCCGCATTTCTTCAATTTCAACTTTCTGGAAACAGAACTTCCAATCGAAGGATTTCTGGTTTTCCAAACCGTATTCTGCGCAACAGCGGCTACGATCGTATCCGGTGCAATGGCTGAAAGAACTAAATTTTCCATGTATATAGCCTATACTATTCTAATCAGTGTGCTGATCTATCCGGTTTCCGGACACTGGACCTGGGGAGGAGGATGGCTGATGAACGAAGAAGAAACCGGCTTCATGATGAGTACATTCGGTACTGTTTTTCATGATTTTGCCGGCTCAACGATTGTTCACTCTGTCGGAGGCTGGGTAGCCCTGGTGGGAGCTGCTATTATCGGTCCCCGTATCGGAAAGTACAGCAAAGATGGCAAATCACGGGCTATCCCTGGTCACAACCTGACTATAGCTGCTTTAGGAGTTTTTATCCTGTGGTTTGGCTGGTTCGGCTTTAACCCAGGTTCGCAATTAGCAGCTTCCGGTGAGGAAAACCGGGTAGCTATCTCACATGTATTCCTGACAACTAACTTATCAGCCTGTGCCGGAGGGCTTTTCTCACTGATCACAGCATGGCTCAAATATAAAAAGCCCTCCCTTTCACTTTCCCTGAATGGTGTACTGGCTGGATTAGTGGGTATCACCGCAGGTTGTGATCTGGTATCACCAGCAGGAGCTGCAGTTATCGGGGCCATTAGTGGCGTAGTAATGATCTTTGCTGTAGATTTCATTGATAAAGTCTTAAAGATTGATGATCCGGTAGGTGCTTCTGCCGTACATGGAGTCTGTGGATTCCTGGGAACTGTTCTTACGGGGCTACTTGCCATCGAAGAGGGATGGTTCTATGGAGCGGGTCCTAATTTCTTCCTGGCACAGCTATTCGGAACGACAGTAGTAGGTTGTTGGGCAGCATTCATGGGCTTCATTGTATTCAAAGGATTAGATTTGGTTCATGGCCTGAGAGTCCCTACCCGCGTAGAAGAAGAAGGGCTGGATATTTATGAACATGGTGAAACGACCTATAATAATTAAACAGACCGGGGTGGTCTGAAAAGATCACCCCTCACTCAAAACACAAAACAAAAGATTCAACAATAAATAGAAAAGTTATGGCACTTATTATTCCAAATGATTACAGACAAACGTTGATGCCTGAAACTACAGAACAGGCCATCCAATTATTAAAAACCGGCTTTCAGGAAAAACTATCCAAAACATTAAACCTACGTCGCGTAACCGCTCCGCTATTTGTTCTGTCCGGTACTGGTATAAATGATGACCTGAACGGAGTAGAACGGGCTGTCAAATTTCCGATCTTATGTATGGGAGACCGCCAGGCAGAAGTAGTTCACTCACTTGCCAAATGGAAGCGTATGAAATTAGCGGCCTACCGCATCCCTGCGGGATATGGCCTCTACACCGATATGAATGCAATCCGGAGTGATGAAGAATTAGATAACCTGCACTCTTTATATGTAGATCAATGGGACTGGGAAAGAACCATTCACCCGGAAGACCGCAACCTGGATTATTTGAAAAAGACAGCCCGCCAGATATATGGCATATTAAAAGAAATTGAGGCACAGGTATATGACTCATATCCTCACATTACCCCCTCCCTGCCGGCAGATATCACTTTTATCCACTCGGAGGAACTACTCCAGATGTATCCGGAACTATCCCCCCGCGAAAGAGAAAGCAAAGCGGCAGAAAAATTCGGTGCGATCTTTATTATCGGAATCGGAGGGATACTAACCAACGGAGAAAAACATGATGGACGTGCACCGGACTACGATGACTGGAGTACTCAGAATATAGATGGCTTCTCCGGTTTGAATGGAGACATCATCCTTTGGAATGAAGTATTACAATGTGCCTTTGAACTATCCTCTATGGGAATCCGGGTAGACAAAACAGCACTACAGCACCAGTTAGAAACCTGTAATTGTCCGGAACGTAAGGAGCTTGAATTCCACAAGGCACTCCTTGAAGACAAACTACCTCTTTCCATAGGAGGTGGAATCGGCCAGAGCCGTTTATGTATGTTCTTCCTCAAAAAGGCTCATATTGGAGAAGCTCAGGCTTCTATATGGCCGGAAGAACAGATCGAAATTTGCAGTAAAAACAATATCCATTTATTATAACTTCTATAAAACAAATTAGTATGTCAAAGTTAAGATTTAGAGTTGTAGAATCAGCTTTTGAAAAAAAAGCCGCGGAGGTGAAAATGCCAGTAGAAAGACCCTCTGAATATTTTGCTATGAATGTATTCAACCGTGAGAAAATGTTCAAGTACCTTCCGGAAAAAACATTTTCGCTGTTAGTTGACTCTATAGATAACGGTGCTCCTTTAAACCGTGATATTGCCGATGCTGTGGCAAACGGCATGAAAAAATGGGCGATTGAAATGGGTGCTACTCACTATACTCACTGGTTCCATCCTCTGACAGAAGGAACAGCAGAAAAACATGATGCTTTTGTTGAACCGGATGGCAAAGGAGGAATGATCGAAAAATTCTCCGGAAAACTATTGATTCAGCAGGAGCCGGACGCTTCCAGTTTCCCCAATGGTGGTATCCGTAATACTTTTGAAGCTCGTGGTTACACAGCATGGGATCCCTCTTCTCCTGCTTTTATTGTGGGAGACACCTTACATATTCCTACCGTTTTCATCTCTTATACAGGTGAACCTCTGGATTACAAAGCCCCTCTGTTGAAAGCTCTGGAGGCAGTTAGTAAAGCAGCCGTAGAAGTATGTCATTATTTTGACCCATCAGTCTCCAAAGTATTTTCTTACTTAGGATGGGAACAGGAATATTTCTTAGTGGATGAAGGTTTATATGCAGCTCGCCCGGACCTATTACTCACCGGCCGTACTTTAATGGGACATGAGAGTAGTAAAAACCAGCAGCTGGAAGACCATTATTTCGGAGCAATCCCTACCCGGGTGATCGAATTTATGAGAGATCTGGAAATTGAAGCATGGAAGCTGGGTATACCCGTAAAAACCCGTCATAATGAGGTAGCCCCTAACCAGTTTGAGCTGGCTCCGGTATTTGAAGAGTGTAACCTGGCCAACGATCATAACCTACTGATCATGGGTCTTATGCGTAACATCGCACGCCAGCATGGATTCCGTGTTCTTCTTCACGAAAAACCATTCAAGGGGGTAAACGGATCGGGTAAACATAATAACTGGTCATTAGGAACAGACACAGGTGTATTGCTGATGGCTCCAGGAAAAACTCCGGAAGATAACTTACGCTTTATTACTTTTGTCTCTAATGTTCTGAAAGCGGTATATAAACATAATGCTTTGCTAAAAGCCAGTATTTCTTCTGCCAGCAATGCACACCGTTTAGGAGCTAATGAAGCACCCCCTGCTATTATTTCAAGTTTCCTTGGGACCCAGGTTTCTGCTATACTGGAACGCTTAGAGAACAGTGATTCCGAAGACTTCATATTAGCAGACAAACAAGGTCTGAAACTGGATATCGCACGAATACCAGAACTATTGATTGATAACACGGACCGTAACCGTACTTCTCCTTTCGCTTTCACCGGTAACCGCTTTGAGTTCCGTGCAGTGGGTTCCGAAGCTAACTGCGCTTGTGCTATGTTAGCGTTAAATGCAGCCGTTGCGGAACAGTTGAAGACATTTAAAGCTGAAGTGGATGAAAAGATCGCTGCCGGAAAAGAAAAGTTTGCAGCTATCTTAGAAGTACTACGCAAAGATATTAAAGAGAGCAAAGCCATCCGTTTTGATGGTAACGGTTACGGAGACGAATGGAAAGAAGAAGCTAAACTTCGTGGTCTGGATTGCGAAACCAGTGTTCCATTGATCTTTGATGCCTATCTGAAAGAAAGCACAGTACAGATGTTCGAATCCACCGGTGTTATGAATCACAAAGAGCTGGAAGCCCGTAACGAAGTGAAATGGGAAATGTACACAAAGAAAATCCAGATCGAAGCCCGTGTATTAGGAGATCTGGCCATGAATCACATCATTCCTATAGCAACGAAATATCAATCTTCACTAATCGACAACGTATATAAAATGCGTGAACTTTTCCCTGCGGATAAAGCGTCGAAACTATCTGCCAAAAATCTGGAGATTATTGAAGATATAGCAGACAGAACCATCTTTATCAAAGAAAAAGTGGATGAAATGGTGGAAGCCCGTAAAGTTGCTAATAAGATTGAAAGTGAACGAGAAAAAGCAATTGCTTATCATGATGTAATCTATCCGATGTTAGAAGAGATCCGTTATCATGTTGACAAATTAGAATTGGTAGTAGATAACGAAATGTGGACACTACCTAAATACAGAGAGCTTTTATTTATCAGATAATAAATTCAGGCAACAGTTTTTTGTTGATTGTTTTGTGTTTGCAAGGAGAGGAAGCTGTGAAGCATGCCTCTCCTTCTTTATTTATATATCATCCACTAATTACAAACGTGGATCGTATGGCAAGCTACCAGTGCCGCGGTTTCTGTACGAAGCCGGCTATCACCTAAACTAATAGGTTCAAATCCCTGTTCCAATGCCAGTCTGATTTCTTCAGGGCTAAAATCTCCTTCCGGCCCTATAAGGATCAGGACATTTTCTCCGGGAAGATAAGTTTTCTTCAGTAGTTTTTTTTCTCCCGGCTCACAATGGGCAATAAATTTACGTCCTGCGAAAGGCTTAGACACAAAATCACGGAAGGTCGTCATTTCTCTCAAAACCGGTAGAGTAGCTTTCTGAGACTGTTTCATTGCACTTACCGCGATCTTTTCCAGACGAGGAATCTTCACCTCTTTTCTTTCGGAATAGCGACACTGCAAACAAGTGATTTCATCAATCCCAATCTCTGTAGCTTTTTCAACAAACCATTCCAGCCGGTCCATATTTTTTGTGGGTGCTACTGCTATGTGCAAATCAAAATTCCATAGATCAGGTTGTTCCCACTGGTCTATAAGATTCACTTCACAATGTTTTGGATGTGCCCGGGTAATAGCGGCTTTATAGAAAGAGCCTTTTCCATCTGTCAGTAGGATCTCATTGCCTTCTACCAGCCTCAATACCCGAATTGCATGTTGAGCTTCTTCCTGAGGTAACTCCGGATTTACGGCAATATCCGGTGTGTAAAATATTTGCATATAAAAATGATTTTAACCCATTATCATTCCTATGATAGTCGCGGACATCACAGACACTAAAGCTCCTCCGATCATAGCCGGGAAACCAAATTTGGTGATCATATGTTGCTTCTCCGGCGCCAATACCCCCATACCGCCTAACAAAATACCGATAGATGAGATATTGGCAAACCCGCATAAAATATAGGTTGACATAATAATCGATTTCTCATAGACAAACAATCCCGCCTCTTTCCACTGCTGCATCTGGAAATAAGCCACAAATTCATTCAGGATCGTTTTTTGCCCCAGCAAAGAGCCCACCAACATAATATCATCCGCAGGAATACCAATCAGCCACATAAAAGGAGACAGTAGGAATCCGACCATAAACTGGAAAGTCAGTCCGGTTGATTTTCCCTCTGTGAATTTCACAATCCAATCATTGATACCGGTATATTTTCCGATCACATCCTGCGTAATGTAATTAGCCAAAGCTACTAAAGCAATAAAAACAAGCAGCATCGCCGCGATATTCACCATTAGTTTCACTCCGGTAGAAGTACCGGCAGAGATCGCATCCAAAGCAGTTGACTGTTGATTTATTCTTTCCATCTGAACCATCCGGTCACTTACCGGTTCGGTTTGCGGACATAGAATTTTAGCAATTACGATAGCTCCCGGAGCAGCCATCAGAGAGGCTGACAGGAGATGTTTCGCAAACATGATCCGCACGACAGGATCCTCTCCTCCCAACATACCAATATAAGTTCCCATCACAGAACCAGCGATAGTTCCCATCCCGGACACCAAAACCAGAAAGATCTCCGAACGGTTCATTGCCGGCAAATAATTCTTGATCAATACAGGGGATTCTGTCATACCTAAAAATACATTCCCGGCTGAAACCAGACCTTCTGAACCGGAAATATTCATAACCCGGCGTAACATCCAGGAGAAAGCATTAACAACTCGTTGGATAACTCCCCAATGATAAAAAAGAGAAACAAGTGCGGAGAAAAAGATTACCATAGGGAGAGAGTGTAACAGAAAACTAAATCCATTGGATCTTAACGCATAGGGGCCTAACAAAAACACAAGCCCTTCATGTGTAAAGTCCATTAGCTTCACAAATCCTCCACCTAACCATTCAAAGACAGTTCCGACAAAAGGGATATGCAAAACCGCTAAAGCAAATACTAATTGCAGGAAAAGTCCCGCTCCTACTAATTTCCAGTCAATCTTTTTCCGGTCATAGCTCATCAGAAAAGCTACCCCTACGACTGACAACATACCTAAAATTCCCCGTAAAATTGATTCAAAGTTAATACTTAGTGCCTGTTCCATTTTCTTTATTTATTGTTCTTCACGACGACGCAACTCGTCTTTATACATTTTTGCATTTTCATAATTCTCGCTTGCTATCGCAGCTTCGAGTCGTTCCTTTAATTCATCTGCATCCAGAGAAAATAACCATTCCCGCAACTGTCCTTCATCTTTGATATCCCCGGGTTCCAGCTCTTCTGGATCCGGTAATTCGTTTTCCTCAGCAAATAAAGACTCTTCCAGTACTACACCACATTCCTGCATAATCTCTTCCGTTGTATAAATCTCACATTGAGTCCGTAAAGCAATCGCAATCGCATCGGACGTTCTGGAATCAAGCAGTACTTCCCGCCCTTCCTGGGTAAAAAGCAGTCTGGAGTAAAAAACCCCTTCTTCAAATTTATAAATAAAAACCTCCTGAAGATCAATATCAAAGGCCTTGGAAAAATTAGCAAACAGATCATGTGTCAAAGGACGTGGAGGAATAATCTCTTCCAAAGCAATGGCAATAGACTGTGCTTCCGCTGTTCCTACTATGATAGGAATTCTCCGTAAGCCATTTTCCTCTGCCAGGATTAATGCATAGGCACCCGATTGGATCTGGCTATTGGTTAATCCCTGTACTCTTAATTTTATTTTTGTATT